>NZ_CP114286.1:4662163-5009579 GCF_027111275.1 Flavobacterium luteolum | reverse complement strand
TGGATTCGATTGCTGGTATTTACCTTGAGACAAACTTCCAGTCATGTTGAAAGTACCACCGCTGTTTAAAGTCAGATTATTTTGAACGGTAATTGAACCACAATGTGTTAAAACAGCACCAGAATTAATAATTGCCGAATTAATAGCAGTTGCTCCTTGGTATGATTTTATGTCGTTAGAATTCAAAATCAAATCTTTACCTTGATTGTATACAATGTAAGATGTGCAATTTGCAAAAGTTCCATTTGGTTTTTCCATTTTAATAATTTTCAAACCACCTGTTCCGCTTGCAACATAGATATAATTTCCGCTTGATTTTACATAGTTTGATGAACCTGCAATTCCTACAGAACCTAATAAATTAAGTTGTGTTGAAGATTGGTAAACATTTAAGCCAAGAGCTCCGTTTGCTACAAAAGCATAGCCATCATTAAAAGAAACAGCATTTGTTACATTATCTTCTCCAGCTGTTGCAATTGCAATGCTTTGTAATTTAGAACCACTGTTGATATCGTATACGCCAAGACCGTTTGGACCTTCAGAAACAAAAAGTTTTGTACCGTCGATATCCATTGTTCGTTTCGCACCACTTACATCAGTTGAAGTTGTAAAGCTTTTTTGCAAAGCAAGAGTAGATTGATTGTAAATATTAACGCCTTTCGTTCCGCTTAAAGTGACTACTTTGTCGCTTGTTAAGGCAATAGAGCGTAAATCGGCTACAGTAGCTTTTCCAGTAATTTCTTTAGTAGAGCTGCTTAGTTTGAATAAACTTCCGTTATCTCCAGTTACAGCAAAATAATTAGAAGTATTAGCGGCAACATCTGTTGTAACTCTATTTTCTAAATAATTCGTTTTAAATTTATCGGTAAGCAGTCCAGAACTTAACTCCATATTAAGAACAATAGCTGGATTTGTAGTAAGAAGCGGATCTTTGTCTACATCTTTTGCTGCCCCAATAATTAAATTTGATCCAGAGAAAGTTAGAGATGTAATGTCTGTATTAGGAATTAAAGCCGATGTAACCAATTTTGGTTTATAAGGATCTGAAACATCAATTACGTCAATTGCTCCAGAATAAGCATCGCCTCTCATAATATAAGAAACATAAGCATAATTTCCGTTTACCGTAACATGGCTGGCTTGTAGTGTTCTTCCGTTAGCATCAACTGGCGGTTTAACTTCGGCAATTTGAACTAGAGGAAAAGAAGTGTTGGCTGTCTCTGCAGATTTCCCTGTCAACGAACCATTTTCGATCGAAATTACTCCTGAATTAGTCAAGTCTAACCTTTGATTTAAAGTAGATTGATCAGAAGTAATAGTAATGTTATTTGACGACTGTCCGTCATTTTTGTTGTCATTATTATCGTCACATCCTATTAATAGTGACATTGCTAAAAATGAAAGCAAATAAACATTCTTTCTCATAAAATTTTAATTTGGGTTTTGAAAATTCGGTGCAAATATATATCATAATCACATTAAACAAAGGTTAATTTTGTTAAAACTCTCTGTTTTACAATGATTTATATACAAATTACAAATTTTTAACAAAACTTCAAAGTTAAATTATCAAAAAAAAAGAGAGCATCATTTAATTGATACTCTCTTGAGCTGATTACTAATAATTTAGCAATTATCTTCTTCCATGTCCGTGATCGTGGTGATCATCATGATCGTGGCGATCGTGTTTGTCATGGTGTTTATCATGTTTATCATAATGTTTGTAGTCTCTACGATCGTTATATCCATATACTGGTCTCGGTCTGTATGGTCTTTGTGCAACTCCATGGTATCCTTTATAGTATTTTACTCTATGACGATCAAAGTATGTATAAGGAGTTCTTCCGTGATAGTCTGTCAAAACTACTTTGTAACCACCATATAGATCATAGTTTCTATATTGTCTTGGTAAGTAAGTTGTTCTTACCCATCTTCCTCCTCCAAAATAGATAAATTGAGCAGCACGAACATCGTAATAAGCTTCAATATCTGGAAGATAATAATATTCCATATCTGTATATCCTGCAGGTCCCCAAGCTGGTGGGTTTCCTATATTCACGTTTATCGATACTTGGGCTTGCGTGGCGTTTGCAACCATTAGAAATAATCCGGCGATTGCTAATTTTATCGTTTTCATCTTTTTTGTTTTTTTTAAATGTTAATCTTGAATAGGGATATTCATATACTGTGCCAAAAAAATAAAAGAGATGTATTTTGTCGAATAAAAATGCATTTCATCGAGTAAATTAAAAGTATGTATTGCTTAAATATCTGATTTATAGTGGTTTTTTATGCTTAAAAGTTTCATAAAAAAATAAAAAAAATTACTTGTAATTGACTACCCTCGGTTTTGCCAACTCAAAAGTTTGGAGTCCGTAATCGGTAGTTTCAAAAGTATTAGTTTTGAAAACATTGTCTCCCTGCTGCGGAATACTTGGATAATAGGACAACGAAAGCTGGAATGAACTGAAAACCAAATAGTCATTGCTAATTAATAATCCCACAGTAAGTTGAGAATAGGGTTTACTCTTAGTCATCGCCATTTCCGGACTTCCTAGTACTGCGATAGAATAATTAAAAAATGGATTTAAACGAAACCCAAGTAATGCATGTGGAGAATACGTTTGTGTCTGTAAGGATAAAACAGCCTTGCTGGTTCCGTACAAATAACTATTAAATCCAGGAATTCCGTTATCTTCATTTATGTTTAATTGATCTCCAATTATATCATCTCGATTTATTCCAATAACTACTTTTGGGTTGACGAATTGCCTAATTTTCCAATTTCCGATACTGTATAACTTCGTAAAATAGTTAGACTCAAACAAAAATGAGGTTTGATAGGTTTTGGATTGATGAAAGAAAGTTCCAGCTTCAAAATTCATACTTAAAAAGCCTAGACGATAATAATTTCCAAAAGAGAATTGAGCCCCGACATAAGGCCGCCAAAAAGTGTTTTTATATTGATATCCAAAAGTAACACCATATATTCGCCCAATTGGGACGTCTTCTGTCTGTCCGTTCCTAAAAATATAACTGTCTTTGATGAATTTTCTTGTGTTTAGACCAATTCCGCTGAGAATGAGCTTTTCAGAAGAATAAAAATGATTCGGATCATAAAGCTCAGAAGGCGATTCGCTATAATTTACATTCAAAAAACGTGCTGTTGTAATCAAGTTAGTTATGGCATGATTGCTATCTTCATACATTTTAAAAGCATGTCCCGCCCAAACATCTTGCGAAGTATATTTTTTTGGCTGATAAGCAAATGTCGAATCTGGAGCTTGAAGCGTGTCTTTTCTAAAGCTTTCGTCAATATAAAATCCGCCCGCCCATTTAGTCAAAGGAGAGTAGAAGTCTCGTTCAATATCTATACTTTTAATATAGTTATTATCCAAATCCATATTGTAATGAAAGACAGTACCGATATAAGTATTTTTAATATTTGGAACTGTATAAGTTGCTTCATTAGCATTTCGGCCATCGTCAAAGCGATTAGTGAAACGATATTCCAATTGTTGTCCAGTTCCAAAAAAGTCTTTTTCTTTAAAACCGATTGACATTTGATTGCTAGAAATTGAAAATCTTGGTATAGTACTCCATGAATCTAAAACACGAATCGTAACGTCTACAGAATCTGAAGCTTGCCCAACACTTTGATTCGAAATTCTAACTGCTGTAACATATCGTTGTGCACGAATTAAACGTTCAGACTCTAGAACTTTATAAGTGTTGTACGGAGTATTTTTCTTAAAAAGCAATAAATTATAAATAGCTATTTTTTTTGTTTTTAAGTGAAGCCTATTACCCATTCTTTCTCCCCAATTTTTAGGAATTTGAGTAGTATCTGCAACAGAATATCCAAAAGGATCTAAGGTTATAATGTTGATTTTTCGAATAATCTTTCCATCATAATTCGTAGAATCAATGGGAACAAGCAGTTCGTCTTTTTTCTTCGATTTTTTAGACCTAAAGAATAATTTATGCATAGCCTGCGTAAATTTATTTTTCTTAGAATAATTTCTGATTTTAGTGTAAATCTCCGTTGTGTCTTTCTCTTTTTTAGGCTCTTTTTTATTTTGATCTACCTGCGCGTACCCGCTTTGTAAACAAAAGCACAGCAAAATAAAAAATAATATTTTTTTGTTTAAAGACATGCGGTAGTTTTTCTTCTAATAATTTTAAGGTTTATGAATTTAAGGAATAAATAAATGCTATGCTAGCATAACGCTTTTTTTAATTTTCTGTTGTAATTTTTCTCTTTCTCCAGACAAATTTTCTCGGAACATGATTTCCCATCAAGTAGCCCCAAGCTGAAAGCGAGTCAATTCGATCAAAAATAATTTTCAAAATTGCCAAAAGGGGAATGGCTAAAAACATTCCGGCAATTCCGGCGGCGGCTCCTCCAACAATAATTCCCATGATCGACACAAAAGCATTAATTTCTACTTTAGAATTAATAATTAATGGCACAAGCAGATTATTATCGATAAACTGAACTATTATATTCACAATAAGAATTCCGAGAATTACTGAAATTTCTCCAGACCCTGTGAGTGAAGCTAAAACAGTAATAACACCAGCGATAAAAATTCCGATATAAGGAATCAGGTTCAAAATTCCTGTAATTAATCCTAGTAGAATAAAATATTTTACGCCAATAATCCATAAACCTAAACTAGTCAATACCGAAACAACAATCATTTCGATAATTAAGCTTACAATGTAATTGTTGATAGAAACTTTTATCTGAGACAGAATATCCTGCAAAATACCATGATTTTCCTGTTTGATTAGTTTGGCGAAAAACAGCTTAAAATGCTCTTTGTAAATCAAAAACAGAAAGGTATAAATAATCATAATCGTACTGTCTAAAAGAACATCACTTATCGAAATTATAAACGAACCGAGTTTTGCCTGACCTGTTTTTACAGAATCTTTTGTGACAGAATCCAGATATTTTTTCTGTTCTCCAATACTTACCTGAAAATTTTCTCTTATAAATTTATGAATTTGGATTATAAACGAGTTTGCATTTTTCTTTATTGTTTCAAAATCATTCGCCATGTAAGTGACTTGATACGAGATGAAAACCAAAATTCCGACCACAATAGAAATAAAAATAGCAAGACAGACTATAGCGGCGAGATGTCTCGGAAACTTAAGTTTGGTCTTTAGAAAAGTAAAAATCGGAAGCAGTAGAACAGCAAATAAAAATGCCATTAAAATGGGGGTAAGAATATCTTTCCCCATGCAAAAAATGAATGCAAAACAAATTAAAGTAACAAGAATAAAAGAGAGTTTTGCATAAAATGGTAATGTTATAGGCCGAGTCATTTTGTATTTTATTTAGCTGAATTTATAAAACAAATATTACACTTTATTTGTCTTTTTCTGTTCTAGCTTTTTTGCCGCCCGTTATAAAATTCCCATTATAATTTTAGTCGAAAAACTCGCGTTCCTCGTATTTTGCAGGAATGATAGAAATTCCTTTTTGAAGTAATAGATTGTTTGGAAAAACTATTTTTTCTCCTTCTTTTGTTTTTAAACTTACATGAAAGGTATTAATGTCTTCGATTTCAGCTTCAATAGGAAAATCTTTATCATGAATTTTAATGGTGTCTCCAATCCTAAAAGGAAAAGAGAAAAACAGAACCATTCCTGAAGTAATATTGCTCAAAATAGACCATTGTGCAAACATGGCAACTCCAATTACAGTTGCAATAGAAGAAATAGTAATAAAAATATCTTCTGTCTGAACTCCCCAGATTATGATCAAAATGGTTACAAGAAGTATATTCATTAAAATATTAATATACTTAATAACCAGATTTGTACGATGTTCAAATAATTGGCTTGTAGCCGCAAAACGCCTTATTAGTTTAGCAATTACTATACGTAATACAATCAAAACTCCAATAAGAATGATTGTTGCGATTATTTCTCGGCTATACTCTTTAAAAGAAAACATAAATAAATTTTTACACTAATGTAGTCAAAAATTCGTAAACTTTGGCTGTCGGAAGTCCCATTACATTGGTATAAGAGCCTTCTACTTTTGCAACTGCCATAAAACCAAACCATTCCTGAATTCCGTATGCGCCAGCTTTATCATAAGGTTTGTAGTTTTCAATATAATATAGAATAGCTTCGTCTGATAAATCATTAAAAGTTACTTTGGTAATATCATGTAGAAGAGTAGAGGAGTCTGCCGTTTTAAAACAAACAGAAGTAATTACTTCATGTGTTGCATTAGACATCGATTTTATCATTGCAAAAGCCTCTTCAGCATTTTTTGGCTTTCCTAAAGCTTTATTTTGGTGCCAAACAATGGTGTCGCTTGTAACCAAGATTTCATTTTCTTTCAATTCTCCTTCAAAAGCATTTGCTTTTAATACAGCAAGATAATCGGTAATTTCAGCTGCTTTTAATTCTGGCGGATAAATTTCTTCAACATCTTTTAAACGAATTTCAAAATCAAGATCCAAATCCTTAAAAAATTGCTGTCTGCGAGGCGAACCCGAAGCTAAAATGATTTTATATTTTTTTAATTTTTCTTTAAGCATTGTATTTGATATTTAAGGCAATAACCAAGATTGATAAAATTCCGAAGAATAAAATAAGTTTCAGGATAGTGCTTAAATGATGAAAATCTTTTTGAGATTTTGCACTAAATATTTTGACAATAAAATAAAGCAAAGGTGCTAAAACAGTTGCAAAAGCATAAAATACAGCTATATAAAGCTTGTTTTGCATGAAGTATGTATTGCAGTAAAGTCCCGATAAAATAAAAGAAATTATAGCAAAACCTAATGCTATTTTTGCAGCTCTATTAACTCCAATTGCAACTGGTAATGTATTCAGTCCCATATTATAATCGCCATTTACATCTTCAATGTCTTTTACAATCTCGCGAATAAAATTAATCATAAAAGCAAAAAGAGCATAATCTGTTAAAATAGAAAAAAGACTAGCCATTTGTGCCTGATTTTCGCTCGTTGTAGCTGGAAAAAGATCAAAAACTCCTATAATCAAAACGCTAACAGCCAAAAGCAATGCTACAACAAAATTGCCCAAAATCATGATTTGTTTTAGAGTTGTCGCATAAAAATATAAAAGTGATGCGATTAAAATAAAAAGCGATGCAAAAGTTGGTCTCATGATAATATTCGACAGAATAAAACCAATTGCAACCCCAGAAATATTTAAACCAATATAAATATTATAAGCTGCAGTTTCTGTAATTCCTTTCCCTACAACAACATCATTTGGTTTGTTGATGGTATCGGTTCCTACGTCATAAATATTATTAATAACATAACCTGCCGCGGCAAGTAATACAGTGCTTAAAACTAGTAATCCGTATTGCCAGTCAGCTAATGCCAAAGGAACTTGTTGCTGTTTTAAAAAAGCATAGCGAAAAAGCAGCTGCATGAAAGCAAGCATTAAAAGGTTTTTATAACGAATGAGTTTGAGGAATTTCATTTTCTGAGGTTCTGAGTGGCTAAGATGCTAAGGTTCTAAGGTTTTTAAATTAACAATTTATCATTAACAATTCACAATTAAACTAATCGTGCTGTCCATTAAAATACTCCATCCATTTGCCTTGCACTTTCATCACTTGCTCTATAACGTCTCTTGCAGCACCACGTCCGCCTTTTACGTGTGAAATGTATCGACAGATATTTTTAATTTCTGGACTTGCATCTTGAGGAGAGGTAGGTAGTCCAACTAATTTCATAACATGAAAATCAGGGATGTCGTCTCCCATATACAATACATTTTCAGGTTTAATATTTTTGCTTTCGCAGTAAGCGTTAAAAGTTTTTACTTTATCAGGAGTTCCCAAATGAATGTCAGAAATACCTAGATTGCGAAGACGAATGCGTACACCTTCATTGCTTCCGCCAGAAATAATGCACACATGATAACCGCTTTCGATAGCTGCTTTCATCGCAAAACCATCACGAATATTCATTGTTCTTAACATTTCGCCTTCATTGGTTACAAAAACAGAACTGTCTGTAAGTACGCCGTCTACATCAAAAACAAAGGTTGTGATGTCATTCATTATTTCTTTATAACTTTTTGCCATTATGCTGTATAGATTGTGTTAGGATTTTATAGATTTTTTTTTTGTTTTCGTCTTGTAAAAAAGCCAGATGCGCATTAATCGTATTTGAATCGTAGCGTATGGCCGGTCCAGTTTGGGCATCAATCGGATTGAGTGTGTTAATTTTATCAGCAGTTTCCTGAATTAAAGGTCTTAAAACTGCAAAAGGCACTTGATTTTCTTCACAGACTTCTTGTCCGATTTGATACAAATGATTGGTAAAATTGCTCACAAAAACGGCTGCTACATGAAGCGCTTTACGCTGTTCTGAACTAATAGAATAAACGGCTGTAGAAACGCTTTTTGCAACGGTTTCTAAAAGCTTAAAATCGGCTGTGTTTTCTGCTTCTAGACAAAAAGGGATAATAGAATAATTTAATTCTTTATTTTTAGAAAAAGTCTGAAGTGGATAAAATACACCGCGTCGGTTTTTCGGATTTAAGAGTTCAATTGAGGATGTTCCCGAGGTATGAACCACCAGCTGATTATTAAATGGCAGTTGTTCTGAAACTTCTGTTATAGCATTATCTGAAACTGAAATTATATGTAAATCAGCTGATTGTAATTGACTGTAATCCGTAACTATTTTTTCAGAATCAATTAAGTGAAGTAAAGCCTCTTTCTTTCGTGCAAAAACCTGTTTAATTTCAACAATTTTGCTGGCAGAAAAAGCCTTTATCAAATGCTGTGCAACATTGCCGGAACCGATTATTGTTATCTGAATCATGAAAGCAAAATTAGTATTATTTTTTTTAATGCAGGAGACTATTGAATATTGATAATGCTTTTTTGAGGTTTTTATTGTCTTCTGGTTTTTGTTAGAATTCTAACACTTTTTAGCTAAAAACAATTATTCAAAAAAAGCGTATCTGTTTTGTAAGTTTAAACTTTCTATATTATCAATTCGTTTAAAAAATAGTCCTTATTTTTGGTTTTTATTAACAAAAGGCAAAGCCTGCTAATCAACATTTTTAAGTACTTTTGTCGCACTTTTATACAATGTAATTCCTAAGAAATGGATAAAAAAATATTCTCTTTTTTGTTTTCTACACGTTTAATGGCCGTTCTTTTTTTAACATTCGCAATTGCAATGGGTGTTGGAACTTTTATCGAAAGTAAATACAATACCGATACAGCCAGAATACTAATTTACAATACCTGGTGGTTTGAAGCAATTATGGCCATCTTTGTGATCAATTTCTTCGGAAACATCAAAAAATATCAATTGCATAAAAAAGAAAAATGGGCAAGCCTTTTATTGCACCTTTCTTTTATTTTTATTCTTTTAGGAGCTTTTATCACTAGATATATTAGTTATGAAGGAATGATGCCAATTCGCGAAGGCGCGGCAGAAAACCAAGTGTATTCAGATAAAACTTTTCTAACCATTTTTGCTGATGGTGAATATAAAGGGGAAATGAAAAGAAGGGTTTTTGAGAAAAGTCTTTTGCTTTCTCCTGTTACCAATAATGATTTTAGTATTTCAGGAAAATTCGACGAAACTCCTTTTGAAGTTACGTATTCGAACTATATCATGGGAGCTAAAGAAGTGGTTAAACCAGATCCAAACGGAACTTTATACCTTAAACTAGTTGAAGCCGGAGCAGGCGGACGTGAAGAACATTATCTGAAAGAAGGTGAAGTTCAGAACATTCACAATGTACTATTTGCTTTAAATAAGCAGACAGACGGTGCAATTAACATCAATACAACTGGAAAAGAATATACGATCCAAACTCCTTTTGAAGGTGAGTTTATGCGAATGGCAGATCAATTTAAAGGAAAAGTTACAAAAGATAATGTACAGCCTTTAATGATGCGTTCGTTATATAGCATTGGAGATATTAGAATTGTATTTCCAGAGCCTCCAATGAAAGGAAAAGTAGATTACGAATCGAATAATGATTTTAAAGCAAAATCTCATACTGACGCTTTAGTAGTTAAAGTAAAAGCTGAAGGACAAGAAAAAGAAGTAATGGTTTTTGGTTCTAAAGGTCAAGTTGGAGAAGCTAAAACGGTTAAAATCGGTAATATTGAATATTCTATTTTCTTTGGAAGTAAAGCGTATGTTTTACCATTCAAAATTCGTTTAAATGATTTTATTGCCGACAAATATCCTGGAACAGAAAAAAGCTATTCTGCTTTTAAAAGTAAAGTTACCGTTCAGGATTCTACAGAAACTTTTGATGCAGATATTTTCATGAATCACGTTTTGGATTATAAAGGATATCGTTTCTTCCAGTCTTCATTTGATCCAGATGAAAAAGGAACAGTTTTATCTGTAAATCATGATTTCTGGGGAACTAACATTACTTATTTGGGATACTTTTTATTATATATTGGTTTAATGGCAATTATGTTTACAAAGAACTCTCGTTTTGGCGATTTGAAACGTAAGCTTGAAGCTGTTAAAAAGAAAAAAGAAAAACTAATTACGATTTTAGTTTTAATGTTGAGTTTGAGCAGTTTTGCACAGCAGTCACCGCATGTTCACTCACATGATCATGATCACGAGCATTCTGCAGATCCTAATGATCACGCGAATCACGTTACTGCGCCGCCAAGCAAAAAGCAATTAGATTCTTTATTGAATATCTATAAAGCTCCGGAAGCTCATGCTGCAAAATTTGGACGTCTGATTATTCAGGATGCTGGAGGTAGAATGAAGCCAATCAATACGTTTTCATCTGAATTACTTCGTAAAGTAAGCCACGATGATAAGTATAACGAAATGAACTCTGACCAGGTATTTTTATCTATGACGCAATATGCTCAGGTTTGGATTCAGGTTCCTATTATTTACATCAACACAAAAAATGACAGTATACGTAAAATCATTGGTATTGATTCTAAAGATAAGTATGCTCCGTTTGTAAAATTCTTTGATGAGCAGGGAAATTATAAACTATCACCATATTTAGATGCGGCTTATAAAGCAGCAAATCCAAATAGTTTTGAGAAAGATTTTATTGAAACCGATAAAAAGGTAAATTTAATGGAGTCTGCTTTAAGCGGAAGTATTCTAAAGATTTTCCCTATTCCAAATGATCCAAACCACAAATGGGTTTCTTATTTAGAGCGTGAAGGAGCTGGATTTAAAGGAATGGATTCCACTTACGTGAAACAAATTCTGCCTTTATATTTTAGTGCTCTGAATAACGGTTCTATTTCGAAAAACTTTGATACAGCTGATAATTTAGTAGAAAGCATCAATGGTTTTCAAAAGAAATTTGGAGCCAAAGTAAGACCAAGCGAGAAGAAAATTGATGCTGAGATTGCCTATAACAAATACGACGTATTTCAGAAATTACCGTATTGGTATATTACAGCAGCAAGTTTTATGTTCATTTTTATTATTGTCAATATTTTCTTTGAGAAAAAATGGCTTCGTATTACAATAAATGCATTCCACATAATAATTGGATTATTATTTGCGCTTCATACATTAGGATTAACAGCACGCTGGTATATTTCTGGTCACGCTCCTTGGAGTAATGCTTACGAATCTATTGTATATGTGGCTTGGTCAACTATGTTCTTTGGATTGGCTTTCGACAGAAAATCAAAATTAACGGTTGCTTCATCGGCTTTTGTTACTGCTATGATTTTAATGGCAGCATACTTAAACTGGATTGATCCTGAAATTGCAAATTTACAGCCAGTTCTTAATTCATATTGGTTAATGATTCACGTTGCAGTTATTGTAGGTAGTTATGGCCCGACTGCATTAGGAATGATTTTAGGTTTTGTATCATTACTATTGATTTTGTTTACAACCGAGAAAAACAAAGCCAAAATGGAACTAAACATTAAAGAGATTACCTATATCAACGAAATGTCTTTAACAATCGGTCTTATCATGCTAACGATCGGAAACTTCTTAGGAGGACAATGGGCCAACGAAAGTTGGGGACGTTACTGGGGATGGGATCCAAAAGAAACTTGGGCTTTAATCTCGATTATGATTTATGCTTTTGTAATTCACGCTCGTTTTGTTCCTGCTTTAAGAGGAAAATGGTTCTTTAATTTAATGAGTATGTATGCTTTTGTTTCGATCTTGTTTACTTACTATGGAGTAAATTTCCACTTAGTTGGTTTACACTCTTACGCAAGTGGAGAAGCACATTCATTAAACTGGATTTATTACTGCTTGATTACAATTTCTATAATTGGAGCTGTTACGTATCCTAAGTACCGTAAATACTATAAAACTAAAAAAGTAAAGAAATAGATAATTTGCAATAATTATTAATTCATAAAAAAGGTTCAACACAATGTTGAACCTTTTTTTATATCAAATTTTAAAGTTTACCAAAGAGGAGAAGTATAATAGCGGTTATTAGGAAAAAGCAAATTAGAAAAATAAGATGACTCAACAGCGTTAAGAAAAAAGCTTTGATTTTAGACATTTTATTAAAAAACTGAATGTTTGTCCAAAAGATCAAAACAATGCCAATAACATACATTATATTGTTGTACTGTTTTATGTGCGAGGTATGATTTAGAAAAATCAATACAGGCATTGTTAGTAATTGTACAGATATTCTTTGAGCCGCCTTAAAAGTATTGAGTACAAAAAATTCAACAAAATTATATCCCTGTTTTCTAAAAACAAGATAGGTGCCAATAGTATAGATAGGAATTGACGCCACTGTGACCCAAGAAAAATGGGTAGCAAACCATTCGTTTAAATAATCAGAATCGATATCTGAAGTCTTTGCTGCTTCAAAAGTATTAATATGAAAGAAATGATATAAAAGACCATAAAGTGTTGCGAGAACTACAACCAAAGATAAAGGCTTAAAATGATGAACTCTTTTTCCCTCAATAAATTCACGAATAGAATGCCCAGGTCTGGTAAATAATTGTTTCAAAGAATACAAAATACCTTTATCAAAATGCAATAAACCATGCTGAATATCATGCCATAAAAAATGAGCATTTATTTTGTGCGTTTCTGCAGGCTGACCGCAGTTGTTGCAATAATGACCTTTAAAAATCTGATGACAATTTTTGCAAATGATTTCCATTTTTGTATTTTTTTTAAAGTTCTAAATTATTAGCACACCTTTTTCTCTAGAAATAAAATTGAATAGACTAATAATATTCATAAGTATACTTATGCACTTGTTTTGAATGATTAGAAGTGCTTATTGTTTCGGTTACTCTTTTATTAGAATCATAAACATAATTCGTAACAAATTTTCCTCCATTCTGAAAATCTTCATATATATTTTGTTCTAATAGACCATCTTTATATGTACAAGAAGTTATGTTCGCAAGAATATGACCCTCAAACTCTTTTTTTTCAATACATAATCCTTTATCATATTTATACTTTATAGTTTTTTGTTTTTCAACTTCAGTTAATATATTATTAGAAGAGTCTAAAGTCTTTACTATTTTGCCTTTTCCAATCATATCAGTATTAGAGACGATAGTTACAGTATTGCCAGAATAATAAAACTTTTTGTCCGAAGTGATTTTATTTCTTGAATTAAAGTATTTTTCATTTAATGGCCTTAACTTGTTGTCATATTCAGCTGAAAATGAAATGTATTTAGGTTCCTTCATTAAATTTTTGAAAGCAAAAGAATTAAACATGCTTATGGTGTCATGAATAGAGGCAACCTCTTTAGCGTATTTATAATATTCTTCATCAGACCCAACTACTGCATAAGCATCATCAATGCTAATAGTATCTTTTCCAACAATAGTATATTCAACTCCGTTCGCTTTATTTTTTAAATATTGATCATGCTCAAGTTGATACTTTTTTTCATCTTCAGTAAGATAAGAGTAAACTTTTGTTTTGTTTTTGAAATATTTTACCTCCTCAAAACTAAAACCTCTGGCTGGGTCAACTTGAATTTTTTTTATAATTCTGTTCTTAATATCATATTTATAATACTTTATAAAATAGGAACGTTCTATTGAAAAATACGGCATCCCATTTAGATCAAAGTAATACTCTTCTGAAATTGTATCATTTAATTTTACAGTCAGTTTCTTTATTCCCTTGTCGTTTTTATTCAGAGATTTATACTCATCAACAGGAATATGCTGCGAGAAAATGATTCCACTAAATAATAAAGTGATAAAAAGAATTGTTTTTCGAAAGTGATATTTTTTATTTTTTTTCATTACTTACTTGAAAACCGTTAGGATACATAATTGCCATTAGAACTATTATCAGTAGAAAATTATACTCAACACCATTTCTTCCGCCGCCAACAACAAACCAACCTTCTTTAAAGTGCACTAGAATGATTCCCATTATAAGAACGAAAATGGTAACAAAGCCATCAAGTTTAATATATTTATTAGCTAATAAAAGTATTGCTGCAGCAACATGAGATAATTTGATGCTCCAAGCGAGGAATACACCATACGGGGCAAAACCAATTTGGTTGAGGAAAAGATTTCCAAAATCATTAATGCCGTTATTAAACATTCCGGAAATAGAATGGGTGAGGAGAATAATCGCCATAGCGATTCTCAAGAGTAAGTTTGCATTCATAAATTGGTTTTTGGTTAATTAAATATAATAAAAAAACGCATATTACTCTGAATATGCGTTTTAGCTTTTTATAAAAGATTAATTTTAAACTTTTCCTAAAGTATAAAGCTGTTCCATTGTTGGAGTTGGACTTCCGCCGGCTGGCTCCAAGGTAATTCCGAAAGCTTCTGCAGAATCCGTTTGTTCTACAGCAAAGATTTTTTGTTTATTTCCTTCAAAATTATCCAATAAACCAATACTTGTTGGCGTAAGAACAGGACTTAACTTCAAAGACCAAACCTGATAAACCATTCCTTTTGGAGGAGTTGGTAAACCTGCCGCATCAATATAAGTGGTTCTAGTCTGTTTATTCCAATATACTTTTGCAAAAGAAGCAGGAGAAACAGCCTGTCCGCCAAGAGTTACACCTGTATTTTTAATATCTCTTACGATGCTCAAGTTTTTCTCGGTTTGCTTGTTCTGCTGATCTAAAAAAGCATATTCGCGCTGAATTTTATTCTTTTCATTTCCAACAGTAGAAATCGCTTCTTTTGTTTTTGTCAATTCTAAAGTCTGATATCCTAAACCTAAAAGCAATAGCACTGCCGCAGCCCAGCCAACATATTGTGACCAGTTTGATGCTGGTTTCATGTCGACTACTTTTCCGTGTTTAAGTTCAAGACGAGCTTTAATTTTTTCGAAATTCTCTACAGAATGGAAAGGAGAGAAGCTAGAAGAAAGCGCAATGACAGCTTTTTCTATCGAGATAATTTCCTGATCCATTTCTGGGTTCTTTTTTGCCATTTCGGCAATTTCGAGATTTTCTTTTTCACTTAATAGACCGTAAACATACAGCTCTAAAATTCCTGATTCTATATATTCTTGTGCTTCCATTATATCTTCAAATAATTACGTAAATCGTTAATACAGTTTCTGTTTTGAGTTTTGATAGTTCCCAGTGGCATTGCCAATTCTTCTGAAGCTTCTTGCTGGGTATATCCTTTAAAGAATAATAAATTGATTATTTCGATACATTTTGGTTTTAGTTTTTTTACAAACTCTTGAATTCCAATTGCATCAAGTTTATGACTCAATTTATTGCTCTCGTCTAAGAGATTTACGAAATTATCTGATGAAAGGTTTTTTTGACCGTTGTTGTAGTCTTTAGAACGAAGTTTATCGATTGAAGTGTTTCGGGCGATATTAAGTATCCAAGTATAAAATCGTCCTTTACTTTCGTTGTAAGTGTCGATGTTTTTCCAGATTTTGACAAAAACATCCTGAAGCACATCTTCAGCTTCTTCTCGATTTTTGATTAAGACATGAATGACAGAAAATAGACTTTTTGAGTACATATCGTACAAATGCGTAAAAGCTTTTTCGTCTTTTTTGTAAATTAAAACTAACAGTTCTTCTTGACTCATAGATTTGGATTTTTAAGTTTAAACATTAAAAGTTAAGACGTTATATGCTAACCTGTCATAAAGTTACTTTATTTTTTCTTCATTTTTTTATTTTTTTTTAATAGTCTAAAACCTAAGAAAATAAAGGGGTCAGAAAAAAATGCATTTTTTTTTCATTTTTTTAAAACCAAAAACAATGCAATTACGTAAATGTTTTTAATAAGGTCAGAAAGATCTTAGACAAAGTGACCAAAAACATAAAAAGCTGTTGTTATAATATTATTAAAGACCTATGGATAGCAAAATAATAGTCAAAATATTAATAGTGGGATTAACAACAGTTTTGGCATTATCTGTTTTTACTAAAAAGGATTTTTTAGAAGGTACTTTATCACGATGCACAAAAGAATGCCGCGCTTATTAATAATTCGTTAGAAATAAGAAAAGAGAAAATATTATATAGTTGATGTACTCGGACTTCCAGGTCGAAGATTTTTTTAATATGTCTTTCGGATATTTTAGGATTTAAATTTACATCAATACAAGCCATTAAAAGATTTTTTGAAAGCCATTTGACATATTGGGGGGGAAAGAAATTTTCGAACACAACCGAGTCATCAACTATAATTTATAAAAGATTGCATAATAATTAATTCATGGTTTGATTTGTTTGTATGGGGGGAAGCCTAACGTCTGATTAACGTTAGGCTTCATTTTTTATTTAACTTTTGATTGGCAAAAATTAAAGATCCAAAATAGTTTTGTGAAACGGATTTTAGCTAATTTTATAAAAAATTATAAGATGAAAAAAGTACTATTTATACTATTTGGAGCCGCTCTTTTATCTGTAACAGGATTAAATGCTCAAACTAGTTCAAACAAATTATCTAAAAAAGATAAAACCATGGCAAAAGAAACAATTTATCAATTTAAAGTAGAAGATCTATCTGGAGATACTTTTGACTTTGCTTCTTTAAAAGGCAAAAAAATCATGATTGTCAACACTGCTTCAAAATGCGGTTTAACACCTCAGTACAAAGATTTAGAAGCGGTTTATAAAGAGTATAAAGATAAAGGTTTCGTAATTGTTGGATTCCCTGCAAACAACTTTGCATCTCAAGAACCAGGAACGGCTAAAGAAATTGAAACTTTCTGCCAACAGAATTATGGCGTGACTTTTCCTATGATGAACAAGGTTTCTGTTAAAGGAAGCGATATGTGTGAAGTTTATAAATTCTTAACTGAGAAATCGAGAAACGGTTTACAGGATTCTGAAGTAGAATGGAATTTTCAAAAGTACTTAATCAACGAAAAAGGGGAATTGGTTAAAGTAATTAAACCAAAAACTTTAGTAACAGAACCTGAAGTTATCAATTGGATTAAAAGTTAAAAGCATAACTATCTAAACCAAAAAATCCACAAAATTGAAATAATCAAATTTGTGGATTTTTTTGTCATTCATAGGGACGAAGAATCGCACTCGGAATTCGACAAAGATTGGAGAATTACTATATGGAATTACTTATGTGATTCTTCGTTCCTCAGAATGACAAAGAATAAAAAATCTTCATCCTTTGCGGTTAAACTAAAATAAGCTGCATAAAAACCAAATCCAGCCAGTGATCAAATTTATAGCCTACTTCACGAATTGTTCCTGTAGCTACAAATCCAAATTTTTCATGAAAAGCGATACTTCCTGCGTTATCAGCATCAATCGCACCGATCATTACATGATATCCTTGTTCTTTTGCTAAACGAATTAATTCTGTTAAAAGCTTTGAGCCAATTCCTTTTCCTATAATATTGTCAACAACATATACAGAATGCTCCACAGTATATTGATAGCCAATTTTTTCTCTAAACTGCCCATAACTTCCAAAACCAACCACTTCACCATCTAAATCAGCTACAATTACAGGAAGATTTTTAGCTTTTTTATCTTCAAACCATTTGATCTGTACATCCAAAGTTTGGGTTTGGTAACTGTAATTTGCGGTCGTATGTAAAATCGAATGATTTACAATTTCTAGAATCTTTTGTAAATCGTTTGCCGTTGCAGGTCGTAAAATAATGCTCATTGGTTATTATTACAGGTTATTTGGTATTTAATTCAGCTAATAAAGTATCTGCTTCTTTAGAATTCCAGTCCATTTCTTTTGCAATGGCTTTGGCATTTTTGGCATATTCTAAAGCTTTCTTTTTATCTTTTATTTTGTTATAAAGTTTGGCCTCAAGCAAATTTCCATCGTAAGAATCGCTTAATTCTAAAGAGCGATCAACCCAGAAAATAGCTTTTTTTAAACTCTCCTTATCTTTAATATGCTTAAAATAAGTATTTCCAATATCTTTCAAAAAGCTAGCATCGTTCCAAACTAATTTCTGAGTATCTTCAAGCGTAACTTTTTTATAAAAATCCCATTTTTCGGTTCTTTCTGCTAAAGTTAAATCATATTTAAAAACTAGAGAATCTGTTTTTTGCAATCGAATAGATTTAGCAATTTCTCTTTGTTTGTAATAATTTATAGTGTCTAAATTATCAACCAAAGGACGAAGCAATTCATTTACAATACTTTCGATTTTTCGGTCAACACGGCTTTGAGAAGCTACAGCAGCAAATTCTTTCTGATGATTTATAACATACTGAAATTCTCTAGATTTAATATCGGTTACACCATTGGCAATTACACGCCAGTTTAATTCGCTTACCAATTGTTTTTCAGATTGTGTGTCTAAATAAATATGAGTTGGAACTGACAAATCTGTCCTGTCTTTTCCTTTTTTTAAAGTATTCAGATAAACAAAGAATTTGTCAGAATTGCTAGGATCTGCAAGAAACTGTTTTTCTAAATATGGCAATTGCATTTTTGGATTTAATGCATTGTTTAGTTCATTCTGAAATTCAGGCTTTTTCATTTCGCCTTTTAATGCATAAATCAGCGTTTCATTGCTGTCAAGAAATAAAAATGTAGGGAGCGATTTTGTATTGAATTGATTCTTTAAAGCAATTCCTTCCTCTTTTTCTATATTTTTATAAGTGCAGATGAAATTTTTATTTAAAAATTCCATAATAGCTGGATCACTTAAAACTTCTGTTTTCATTAAATTACAATGCGGACACCAATCTGCATAAAGCATTACAAAAACCGGTTTTCTTTCTTTTTTTGCATTTTCTAAAGCTGTTTTGTAAGGAACATCAACAGGCACAAACTTATTTTGTGCGTCAATAGTTTGAAAAGTAACAGATAAAAAAAGTATAAATAAGAAACGCATATAAGGTCAGGCTTTTATTAATCATTCGATTTTACAAATATATTCGCTTTTTCTAGAAAGAGCCTTAATATATTCCTAATTATAATATAAATCAAATGTGAAGTTTGTAACTTTGTAAACAAGATAAAGAAAAATCAGACTAAAAGATTTTCTTTAAAATAGTAATACGCGACCGTAATGATTTACCCCAAAATAGCGCTTGCACAAAGCATTATCGAAATTTTATCTGCCAAAGGCATTGTTAATATCATAATTTCTCCAGGATCTAGAAATGCACCGTTAACTATCGGATTTGCTCAAAATCCAAAATTTACTTGTTATAGTATTGCAGATGAACGTTGTGCTGCCTTCTTTGCTTTAGGAATTGCACAGCAGACCAAACAGCCGACAGCTATTGTTTGTACTTCAGGATCTGCTTTATTAAACTATTATCCTGCTCTTGCTGAAGCATTTTACAGCCAGATTCCATTAATTGTAATTTCTGCCGATCGTCCGCAAAGTAAAATCGATATTGGTGACGGACAAACCATTCGTCAGGAAAATGTGTTTGCTAATCATTCTGTTTTTAATGCCAATTTAACCGAAGAAGCATCAGAAGAAAATGATTTAAAAATCAATCTAGCAATTGAAACCGCAATTCTTAAAAAAGGTCCAGTACATATTAATGCACCTTTCGAAGAACCCTTATATGAAACCACAGAAGAACTTTCTGTAAAACCAAAAATCACAGTTCCAAATCCAGAAAATTTTCCTCACACTATAGAAAATAGCGATGAATTTGTTTCTGTTTGGAATAATGCCAAACGAAAATTAATTTTAGTTGGAGTTAATGAAGCAAATAGTATTGACCAGGAAATCATTGAAAATTTAGCTTCAGATCCGTCGGTAGTAGTGCTTAAAGAAACGACTTCAAATCTTCATCATGAGAGTTTTATTAATTCAATTGATACTTTAATTACGCCTTTTGATGATTTTGATTTTAAGAAATTTAACCCTGAAGTTTTAATAACTTTTGGAGGAATGGTTGTCTCAAAAAGAATTAAAGGCTTTTTGCGAAAATACAAACCAAAAGAGCATTGGCATATTGATACTTTGCGAGCATATGATACATTTGGAGCATTGACAAAACATTTTGAAATGAAACCAAATGATTTCTTTAAAGATCTACTTTCAAAAACGTCTTTTGTAAAAAGTAATTATTTTAATAATGTAGATACGGTTTACCAAACGAGATTAGAGAAAAGAAAAGACTATTTGAGTAAAATAGAATTTTCGGATTTTAAAGTTTTTGAAAAAGTAATCGAATCATTACGTAAAAATAGCATGTTACAGATAAGTAACAGTTCTGCTATTCGTTACGCACAATTGATTGATATTGATAATTCTATTGAAGTTTTCTGTAATCGAGGAACAAGTGGAATCGACGGAAGTACTTCTACTGCAATTGGTGCAGCTGTTGGAAACCAAAAACAAACTGTTTTTATTACAGGAGACATTAGTTTTTTATATGACAGTAATGCTTTATGGAATTCCTATATTCCTAAAAACTTCAAAATTATTCTAATTAATAATGGTGGAGGAGGAATCTTTAGAATTTTACCAGGGCATCAGGAAAAGCCTGTTTTTAATACTTATTTTGAAACATCGCATAAACTGACAGCAGAACATTTGGCAAAGATGTATCAATTGAATTATTTCACGGCAAATGATAACGATTCATTAGAAAATGCTTTGCGAGAATTATATAATTCAGATGATACACCTGGAATTTTGGAAATTTTTACTCCGACTGCCCAGAACGATGTGATTTTAAAGCAGTATTTCAAACATTTAATCTAAAAATTACAATCCTTTTTGATATTTATTGAAAAGGATTTTTTTTGTTTTCTTCATAAAGTAAGATTTGTTAAATTAAATTCTCTGTAGCGCGCCAAACTTCGTACCTTTGCGCCTCAGAAACTTAGCAGTTCTGCTGCTTAGAAATTTATTAAAATGCTAGAAATAGGAAAATACAATACTCTAACTATATTACGTGATACCAAAGTAGGTTTGTTTTTAGGAAGTCCTGAAAAAGACCCAGAAGGAGTTCACGATGTTTTGCTTCCCAATAAATATGTACCTAAAGTATTTGAAATTGGAGAAGAACTAATCGTTTTTGTTTATCTTGATCACGAACAGAGACCTGTGGCAACAACATTGGTGCCTTATATTTTATTGAATGAATTTGCTCTTTTAAGGGTGAATTATATTAATAATGTGGGGGCTTTTATGGATTGGGGAATGGAGAAAGATATTCTGGTTCCATTCAAAGAACAAGCGCGTCCAATGGAAAAAGGAAAACGGTACTTGGTTTACTTGTACATGGATAAACAAACAAATCGTCTTGTGGCTTCAAGTAAAACCAATCAATTTTTGAGCAACGACAATTTAACAGTTGAAAAAGGCGAAGAAGTTGACTTAATTGTTTCTCATATTACCGATATGGGAATCAATGTTATTATAAACGAGCAACATAAAGGACTTTTGTATAAAGATGAAGTTTATGACGATTCAATAAGAACTGGCGATAGAATGCGCGGTTATATCAAAACCATTCGTCCTGATAACAAAATTGATGTTGCGCTTCAGCCGCAAGGTGTTGAAAGTATAGAACC
Source organism: Flavobacterium luteolum (assembly GCF_027111275.1). Classification (NCBI taxonomy): domain Bacteria; kingdom Pseudomonadati; phylum Bacteroidota; class Flavobacteriia; order Flavobacteriales; family Flavobacteriaceae; genus Flavobacterium; species Flavobacterium luteolum. The sequence goes on along the minus strand of NZ_CP114286.1, from coordinate 4,987,640 downwards.
AAATGCCGAGAAAATTCTTAATGAGTTAAGAGCAAGCAGAGGTTTTCTTAGATTGAATGACAATTCTCATCCCGAAGATATTAAGACAGTTTTAAAAATGAGTAAAAAATCATTTAAAAAAGCGATTGGATCTCTGTATAAAGAAAAATTGATCGAAATAAAAGACGATGGGATTTATCTGGTAAAAGAATAAAAATTTGAAATTTATTTTGCATTAGCAAAATTATTATAACACGAAAGGCTGCTCATTACAAGCAGCCTTTCGCTTTTTATTCAGTTTTAAAAAAAATTGTAATTAAAAAAAAACAGAAATAAAATAATTCGAGTCCATCTCAGAACAATAACTTTACGAATTTTAGAAATTATCCCATTGATGGTATGTCTTTTAAATGATTTGAAGTACCTATCTTAACAGCAAAAAAAGAATTTCACGGCTAATCCATTGGTTTTATAAAATAACTTTTAGAAAGTATGAATTAGTACTTTTTTCTTCTTTTATCGTTATCATTCCTATACTAACTATAGATACAATTCTAACATTTAACCTTAGGTGTTACTTTTTTCTTTTTGAAGTTTCGACAAACACATAAATCATTTGCTCTTTTAATTGAGGTTTGTTACTTAAAACCCTAAAAAAATGAGCGACAAATTTTTTAAATTTTCTCAAAAAAATCATTTTTTAGGTTAATAAATCAGTGAAAGAAAATCAATCTGAAATCTTTGAAATTTTTGTATCTCATTGATTTCTAGGCTGTAAAATTAATTATTATTTTTCTAAACTAATGTTAAAAAATGTTATTTTTTGTAAGTAAATACCAATTGTTAACATTGCACGTCAATTTAGTAAAGACTTAAGACGGATTGAGTAGGTAAAATAGTAAAAATGCTTTATTTTTACCGTATAATTATTAAAACAAAAAATCAAAATGGATTGGATTACAGCCAGAGAATTTGAAGATATAACTTATAAAAAATGCAATGGAGTAGCAAGAATAGCATTTAACAGACCAAATGTTAGAAATGCTTTCCGACCTAAAACTACTTCAGAATTATACCAAGCTTTTTATGATGCTCAAGAAGATACTTCAATTGGTGTAGTTTTACTTTCAGCTGAAGGACCTTCTACAAAAGATGGAGTTTATTCTTTTTGCAGTGGCGGCGATCAAAATGCACGCGGACACCAAGGATATGTTGGAGACGATGGGCAGCACCGTTTAAACATTTTAGAAGTACAGCGTTTAATTCGTTTTATGCCAAAAGTAGTTATCGCAGTAGTTCCTGGATGGGCTGTAGGTGGTGGACATAGCTTACACGTAGTGTGCGATATGACGCTTGCAAGTAAAGAACATGCTATTTTTAAACAAACAGATGCCGATGTAACTAGTTTTGATGGCGGTTACGGATCTGCTTATTTGGCCAAAATGGTCGGACAGAAAAAAGCACGTGAAATCTTCTTTTTAGGTAGAAATTACTCTGCTCAAGAAGCTTTTGAAATGGGAATGGTAAATGCTGTAATTCCGCATGACGAACTAGAAGCAACTGCTTATGAATGGGCTCAAGAAATTCTTCAAAAATCACCAACTTCTATAAAAATGCTAAAATTTGCAATGAACTTAACAGATGACGGAATGGTCGGACAGCAAGTTTTTGCAGGAGAAGCAACTCGTTTGGCTTATATGACCGAAGAGGCAAAAGAAGGAAGAAACGCTTTCTTAGAAAAAAGAAAACCAAACTTTGGCGAAAATAAGTGGTTACCGTAAATAAGTTATAATATAGTTTCAAGTTTCAGGTTTCAAGATAGGAACCTAAAACTTGAAAGCTGAAACTAAACAAACAAAACAAATAATGAAACATTGGATTGAAGCCGCGAGATTACGCACATTACCTTTATCAGTTTCCGGAATTATAGTTGGAAGCATTTATGCTTTGTCAAATCCAACAGAAACTATTAACACTCCAACAGAAGTATTCAGCTGGAAAGTTTTTGGTTTTGCCTTATTGACAACATTAGGATTACAGGTATTATCCAATTTTGCAAACGATTATGGAGATGGAGTAAAAGGTACTGATAATGAAGATCGAGTAGGGCCGCAACGCGCTATTCAAAGTGGGGTTATTACGCCTCAAGCAATGAAAAAAGCCATTATTATTACTTCTTTTTTTACTTTGCTGTCTGCTATAATCTTGATCTATTTTGCCTTTGGAAAGGATAATTTCGGTTATTCTATCTTTTTTCTTTTGTTAGGAATTGCCGCTATTATTTCTGCAATTCGTTACACAGTAGGTAATTCTGCTTACGGTTACAGAGGATTAGGAGATTTATTCGTTTTTATTTTCTTCGGACTAGTGAGCACTTTAGGAGTGAACTTTTTATACGCAAAAGAAGTAGATCCGCTTTTAATTCTTCCAGCTGTTGCCATCGGATTATTGAGCGTTGGAGTTTTAAACCTAAACAATATGCGTGATCAAGAATCTGATAAAAAATCAGGAAAAAATACAATCGTAGTACAGATTGGGGCTCAAAATGCTAAAAAATATCACTTCTTCTTGATTATCACTGCAATGATTTTGGTTATTGCATTTGCTATCTTAAGCGATTATAACTTTGATCAGTATTTGTTTTTACTGGCTTATATTCCATTAACAAAACATTTAATCACAGTTTACAAAAATCAAGATCCAAAATTATTAGATCCAGAATTAAAAAAACTTGCATTAAGCACATTCTTGCTTTCTATATTACTTACAGTATGCATGATTTCTTTGATTTCAGACATTATTGTAAACCTCTTTTTAGGAGGAAGATAAAACAATGTTTAACTTAAAAAGTGACAAAATGAAAATTACATACTACGGACACGCTTCATTAGGAATTGAAGTAGGAGGGAAATACATTATTGTAGACCCATTTATTACCGGAAATCCACAAGCTGCTTCAATCAATCTGAGTACAATCAAAGCAGATTATATTTTATTGACACATGCGCATGCTGATCACGTTTTGGATGTTGAAGCCATTGCAAAAAACACAAATGCAGTTATTGTTTCAAATGCAGAAATTGCAAGCCATTATGCAAAAAAAGGATTCAATTCGCATCCAATGAATCACGGAGGAAGCTGGAAATTTGATTTCGGAAAAGTAAAATATGTAAATGCAATTCACTCAAGCAGTTTTCCTGACGGTTCTTACGGCGGAAATCCTGGAGGTTTTGTAATTGAGGGCGAACATAAAAATATCTATATCGCTGGAGACACAGCTTTGACTTACGATATGAAATTGATTCCGCTTCGCACAAAACTAGATTTAGTGATTCTTCCAATCGGAAACAATTTTACAATGGATGTTGAAGATGCTATTATTGCTTCAGATTTTGTAGAATGCGACAAAGTTTTAGGATATCACTATGATACTTTTGGTTATATCGAAATCAATCATGAAGAAGCAATTCGTAAATTCTTCGATAAAGGAAAAGATTTAATGCTTTTACCAATAGGAGATTCTATTGAATTATAAGAAGCTAATCCCGCTTTCGGCTAAATTCCCGATTAACAAAAACTACGGCTGAAAAAGCCTTGTTTTTCTAAATCGGGAGATACCGCCTCTATCGGGGCTAGGGCACTCAATTCCAAAAGAAAGTTATTTGGCATAATCTATGTTAATTGAATTAAAGTTTTTTAAAATAAAAATCATTTTAATCTGTGAAATCTGTGGCAATTAAAGCATCATCACAAAATACAACTTTCAAACAAATCCTTTTATTACTATTTATCGCGACTTCTTATAACGCTTTTGCGCAAAAAGACGGTTATTGGGACAAAGAACGTGCAACAACCAAAGAAATTATGGTTCCCGCACGCGATAGAATTTCTATACCAACAGAAGATTTACCAGTTGGAACTACAGAAATTGTATATAGAATCACACTTTTAGATAAAAATCAGGAAATGGCCAATAGTTTGGTTTCCTTATTAAAAGCAATTCCAGATCCAACAGGAGTTAGTCAAGGTTCAGCAGGTGCTGTTTTCTTGATGTCCAAGATTTCCGGCGATGACGAGTGCACGTATTCCATTTTTACATCCAATGAAAATGCAAAAAAATACGTTGCAGACGGTAAAATTGACAAAGCTTGCTATTCTCAAGCAGAACCTGTCAGCAAAGACGCCAAAAGATTATCTGTCAATAAATCGTCTTGTTTAAAAGAAAATATTGGCACAATCTGGTTCGGTTTTGAAAGCAAGAACTGGCTTCTAAGTCAAAAAGTAGTTTTAGAAGTAGTGCCTTGGGTAGATACAAAATTAAACCGTGGTTGGAACCAAGACAATAAAAATGAGATTATAAGCTTATGTAAAACTTCCACAATGGCACAAAAAATGGCCAATTCGGATGATTTTTGCGTTTGCATCTTAAACAAAATCATGAAACAATATCGTTATGACGAGTTTCAAAAATTATTAGCTGTCGAGAAAACAAAAGTCTACAAAGATTTCGGAAACAGCTGTTATAAAGATGCTGATATTTCTAAAAACGTATTCAACGATTTAAGAGCGCAAACAGCTTCTTTAATCAAAGCCCAAAAATATAACGAAGCAATTCCGAAATTAAATACAATTGTAAACGAAGGAAAAGCAACTGCATTAGATTACAGCTGGTTGGGCTATTGTTACATTTTGACAAAACAATATGCAAAAGCATTAAAAGTACTTCAAGAGGGCGAAAAATTGGATGATACAGAATTATTAGTCAAATTGAATCTGGCACATACTTATTTAGTAAGCGATGACTATAGCGCTGCCAAAGCGATTTACAAAAAGTATCAGGCGCAAAATGTAACAGACAGTTTAAGCTGGATTGCAAAAACAAAACTTGATTTTGCCGAATTTGAAAAAGCTGGTTTACCTTCAAAAGATTTTGAAAGAATCTTAAAATTATATAATTAAGGTAAAAAAAACTAAGTTGTTTAGAAATGAAATGCTTCTTAAAGCTAGTTTTTTTAAACTTAGGACCTCATTACCTTAGCACCTTTAATAATGAAAGCATCGTACCATAAATATTTACTAGATTTTAAACGTCCGTCAGGAACTTCCAGAGGAGTTATGACCGAGAAAGAAACTTGGTTTATAATCTTGGAAGAAAACGGAAAAAAAGGAATAGGAGAGTGCGGTATACTTCGTGGTTTAAGCGCTGACGATCGCGAAGATTATGAAGAAAAGCTAAAATGGGCTTGTGATAATATTCATTTAGGTGAAACAGTACTTTGGAATGCTTTATTAGAGTTTCCTTCTATACAATTTGGAATAGAAATGGCTTTTTTGTCTCTTAAAAGTGAAAATCCATTTATTCTATTTCCTTCTGATTTTACAAAAAATACAGCTTCAATTCCTATTAATGGACTAGTTTGGATGGGTGAAGCAGCTTTCATGAAACAGCAGATTGAAGAAAAATTAGCTGATGGTTTTGATTGCATAAAACTTAAAATTGGCGCTATTGATTTTAATAAAGAATTAGAATTATTGCAATTTATAAGAAGCCATTTTTCAGCAGAAGAAATAGAAATCAGAGTAGATGCTAACGGAGCTTTTTCTTTAACAGAAGCTTTAGATAAGTTAAATCAATTGAGTCAATTTCAGCTTCATAGTATAGAACAGCCAATTAAAAAAGGGAATGTATTAGAAATGGCTAAACTGTGTGAGCAGACACCTTTTCCAATTGCTTTAGACGAAGAGCTAATTGGTGTATTTTCATTAGAAGAAAAAGAAAAATTACTCCAGGAAATTAAGCCTCAATATATCATTTTAAAACCAAGTTTTATCGGTGGTTTCCGTGGCACTCAAGAATGGATTACGCTAGCTGAAAAATATAATATTGGCTGGTGGATCACTTCAGCGTTAGAAAGTAATATTGGATTAAATGCTATTGCGCAATGGACATACACCTTGCATTCAGATATGCCACAAGGTTTAGGAACTGGAGCATTATATACTAATAATATAGATTGTCCTCTCGAAGTTAAAAATGGAAAACTTTGGTACAATTCTAAACTAGAATGGCAATCGGATTTTTTCTAAGAAAACATACAAACTGATAAAATAAAAAAAGACGTAAAGTATAAAGGCTTTACGTCTTTTTTGTTAGTTCATATAAGCAGAGATTGAAAAACCTCTGTTCCTTTGCAGCTATGCATCTTTGAACCTTCTTTTACTCTTTTCCGCCTAAAAGACTGTCTTGCCACTCTTTTAAATCCTGCCATTTGCCTTGGTAAGCCATAAGAGCCTGTCTTGCCCATGTACTAGGATTATGCATAGCGTAATTTTCTCCACCAGCGTCTAGAATAGATTGCAGTTTTTCGGTAGCTGTTTGCGAAAGCTCATACCAAGTATTGATTCCAGCAGCATTAAATAAAGCTTCTATTTTAGGGCCAATTCCCTCCACAATTTTCAAGTCATTCTCTTTAATTTTCTTGCCTAAAACATTTGCAGCCAAAACAGCATCAAAAGGAATCGTAGCAGGAGCGGAAGCAGCAAAAGATTGTACAGAAGCTTTCGCTTTCGCGGCCAAATCAGCTTCTAGAGTAGCGATTCTTGCATTCAAGTTTCGTGTATTGGCCTTGCAGGCATCTAAATCAGCTTGAAGTGAAGCAGAAAGTGAATCATCATTTTTTGAATTCATTTTTCCTAGTAAATAACCTAAGATTCCACAGATTAAACCTACTAGAATAGGTATTAAGACACAAGGTATATTCATGATCGTATATTTTTAATTATTTAATGGTAATTACAGTTCTTCTATTTGCAGCCTTTCCGTCAGCCGTATTGTTATCGCCAATAGGTTCGTCTGGACCTTTAGATTGCGTTTCAATTCTGGTATTATCAATTCCGTTTTTAGAAAGATAATCTTTTGAAAAATCGGCTCTTTTTTGTGCTAAAACAATGTTTGAGTCACGGTTTCCAACATTGTCAGAATGTCCAATTACCACAATCACAGCATCTTTCACATTCTCTGCATATTTAGCAATATCAGTAACTTTTTGTTTTTCGGCAGCACTTAATTTCTCGCTAGATTTATTTGTATTAAAATGGAGAATTAACGGATCTGCGTTTATTTTTGCTTTCAATGCACTCCATTCATCATTTGGAGCAGCCGTTGTATCAATAGCTTCAAATAAATATTCAGCAGGCCCTAGAAGGGTATCTCCACTCATTTTCCATTTATCTATAATGGTACCTTTCGTAGAAAACTGATTTTCTAATAATCCCTTTGAAACAAAGTAATTCTTGACATCATTTGCCCTTGCGAGACCTAGATTTTCAAAAGTCGTCGAATTTGTCTCGTCTGAAGTCGCATAACCGGTTATCGTAATTTTCTGTTTCGGATTTGCCTCTAAGAATTTCTTTAAGTTATCAAGACCAGTTGTGACCGAATCACTGACAGGCATAATAAGCTTTGCACTGTTTTTAAGGAACTTTAAATTATCATTTGTCTGATAATTAATTCCGGGACCATTTAATACAAACGGAACAAAATTAGGCTCTGCAACAGTAGTGGTCACTGTTTTTGGAGCAATGTCCGTTGTGGTTTTCTCACAGCAATTGCAACAAAATTTCAGATATAAAAAAGTACCCAAAATGATGGTTATTGCAATGCCTAACAAATAAAGTGCTTTTTTAGACATATATTTCGTATTAAGATTCTATCAAATTTAATTAAAATAATAGTTATAACATGTTAATAATCAATTATTTTGATGTTATTACTTTGAAATAAAACATAATAAATTAACTTATTTTTCATTTTTTATACTTCAAAAGGCTTGATTAAAATGAGTAACTTGCATAAAAAAATAATCTGCATTTAAGATGATCGAAATAGAAAGAAAGTTTCTTGTGAAATCTGATGACTTCAAGAAGCAAGCTTTTACTCAGAATAAAATTGCTCAGGGCTATTTGAGTTCTGCGCCAGAGCGCACCGTTAGGGTTAGAATTAAAGGAGAGAAGGGTTTTATAACCATAAAAGGAATAAGCCATAGTAGTGGTATGTCGCGTTTTGAATGGGAAAATGAAATTCCGTTAGATGAAGCGCAAGAATTATTAAAATTGTGCGAAAAGGGTAAGATTGAAAAAACGCGCTATGAAATAAAATCTGGAGAGCATGTATTTGAAGTTGATGAATTTTATGGCGAAAATGAAGGTTTAGTAATGGCCGAAATTGAATTAAACTCTGAAGATGAAGTTTTTGAAAAACCGGATTGGCTTGGAGAAGAAGTTACCAACGACGAGAGATATTATAATGCTTATTTGAGTAAAAATCCTTTTAAAGACTGGCAGAAATAAAAATGACAGAATCAATATATGACCTTGTAATTGTGGGCGGCGGACCAATTGGTCTGGCTTGTGCAATAGAAGCCGAAAAGAAAAAATTAAGCTATTTAATTATAGAAAAAGGGGCAATCGTTAATAGTATTTTTAATTATCCGCTCTATATGACCTTTTTCTCTACCGCAGAAAGATTGGAAATTGGCGAAATTCCGTTTAACTGTTTGGCACCAAAACCAGGACGTCAGGAAGCTTTGGAGTATTATCGAAATATTCATCGTTACTTTAAATTCAATATCAATTTATTTGAAAAAGTACTTGATGTACAGAAAAATGAAGGCATTTTTAAGATAGCAACTGATAAGCAAAATTACGAATCTAAGAATGTTATAATCGCAACTGGTTTCTATGATATTCCTATTCAAATGAATGTTTTAGGCGAAAACCTTGCAAAAGTTCGCCATTATTATAAAGAAGCACATGAGTATGCTTTTAGAAAAGTTTTGGTAGTAGGCGCTAATAATTCGTCTGTAGACGCTGCTTTGGAATGCTGGAGAAAAGGAGCAGAGGTGACTATGGTAATTCGTAAAAACGAAATTAATAGTCGCGTAAAATATTGGGTAAAACCAGATATTGAAAATCGTATTGCCGAAGGAAGTATTAAAGCTTATTTTGAGTCAAATATTACTGAAATAAGTGAAGATGAAGTAGAAATTCAAACTCCAAACGGAAAGGTTACAATTAAAAATGATTTTGTTCTAGCACTAACAGGCTACAAACCGGATTTGAATTTTCTGGAAAAAATTGGAATTCAGCTTTCTAATGACGAATTGAAAATCCCGGTTTACAATCCAGAAACGATGGAAACTAATGTAGAAGGTTTATTTCTTGCTGGAGTAGTTTGTGGTGGAATGCAGACCCATAAATGGTTTATAGAGAACTCTAGAATTCATGCTAATATGATTATAAATCATATTACTACGAAATAAAAAAATGCCACAGATTAAAAGGATTCTTAGGATTAATCATTAGAATCTTTTTAATCTGTGGCAAAAAAACTTTTAAGAACTACAAGACAACATTGAACAGCCAACTTTTGTTCTTGCCCAATCAGGACGTTTTGCAAACCATTTCTCAGATTCTGGCTGTTCATCATATGGATTTTTCAGAAGCTGGAATAGTTCATTAACTAAAGAATAATCCTCTTTATCTGCAGCATCAATGGCTAATTGTGCCATATAGTTCCGAAGTACATATTTCGGATTAATCTGATTCATTTTTTCTGAACGTTCATCATCCGTAAGTTCTTCTGCATTCAATCTTTTCAAATAAACGGTAAACCATTTTTGCCAAGCATCTAGAATATTTTCTTTTATTTCTTCTGGAATGTAAAATGCGTATTCTATTTTTTCGAATGCTTGTTCTACAGAATCCTCTCTTTTAATTTTACTAAGATTTCTAAAAAAGATAGTCATATCGGTTTCTGATAACTGCAGAATTTCTTCCAAACCTTTAATAATTTTATCATCAGTTTCACTTGAAGTAAATATTCCTAATTTGCTTAAAAACATTGTTTTGTAGTTACTTTTAAAATCAGTTATAAACGTATCTAAGATTTTTTCTAAAGGCGCTGCTTCATTGATTAATGGATAAAGAGCATTTGCCAATTGAAACAAATTCCACTGTGCCACTTGAGGCTGATTTCCGAAACGGTATCTTCTATTTTGACTGTCGGTTGTGTTTGGCGTCCAGTCCGGATCATAATTTTCAAGCCAGCCGTACGGGCCATAATCAATCGTGATTCCGTGAATAGACATATTATCGGTATTCATTACACCATGAACAAATCCGACGCGTTGCCAATGCAAAATCATTTCACGAGTCGTGTCAGCAACTTTCTGGAAAAACTGCAAATATTGCTCTTTTGGTTCTCCAGTAATTTCAGGGAAATAATGCTTAATTGTAAATTCGACAAATTGTTTAAGATTTTTCAGTTCGTTTCTGGCAGTAAGCATTTCATAACTTCCAAAGCGAATGAAAGATGGGGCTACACGACAGACAATGGCACCTTTTTCATAAGCAGGATTTCCGTTATATAAAATATCTCGTAAAACTTGATCTCCAGATAGAATAAGCGAAAGCGATCGGGTAGTAGGAACGCCTAAATTGTACATGGCTTCAGCACATAAGTATTCTCTTATCGAAGAACGCAAAACGGCCAAACCATCTGCAGTTCTAGAATAGGGAGTTTTTCCTGCTCCTTTCAATTGTAATGTATAAAACTCACCATTATTTTCAACTTCTGTTAAGTTAATGGCACGTCCATCTCCTAATTGTCCAGCCCAATTTCCGAATTGGTGCCCCGCATAACACATGGCAAACGGTTTTGTTTCTGGAAGAATTTCTTTCCCAGAAAATGCATTTAGAAATTCTTCTGATTGAATTTCATCTTTAGAAATGCCAACTAATGCTGCAACTTCTTCAGAGGCATGAATCAATTTTGGATTTGAGGGTTTTGTCGGATTTACGTATGAAAACAACGTGTTTTTAACCTGACGAATTTCATTAGCCAAGTCTGGATCTGCTGGTAGTTCGACAGTAAATCGATTATTTATTTTTAAATTTTTCATTTTGTGTCTTTCTTATTTTTGCCACAGATTAAAAGGATTGTTTTAGATTTCTCTTTTTAAAAATCATTTTAATCTGTGTAATCTGTGGCAAAAAACTTTTATCCAATCAATCGGTCAGCGTACATTTTTTTAAGTTTTTGAATTTTTGGATCAATTACAACTTGGCAATATCCCACTTCTTGATTTTCATTATAATAATTCTGATGATAATCTTCTGCTTCGTAAAAAACTTCAAAAGGTTTTAATTGCGTTACAATTGGATCTGCGTAAGCAGGCTGAACTTCTTCAAAAACCTTTTCTGCAATCTCTTTTTGAGTGTCATCATGGTATAAGATTATAGAACGGTATTGCGTTCCACTGTCACCACCTTGGCGATTTAATGTTGTTGGATCATGACTTGTCATGAATATGAAAATTAAGTCATGATATGAAATTATGTCAGGATTAAAAGTCACTTGTATTACTTCGGCATGTCCTGTTCTTCCTGTACATACTTCGCGATAAGCTGGATTCTTTATAAATCCGTCCGAATATCCAGATTTTATTGATTCTACACCTTTTAAACGCTGAATTACAGCTTCTATACACCAAAAACATCCGCCACCAAAGGTAGCTACTGATAAATTTTCCATAAATATTACTTTCTTTAAATTTAATGCCTATTAATTCGATAGGATATTATGATAATTTATTAAAAAAAAGTTGTTTTAACTAAAAATACCAAACGGTAATATAGTGTTTGAAGTTTACTATTGATAAATTCGCAATTTTATAAAAAACTATATATATTTGCAGTCAAACACAAGGCACAACTAATGAATAGCAAAAATAGTACCATGACACTGGAAACTTATTTTCAGGAATTTAGAAAGAATATTGTCGGTATAAATCAAGAATTTACTTCGCCTTATGGCAGAAAATCAATAATTTACACAGATTGGACTGCCAGCGGAAGGTTATATCGTCCGATTGAGGAAAAACTATTAAATCAGTTTGGACCTTTTGTAGCCAATACTCACACTGAAACTACTGTATCTGGTACTGCTATGACAAAAGCATACCATCATGCAAGACATATTATTAAACGTCATGTAAATGCTAATAATGACGATGTTTTAATTACTGATGGAACTGGAATGACTGGAGTCATCAATAAATTCCAGCGTATTTTAGGATTGAAAATTCCTGAAAACTTAAAGAGTTTTACAAATGTTCCAGCCGAGAAAAAGCCAATTGTTTTTATTTCGCACATGGAGCACCATTCTAATCAAACTTCTTGGTTAGAGACTATTGCCGATGTGGAGATTATTCCATCTTGCGAAAAAGGTCTTTTTAATTTAGAAAACCTTGAAGGTTTATTGGAAAAATATAAAGATAGAACTATCAAAATTGCTTCTATTACTGCTTGTTCGAATGTTACAGGTTTAAGAACTCCTTTTCATGAAGCTGCAAAACTAATGCATCAATATAATGGTGTGTGTTTTGTTGATTTTGCTTGTTCAGGCCCTTATGTAGAAATTGATATGCATCCATCTGACCCAGAAGCTTATTTAGATGCTGTTTTTATGTCACCTCACAAATTCTTAGGTGGTCCTGGAACTTCTGGAGTTTTAATTTTCAATAAAAAATTATACAAAAATATGATTCCTGATTGTCCTGGCGGAGGAACTGTAAGCTGGACAAATCCTTGGGGAGAACATAAATATATTGATAACATTGAAGATCGAGAAGATGGTGGAACACCTGGATTTCTACAAGTTATCAAAACTGCTTTGGCAATTGAGCTAAAAGAAGAAATGGGAATTGAAAACATAATGGAGCGTGAGCATGAGATCGTTGACTATGTTTTCTCTGAATTAGAACCAATTTCGAATATTAAAATTTTAGCAGGACAGCACAAAGAGCGCCTTGGTGTAATTTCGTTTTTTATTGATGATCTTCACTTTAATTTAGGAGTTAAAATCTTAAATGATCGTTTTGGAATCCAAACTAGAGGAGGATGCAGTTGTGCAGGAACTTATGGTCATTACTTATTGCATGTTGATCAAGAAACTTCTAATAAATTGGTTAATGAAATTACGATTGGGGATTTAATCAAAAAGCCGGGATGGATTAGAATGTCAATTCACCCAACGACAACTGATGACGAAATTGCTTTTGTTTGTAATAGTATCAAAGAATTGGCCGCAAACCATAAAACTTGGGCTTTAGATTATTCTTACGATAAAAATCGAAATGAGTTTATTCATAAGGATGCAACTTCGTTTGAAGATGAATTAGTGGAAAGCTGGTTTAAATCTTAGATTTTACTAAAAAAAAATAAAGATTTTTTAGCCACAGATTATACTGATTAACGCAGATTTTTTTTAAATCCTTTTAATCTTTATAATTTGTGGCTATTTCTTTTAACGCAAAGATTGTAAAGATTTTTATAAATTTTATTTGATAATTTTTGCGTTTATTGAGGTCTCAAAGGAGAAAAACTTAAAAAAAATCACATAATCAATCGAACACCGCCTAAGTCGGCAACTCGATAAGAAAATTTATTTCCAGGAGAACCAATGAACATAAAGTTTTTTGGAATGTTCCATTTTTGAGAAAGTTCGTCAATTATTTCTGGACCAAATACGCCTTCAATTTCTATAAATTCAATGTCGAGACTGTCATAAGCACGATCTAAGACTTCCAAATCTTTTTTGAGCGCTTCGTTATCTACAGCATCTTTTTTGACATGAACAATTTTCAATTTCTTTGTAGTTTCGTTGTCTTCAACATATTGCAAAACTTTATTCAAAATGGTAATGTCGTCACCTTTTGTAAAAAATACAAATTCTTGAGAATTAATCTTGGAGCTTAATTTCTCTAAATAACGATTGCTTAATACGACCATTTTACGCAGAGGCTGATAAAAATATTCTAATGCTTCGATTAATAAACGTATTAAAATAACACGATTTAGCATAATCCAGACAAAGATTAATGCTGGAACCATATATTGCAAGAAAGTATAAAACGAATTGATATTGAGAAGCATATTTCCAAAAAAGGCAGCAATCACAAAAACTACAGCAGTTACAACCGCAATCCCACGCGCACGTTCTGGTCTCGGGAGTTTGTTGCGTTTATACTTTAAAAGCAAATTTCCAATTCCGAAAAGAGCCATTACTGCTAGAAAAGAAAACGTATACACTCCTGCCAAAGATTCTAAGTGTCCATTTGTGGCAAAAAGAACAGACAAACAAAGAATTAAAAAACTTAAAACGATTCGGTAATGTGAACCTCTTTTGTTTTGTTTTAGAAAATAGTTAGGTAAAATTCGATCTAACGTCATTCGGTTTAAAAGTCCCGAAACACCAACAAATGAAGTCAGAACAGCTCCACAAAGAACAAGAACGGCATCTATAGAAATTAGCCAAGCAAGCCAAGATCCGCCTGTTGTTTCTCCCAAATGAGCTAGAAGCGATTCTTTGTTTTCTCCAACTTCTGCGAGTGGAATCACACTTATCAATAATATTGCGATTACAGGATTAAAGAAACTGACAATTCCCCACATGTTTCGTAATGTTTTAGGAAAAACGCCTTGTTCTTGCTCTTCAACAAAATTAGCAGAACTTTCAAATCCAGAAATTCCAAGCATAGCTGCAGAGAATCCAAGAAAAAGAGCTGTTTTTATATTTCCTGAAGCAATCGGAGTTTGCCAATTGATATGAAATGTGTCTAAGCCATGCATTAAAACAAACCAAACAGATGCCAAAACCAGCAAGGTCAAAGTACCAATATGAGTCATAAAAATGATAACGGCCACAAATGCAGATTCTCCAATTCCTAAAATTGCTAATCCTGTAAATAGAACTAAAACCACTACTGTAGCGATGGTAACATTAAGACCTTCAAAAATTCCGTGTAGATAATGCATACCTTCAGATGCTGAAATTACGGCAGTTGCCATATAAGACAGAACAGTCAAAGTTGCTGCAATAGAAGCCAAACGTTTTGTTGAAGTATTTAATAAAACGTTGTAAGCGCCACCATTTAAAGGAATTGCACCAACGACTTCGGCGTAAATTTTTCTAAACAAAAATAAAACAACAGCAACAATTAGAAGAGAAATCCAAGCATATTGTCCTGCATACAAAATGGTTAAAGCAGAAACATAAAGACAAGAAGAACTAATATCGTTTCCGCAGATTGCAGTTGCCTGTAATTGATTTAATTTTTTGTGTACGATTTCTTTCATCAGCATTTAGAATTAATACTTTTAGTAAAATAATAAGCAACAAAATAATTATAATCGGAGAGAGGCAGATACTGAGGTTTAAATCTAATATACTTTTTAAAGGATGTAGTTTTATTTATTTTTCTGAAATTGTTGTAATGACGATAAAGCTTGTGCCTGTACTTTTTTCTGGAAAAAACCAGTCCAACCTAATAAATAACCTGTTAAGCCAAAGGCTTGTTTTGACCATTTCCAAACATCAAAATTATCAGTATGTTTGATGATTAATCCGTCTTGGAAAACAAACTCGGCTGCAATTTTATTGATGACTTTTCTATTGGTTTTACTGAAATTATAGGTTGCTGTCCAATTTGCAGAGCCTGTAAAATCATCAGCTTTTACATTTGAAAAATCAATTTTTAAATTCCCTTTACTCTTTAAAAGCAACATTTCCCACATTTTAGAAACCTGTTCTTCTTTCAACAAACCAAAAGCTGGATCGATAAAATGAACTTTTGGATGATAACATTCGCTCATTGTTTTGGCGTCTGCATTCGCGAAAGCAGTATAGAATTTTGTAATCAAGGTTTCATTTGCATTCATAAAAAAATATTTATGTTAAATATAAGATTTATTATATTAAAAAATCATTACAAAACACTAATTTCTTTAGCTGTATCAAATGTTTTTTTTGACTTATCAAATGCTGTTGAGAAATACTTTACTTTACTATATGCTGTAAAATGTCCAGTTAGATTTCCTGAAATATCTGGCCCACCAGCAATTATAAATCTAATTGCATAAATATCAGTCTTTTTAAGCTTCAACCATTCTGCAGGCGTAAAATAATAGTAGGCAGTTGTTTTACCCTCTGAAGATTCTTTTACATTTTTGTCTGTACATGCAATTACATCGGCATTTGTCAAATCGACGTAGACACCACCAGCAATCTTTGCTTTGTCATTTGCTGTAGAAACAGTTAGTTTTAAAACACCTCCTTTTTCTGTTTTAGCTATTTGAACATTTATTTCGCCAGAATAAGCATATTTTTCGCAGATGAAAGTATATTCTTGTGTTGCAGGATAAGGTGCAGATCCTTTTACACTTATAGTTTGCTGTGCTGAAGCAAGTATTGAAACAAATAATAAAAGAAAAAGTGGCAGTTTAAAATTCATAGGTATCTTAATTTATTGATCGGCTAATTTGGCATCAAATTTCTCATCCCAATCCATAGATTTTATGGCAGAAACAAGATTGTCTTCATTTACAAAAATGCGTAATTCTTTATTGGCAACTTTTTTTGTATACAAAGCATGATAACGGTAAATGACTTCATTTTTGGTTCTGTAAACTCCATCTAATTTTAAATCTATAAAACTTCCGTAGTATTGTCTAAATCTTTGGCAGGTTTTGGTTAAACGTTCTTCTGTTGTATTTTCCATAACCGATTTAGTAACTTCAGTTTCATTAAAAGGTTTAAATTTTGAAGTATTACAAGTTTCTAAAACTCTTTTTCCTAAATCATAAGCTTTACGCTGCTGATTTGCATTTACATCTGCTCCAGAAACTTTTTTTATTTTTAAATCTTCTGTATCTCTGCTTACGGTTTTAGATTTACATCCAATTAATAACAACAAACATATAATCAATCCTGCTTTCTTCATAACTATTTAAGTAATTTTTAATAATAAGTTAGGATCGGGACAATTTTCGATATAAAAGTTAAGGTCGCCTGTATTGCAGACACCAGGATAGTCTCCTTGATAATCACCAATATTGTGAATAATTTGAAAATGGACATGAGGGGCGTAATCTCCATTTACTGAGGCGTTTCCTAAGCAGGCAATCTTTTCACCTTTCCTAAAATAGTCTCCGATCTTTAGATTCTCTATACTTTCTAACGATAAATGTCCGTATAAAGTATAAAATTTTTCCTTTTCAACTTCGTGTTCTAATATAATAGTAGGGCCGTAATCGCCCAAACCCTCGTTGTTTTTAAAACTATGCACTTTTCCATCTAAAGCTGCAAGCACTGTGGTTCCGGCTTCTGCCCACAAATCTAATCCAATATGAATATTACGTTCTGGTTTTGAAGCATCCAAAAAAATGGGACTTCTTTGATATAAAAATCGACCTTCTATATAACCTCCAAAGGCAACTTTGGCATTGTTTTCTTTTAGATAATTTGAAATATATTTTTCAAAATCTTCTGAAGTGTCCAGTTTTTTATCGACCAATTCCTGATTTGAAACGGACAAATTTAATGGGACATATTCAGAAAGATTAATTGAGGCATCAATAACTTTAGTAGGTGGCAGGGCGTTTAAGATTGAAGAAAGGGGTTTCATAAAATTTAAGCAACTTTGTTTATAATTATTAATTCGTTATGGACTTCAATGCGGGGCAGCATCTTTGTTTTAAATATTTTTGGATTGACTTCGGCAACATACTTTCTATTTCTAACATTGTGCGCTTCGTCTAAAATCATGGTATTGAACAAAACAAAACCATCATCTTTTAAAAGTGTGCAAACTCTATCAACGAAAAACTTTTCAAACAAAAAGTTTGGCATATGGGTGTCTTCAAAAATGTCTATTATAATTAGATCGTATTTGTCTTTCGTTTTCAGTACAAATTCAAAAGCATCGTCAATAACAACTTCTAACTGTTTAATTTGATTAAGATTGAAATACTGATTGGCTATCTGAATCATATCTGGGTCAATTTCAACTCCAGTTATTTTTTCCTTGTATGCTATTTCGTCTACTAATGTCTTAACGACACTTCCGCCAGCAACTCCTAATAATAGAATGTGATCCATTTCTACTATTTTATCGTAACCAATGTTTCGAAGCCCATACCTTAATATACGCTGTAAACTTCCATAGGAATAATTTGTGTTTTCAGTGTCCAGTACTAATTCCCCGTTTGCCCAAGTAACTTCGATCATTTTACTTCTGGCCGATTTTTTCTTAAATATTTTTATTGGAATTATATAACTGAAAAATTTTCGAATCATTTCTTATGCTTTTACTCAAATTTACCATTAAATCTTTTATTTTGCACCAAATAATAAACCTTTAATGAAAAAACTATTTTACAAATTCATCTTTTTCAAGCTAATGGGCTGGAAAATAGTAGGAATCGAAAACGCCGAAGTAAAAAAATGTGTATTGGTGGTGATGCCTCATACGAGTAATCATGACTTTTACATTGGTCTTTTTACCCGAGGCATATCTGGATTACAGATGAATTTTGTAGCAAAGAAGGAATTATTTAGATTTCCTTTTGGATTTTATTTTCGAAATGTTGGTGGAGAACCACTAGATCGTTCTGGCGGATTGAACAAAGTTGATGCAATAGCCACAATTTTTGAACGAAAAGAAGTCTTTCGTTTGGCTGTGGCTCCAGAAGGAACTAGAAAAAAAGTGAATGAGCTAAAAACAGGATTTTATTTTATTGCGCTTAAAGCGAAAGTGCCAATTGTTCCTGTTGCTTTTGATTGGGGAAAAAAAGAAGTAAATCTTGGTAAGCCATTTTTGCCAACCGGAGATTATGAAGCCGATTTCGAAGTTTTGAAAGAACATTATAAAGGTGTTTTAGGAAAAATTCCTGAAAACGGAATTAAATTGTAATTTCTGAGAATTTTTCCAAACGCGTGAGAATCGCATATTTGAAATTTTTCTGGACAAATAGTCAAATACGCGCTAATTTTTGAACTATGGAGAATAGGCCTTAAAAGTGCCGTTTTTATAGAATATCACTATTTTTTCAATTTCATCATCTTGCAAACTAAATTTTTCATTTTTTAGAACATGAGATTTTTTGGTTTCTATTTTTTCTTCTTCCGAATTTATTTCTACAACCGAAAATAAATCATTCCCCATATTCTCATTCGATACAATAGGAGAGGAAGTTTTTTCAATTTCTGTCGATTCCTCGTTATTGCTTTTAGGAAAAGTTCCTTTTCCGATCAGAATCCAATATAAATCTACATCTGGAAAAACTTCTAGAATTTTCATTATAAAATCTAAACTTGGCTTATTTCTTCCTGATAAAAGGTGAGACATACTAGAACGTTGTACACCAATTTTATCAGCAAATGCAGATGCGTTTAAACCATAATAATCCAATACAGATTCAAGTCTTTTTACAAAATCATCTATGTTTACCATTGTAAATTCCTGCTTTAAATTCTATCATTTACAAATGTAAACAAAAAGAAACAGTATTCGAATATTATTGTTGCAATTTTAAATAGAGTTCATTTTTATGTTAAATTTAAAATTGAAATAAATATTTATAATTAACTGAAATTAATCAATTTAGATACTATATGTAAATTTAAAAAGCTCAATTAAAACAAGTTATCAATAGTAAGATCGCCTCTCTCTTAAAACTGTTTACAATTCTAAATTATTAATTTTTTCTACTGTTTACAATTGTAAAAATAAAGATGTTTACTTTTGTAAACTAATAGAAACACAATGAATTTAGAACAGCTTTTTACTCAATACAAGGAACAGTCTATCTCTGGCAGATATATCACTTTAGACCATATTAAACCACTTTTAGATAAACTAAATACAAATGGTCAAGTGCAGACTATTGGCACATCTGTTCTAGGCGAACCTATATATAGTTATCAAGTCGGAACTGGAAAAACTCGTGCTTATCTTTGGTCACAAATGCATGGAAACGAAAGCACAACGACAAAAGCTCTATTTGATTTCATTAATTTATTGAATGATAATACCGATTTTGCAAAGCAAATGCTAGAGACTTTTACGTTTTACTGTATACCAATGCTTAATCCAGATGGAGCAAGACTTTACACAAGAGCAAATGCTAATGAAATAGATCTAAATCGTGATTCGCAAGATCTTACACAACCAGAAAGTAAAGTTTTACGTGAAGTATTTGAAAAATTTAAACCAGATTTCTGTTTTAATCTACACGATCAGCGTACAATATTTGGAGCAGGCACAACTGGAAAACCTGCAACAGTATCTTTTTTGGCTCCTTCTTATAATGAAGAAAGGGAAGTGAATGACAATAGATTAAAAGCTATAAATGTAATTGCTGGAATCAATGAAGAACTTCAAAAATATATTCCAGGACAAGTTGGACGTTTCGATGACTCCTTCAATATTAATTGTATAGGAGACACTTTTCAATTTTTAGGTGTTCCAACTATACTATTTGAGGCAGGACACTTTCCTGGGGATTATGAGCGCGAAATTACAAGAAAATTCATATTTTTCGCGTTAATTCAGAGCTTCAAACTGATATCCGAAAACGATTTAGTTGATAATAGATTTGGCGAATATTTGAATATTTCACAAAATAATGTGGTTTTTTATGATTTTATGTATAAAAATGTCAAAATAAATTATGATGGTATCGAAATTATTACGAATTTTGTCGCACAATACAAAGAAGAATTAATCGAAAATAAGATTCATTTTAACGCTTACATTGTTGAAGTAGGCGAGTTGGAAAATTATTTTGGTCACTACGAATACGACGCAAAAGGCGCAGAATATTCGGACGATTTCCAAAACTTTCCTAAAACGGATCAAAAAGCAAATTTTTATTTAAATAAAAATGTTAAATTTGTTAACGGATTAATAAAAAGTTAATTTTTATGTGAATTTGTTGTTTTTTATATATAATTTTATACTTTGTAATAGCAATTAGTAATATTAATTAAACAATTATGAGTAAATTTCGTTTAGATGAAGTAGATCACCAGATTTTAGATATGTTAATAGACAATACGAGAGTTCCGTTTACTGACATTGCAAAAAAACTATTGATATCTGCTGGTACAGTACACGTTAGAGTTAAAAAGATGGAAGATGCCGGTATCATCATGGGATCTTCATTAGCCTTAGATTACGATAAATTAGGTTATTCATTTATTGCTTATGTTGGGGTTTTCCTTAATAATACATCTCAGACTAAATTTGTATTAGAGCGAATCAATCAAATTCCATTCGTAACTGTAGCTTCTGTAACTACTGGAAAATTCAATATCTTTTGCAAAATTAGAGCAAAAGACACTAAGCACGCGAAAGAGGTTATCTTTATGATTGACGATATTGATGGTGTTTACAGAACAGAAACTATGATTTCATTAGAGGAAAGTATAAACGATAAGAAGCGTTTGATGCATACTATTTTCAAAAATATGTAATAACTTTTCTTGAATGCTATATTAAAATATACCTCAAGTTTATTCTTGGGGTTTTTTTATGACTAATTAACCAACCAACTATAACACGATTATGTATACGTTGCCGAAAATTGAGCGTTTTAATCAAGACGTTCTCTCAAAATACCACATTTATAATAGTGTTTTTATAACATTACCTTTTGATTCTATAGACAATACGGGAGTTTTACTTCCTTTGTTTACAGAGACTTGCGAAACGGGCTTTAAAAAACAGGAAACACCAAAAGAAATTGTAGATTTCTTCTCAAATAAATTCTTAAACAACGTTTCTGAAGATGAAAAAATCGATTTAATGTTTCGATTTATTCAATATATAGAACGTCAAATTGTATTGTTTGACGCTATTGAAGACGCTGCTTTTCCAGAGGTTAACAATATGGAAGGACGCGGATCTCTTCGTGACATTAAAGAGAAATCTGATGCAAAAGAGAAAGATGATGAATTGATCGAATTTCTTGAAAGCTTTAATGTTCGTACAGTTTTAACAGCACACCCAACTCAATTTTATCCTGGACCAGTTTTAGGAATTATCAATGACTTGACAGAAGCGATTCGTAAAAATGATCTTTTGGAGATTAAACAATTACTTGCTCAGTTAGGAAAAACACCTTTCATTCAGAAAGAAAAGCCAAATCCTTACGACGAAGCTGTAAGTTTAATTTGGTATCTAGAGAACGTATTTTATGCTACTGCTGGAGAAATTGTGCATTATCTGCAGAAAAATATTTTACACGGAAATTCAATTGAGAACCAATTAATCAAATTAGGATTTTGGCCAGGTGGTGATCGTGATGGAAATCCTTTTGTTACTACAGATATAACGCTTAAAGTTGCAGATCGTTTGCGTACTTCAATTTTAAAGTGCTATTATGTAGAAATGAGAAATTTAAAACGTAAGCTAACTTTCTCTGGTGTAGATGATTTGGTTGCAGAACTTGAACATAAACTTTATCGTTCTGTATTTTATTCTAAAGGAGATATTTTTATCACATTAGAGGAATTATTAACACAACTGAACAAAATTCGAAGTATAATTATTGAGAAACATCAATCTTTATATTTGGATGAATTGGACGCGCTTCTAGTAAAAATTAATTTATTCGGATTCCATTTTGCTACTTTAGATATTCGTCAGAATAGTAAAATTCACAACGCGGTTTTCAAAGATGTTGTAAACTATTATTTGAATTCGGGTTCTGATGTTTTTCCGAAAAATTATTTCGAATTGACAGAAGATCAAAAAATTGATGTTTTATCGAAAGTTAAGGGGAATCTAAATCCTGCTGATTTTGAAAGTGAAATTACAAGATACACTTTAGAGTCCGTACAAGCAATTAAAACCATTCAGCAAAATAATGGCGAAGAAGGAGCAAATCGTTATATCATTAGTAATAACGAAAGTGCCTTGAATGTAATGGAAACTTTTGCGATGATTCGTTTGAATAATTGGGAAAAACCAACTGTAGATATTATTCCGCTTTTTGAATCTGTAGACGATTTGCAAAATGCGCATTCTATAATGGAGCAGTTGTATACCAATCCAGAATATGCTAAACATTTGAAATCTAGAGGAAACAAACAAACAATTATGCTTGGATTCTCTGATGGAACTAAAGATGGCGGTTATTTAATGGCGAACTGGAGTATTTATCAAGCTAAAATTTCATTAACAAAAATCTCTCGAGAATACGGAATTAAAGCTATTTTCTTTGATGGACGTGGTGGACCTCCTGCTCGTGGCGGTGGAAAAACACATAAATTCTATGCATCTCTTGGGCCAAAAATTGAAAACAACGAAATTCAGATTACAGTTCAAGGGCAAACGATTAGCTCTAATTTTGGAACTTTAGATTCTTGTCGTTATAATATCGAGAATTTATTAAGTGCAGGTGTTACCAATCAAGTTTTTAGCAAAGAGAAAAATGAACTGACTGCAGATGAAACTCAAATCTTGACAGATTTAGCTAATTTGGGTTATGATAAATATTTAAGCTTCAAAAATCATCCGAAATTTATTCCGTACTTAGAAAAAATGAGTACGCTGAAATATTATTCAAAAACGAACATTGGAAGCCGTCCTTCAAAAAGAAGCAAATCTGAATCATTGGATTTTGCCGATTTAAGAGCAATTCCGTTTGTAGGTTCATGGAGTCAGTTGAAACAAAATGTACCAGGATTCTTTGGAGTTGGTTCAGCTTTAAAACATTTTGAGGAATCTGGACAATGGGATAAAGTAAGTGATTTGTATCATAATTCATTATTTTTCAAAACATTGCTTGAAAATAGTATGATGTCGTTAGCAAAATCTTTCTTGCCATTGACCGCTTATATGAAAAATGATCCTGAGTTTGGTGAATTCTGGCAGATTATCTACGATGAATTCTCAGAAACGAAACGTCTTTTATTGAAAATTGCTGGACACAAAACCTTGATGGAAAATTATCCTGATGGTATTGCCTCAATTCAGATTAGAGAGCGTATTGTTTTGCCGTTATTGACTATTCAGCAATATGCTTTATTGAGAATTAACGAATTAAACAAAGCTGAAGTTCCTAATGAAGAATTAGTTAAAGTTTACGAGAAAATCGTAACAAGATCATTATTTGGAAATACGAACGCAAGTAGAAATTCAGCTTAAAATATAAAAAATGAAAGCAGCAGAATTATTAGATAATGAATATTCAGGCCATTTTGGAACCTATGTAAAAGCAGCTGGAGATGGAATTTTGATTGAAGAATTAGAAATTTCACTTCATGAGTTTATCCGATTTGTGCAAAATATTCCAATGGATAAATTTGATTATCGCTACGCGGAAGGGAAGTGGACGATCAAAGATATCATTCAGCATGTTATTGATACTGAAAGAATTTTTGCATATCGCGCTTTGCGTTTTTCAAGAAACGATAAAACGCCTTTGCCAAGTTTTGAAGAAAATGATTATGCAGATAACACAAACTCAAACAGCAGAAGTATTCAAGATTTGCTTACTGAGTTTTCAGCTGTAAGACATTCGACTTTATTGTTTTACAAAAGTTTATCTGAAGAACAACTAAAAAGAATTGGAACAGCATCTAATAATCCGATTTCTGTTCGTGCTTTAGGTTTTGTCATGATTGGGCATCAGAAACATCATCAAAAAGTTTTTGAAGAAAGATATTTGTAAAAATTAAATATTTGAAAATTTAAAATCCCAAATTCCAATTTCGTTGGAGTTTGGGATTTCTTATTGATTTTATATTCAGTAAACCCGACAGGTTTTAAAAACCTGTCGGGTTTGGTGCTTAACTACTCTTTGTCAAATTTCTAGTGTGATCTTTCCTTCGTCAAGATGACAAACTTATTTAAGTTTTTTCTCCAAAAACGCCAATCCAAATCGAATTTTATCATAAGACATTTTTTCTTCAAAATAATCAAAGTAAGGTCTTAATGCATTTGGATTTTCTAGTTCTATCTGAGCTTTTTCAATTTTTAAGATTTCGTCTTCAGAGACAAACTGGCTTAAATCTAAATCATGACCATCAACATATAATTT
This sequence comes from Flavobacterium luteolum, assembly GCF_027111275.1. Lineage (NCBI taxonomy): Bacteria > Pseudomonadati > Bacteroidota > Flavobacteriia > Flavobacteriales > Flavobacteriaceae > Flavobacterium > Flavobacterium luteolum. The sequence continues at coordinate 4,962,713 of NZ_CP114286.1, read as the reverse complement.
TGCTAAATGCGAAATAATTGTAGTTGAGCTCAAATCGCGCTGTTCTGCAATTTCTTCTACTGAAACTCCATTTTGAAATAATTCCAGAGTCTTTTTATAAGTATTGTCTTTTTTCTCTTTTTTTACAACAGATTTATTTCTTTCAAATTCAATAATTGCTTTAATGAAATCTGCTCCATATTTTTCCAGTTTCGCTTTCCCGACACCTTCTACAGAAAGAAACTCTTCATCGCTCATAGGTCTTAAGATTTCCATTTGACGAAGAGAAGCATCACTAAAAATAACATAAGCAGGAACTTCTTCTTCTTGAGCAATTTCGTAGCGTAGTTTTCTAAGAGTTTCAAAAAGAGAATTTTTAGACGCTTTTGGTTTGGATTCTTTAACCTCAGTTTTGTCAATTACCTTTTTCACAACAGTTGTCAGTTTAACTTGTTCTCCTTCAAACAAAACTTTCTTTGCAAAAGGAGTAAGCAGAATTTTATTATGCTGATGAAAGGCAATTTCGCAATATCCTAAATTGATAAGCTGAATAAGATATTGATTCCAGTCGTACCAAGAAACGTCGTGTCCAATTCCGTACGTTTTTAGCTCTTGATAATTTTTTTCGTAAATATACGCATTTCTCGAACCTCTTATAAAATCAACAATTACAGCCAAAGGTTCAGATTCTTTTAAACGTACAATAGCAGACAAAGCTTTTTGCGCGAGAATCGTTCCATCGAAAAAAGTTGGCGGATTTTTGCAAATATCGCAGTTTCCACAATTCTCAGTGACCAATTCACCAAAATAAGAAAGCAGAATTTTTCTACGACAGCTTACAGCGTCAGCATACTGCTTCATTCTATCTAATTTTGCAAGCTGAATATCGGAGTTCAATCCTTCGGAAGCAAATTTTTGTAACTGAATCACATCGGCATAACTTTCAAACAAAACTGTTTCGGCTGGAAGACCATCACGTCCGGCGCGTCCTATTTCCTGATAATAACCTTCGATATTCTTTGGCAAATTGTAATGGATAACCCATCTGACATTCGATTTGTCAATTCCCATTCCAAAAGCGATGGTAGCGCAAACTACTTGACAATCGTCATTTATAAATTGATCTTGCGTTTTAGCACGCGTTTCATTATCAAGACCAGCATGATACGCTTTAGCTTCTACACCGTTTTTTTTCAATTTTTCTGCTAACTCTTCGGTAGTTTTACGGCTTAAGCAATAAATTATTCCCGATTCGTTGGGTTTGTTTTCAATAAAATCAATTATTTGTTTAACTCGATCCAAAGCAGGACGGACTTCCAGACTTAGATTTGCCCGATCAAAAGAAGCGATAAATGTTTTCGGATTTTTCAGATTTAATTGCTTGGTTATATCGGTACGCGTTGCTTTATCAGCTGTAGCAGTTAGCGCCAATATTGGAGTAGAAGGCAAGCGGCTTTTTAGATAACCCAAATTAGTATAGGCAGGTCTAAAGTCATGTCCCCAAGATGAAATACAATGCGCTTCGTCAATTGCTATTAAACTAATATTTAACTCGTTGAAAGCCATATCTAAATAAGAAAGACTTTCGGGAGCTATGTAAATTAATTTAAAATGATTTGATTTTAAGTTATCAATATAATATTGCTGTTCTTGTGATGATTGGGAACTATTAATGTAACAAGCTGATATTCCGTTGGTTTTTAGACTATCTACTTGATCCTTCATTAATGCAATCAGAGGTGATATTACAACTGTAATTCCAGGCAAGATTAAAGCTGGGAGCTGGAAACATATTGATTTTCCACCACCAGTAGGCATAATTGCCAAAGTATCTTGTCCAGATAGTATCGTATTAATTATAGTTTCTTGATTTGGTCTAAATTTCTCGAAACCAAAATTTTCTTTTAATGTAGTATGTAAAATTTCTGAAGTCATAGGCGTATATTTTTTGTTTAAGATTTAAATGTAAAAATAATCCTATAAAAATAAAAATATAATTTGTTGAATTTGTATTGCATTATTATAAAAAAAGGAACTCCAAATAGAGTTCCTTTTATTTATAGAAAAGAAAATGTATTAATCTTCATCTTCTTCATCTTCATCATAATCAGTGTCTGCTTTATCATCGTCATCATCATCGTCGTCGTCGCCACCATCAGAATCAGGTTTGTCTTGATTATCATCATCTTCGTCATCGTCATTGCTAATATCATCATCAAGATCCAATCCTTTTACTGGTGCAATTGCATCTACATCCACATCTAAATCATCATCTTCATCGTAGTTTTCAATTCTGTCAGCAAGTTTAGTACTAATTTTTACCAAATAAATTGTGTCTTCAGTACGAACTTCAACAGCTTCAACCAATTCGTTTTTAGCATTTCTAAAACGGATTACATCCGAATCATCATAACCATCAGGAAATTTTTCTACCAAAAGGTTTAAAATTTCGTTGGTAAGTTTGGCGTAGTCTACTATAACTCTTTTCATAAATTATTTTATAAATCTAATAAATATGCAAAAATTAACGGAGCAACAATCGTAGCATCCGATTCAATAATAAATTTTGGGGTTTTGATGTCTAATTTACCCCAAGTGATTTTTTCATTTGGAACTGCCCCAGAATAAGAACCATAACTAGTTGTTGAATCTGAGATTTGGCAGAAATAGCTCCAAAATGGAACATCGTGCATTTCCATATCTTGATACAACATTGGTACTACGCAGATAGGGAAGTCACCAGCGATACCACCACCGATTTGGAAGAATCCAATTCCGTTTGAACTGTTTTTAGAATACCAATCTGCAAGGAAAGTCATGTACTCAATTCCAGATTTCATGGTAGACGCTTTTAATTCTCCTTTAATTACGTATGAAGCAAAGATATTACCCATTGTACTATCTTCCCATCCTGGAACGATAATTGGTAAATTTTTCTCTGCAGCTGCATACATCCAGCTATCTTTTAGATCAATTTCATAATATTCTTCTAAAACGCCAGATAACAACATTTTATACATAAATTCGTGTGGGAAGTAACGCTCTCCTTTGTCGTCTGCATCTTTCCAAATTTTGTAAATGTGTTTTTGTAAACGACGGAAAGCTTCATGCTCAGGAATACACGTATCTGTAACACGGTTTAATCCTCTTTCTAACAAGGCCCATTCGTCTTCTGGTGTCAAATCACGGTAATTAGGAACTCTCTCGTAGTGAGAATGAGCTACTAAATTCATGATGTCTTCTTCTAAGTTTGCTCCAGTACATGAAATAATATGCACTTTGTCTTGTCTGATTACTTCGGCAAAAATTTTTCCAATTTCTGCTGTACTCATTGCGCCAGCCATACTTACCAGCATCTTAGCACCATCAGCTAATTGCTGCTCGTATGCTTTTGCTGCATCTACTAATGAAGCAGAATTAAAATGCAAATAGTGTTTTTCAATAAACTGACTGATTGGTCCTTTCATTTTTTTGTTTTTTTTGAATTAAAAAGTTTAACCTTTTAGGATGTTAATGCAAATTAAGAATTTTTTAAGAAAAATTATTACTTAATCTGCCGTTTTTTTTACACCTTTTTTTTGTATCCTAAAATCTTCAATACATCGTCTGAAGTCTGTTGTTCTGAGAAAACCTCGGTTGCCAGAATTCCATTTTCATCACGATCAATTAAAATGTGTTTAGGTTGCGGAATCAGACAGTGGTGCAGACCTCCGTATCCTCCAATTGTTTCTTGATAAGCGCCAGTATTAAAGAATCCGATATATAAAGGTTTCTCTTTGTTGTATTTAGGCAAATAAATGGCGTTCATGTTTTGTTCAGAATTGTAATAATCGTCACTATCACAAGTAAGACCTCCTAACAGAACCCGTTCGTAAGTATCATTCCAGCGGTTTACTGCCAGCATAATAAAACGTTTGTTTATAGCCCACGTATCTGGTAAAGTGGTAATGAAAGATGAATCGATCATATTCCATTTTTCTCTATCATTTTGTTGTTTTTGATACAAAATCTGATAGATTGCACCACCGCTTTCACCTACAGTAAACGATCCAAATTCCGTAAAAATATTTGGAACATCAACTTCGGCTTCATCACAAGCAATTTTAATCTGATTGATAATTTCATCAATCATGTATTGATAATCATACTCAAAGGCAAGTGAGTTTTTAATTGGAAAACCACCTCCGATGTTTAAACCGTCTAGAGTAGGGCACTCTTTCTTAAGAGCAATGTATACTTTTATACATTTTACAAGCTCATTCCAGTAATATGAAGTATCGTTTATACCAGTATTGATGAAAAAGTGAAGCATTTTCAGCTCTAATTTATCATTCTCCTGGATTTGTTTTTTATAGAAAGAAACAATGTTTTTGTAACCAATACCTAATCTAGAAGTATAAAACTCAAATTTAGGTTCTTCTTCGGCTGCAATACGGATTCCAATTTTGAATTTTCCTTTAATTTCTGCCTGAAGCAAATCTAATTCTTCGTAGTTGTCAATAATCGGAATAGTGTTTTTATGTCCGTTGTTGATTAATCTACCAATATTAGTAATGTATTCGTCTCTTTTAAAACCGTTACAAATTACATACGTGCTTTTATTGATTTTACCGTTTTCTAATAAATTCTCCACAATATTTACATCAAAAGCAGATGATGTTTCGATGTGAATGTTATTCTTGAAAGCTTCATTCATAATATATTCAAAATGAGAGCTTTTTGTGCAATAACAATAGTAATATTTTGCTTCGTATTTATTTTTTTCCATTGATTTTCTGAACCATGCTTTTGCTTTGTTGATGTTTTCAGAAATCTGAGGTAAATAAGTAAACTTTAATGGCGTACCATACTGTTCAACCAATTTCATCAAATCGATGTTGTGAAATAATAGGTTGTCTTTGTTTAGTTTAAATTCCTCTTGTGGAAAGTAGTATGTTTGGTTTATTAGATCAGAATATTTTGTATTCATTTATTTATCAATGTTTAGAGATTGTATTTTACTTTAATTTTATGCTTTTTGGGGCTTAATCTTAAATTCAAACTCTAATATTGGCAAATATAATAGGCAGTTTTTCATGCTCAGCTTTTGTACATTGGAAAACATCAAAACAAAAAGGGCTTTTACTATTATAAAAACGGTTCAACATTCTTAATAAAGAACTGTTGAGTCTGTTTCTGTAAGAGCTAAAGTGCCTTTGCTGCTTGTTTGTTTTCATGGGGCAAATGTAAAAAATAATATATACCAAATGCAACGCTTTTGATTAAAAAAAGTTTAAGATTTATAATCCTGAAACGCTTCTAGAATCAATTTATTTTCAACGGATTGGTTAATTTTTATTTTTCCGATTCCTTCAATCAATGCAAATTGAATTAAACCGTATTCATTTTTTTTGTCGTGAATTAGCAATTCTAAGATCGGATCAATGTCATTTTCTTCAAAAATTACATCATCGTATATATCTTTAATTACCGCTTTTATTTCTCTGTATTCTTGTTCAGAAATCAATCCTTTTTGAAGCGAAATATAACTTTCTAATATCATTCCGACTGCAATCGCTTCTCCATGCAATAAAGTTGTTTTTTCTTCACTTTCTAAGAAATAGCCTTCAATAGCGTGACCTAACGTATGTCCGAAGTTTAGAGCTTTACGAATATTTTTCTCTGTTGGGTCTTGAATAACGATTTCATTCTTAATTTCTACAGAACGATAAATCAATTGATCCAATTCATCAAAAACAATCGATTTTAAATCTGAAAACTGTCTCCAATAAGGCGCATCATAAATTAAACCATGTTTAAGCATTTCTGCTAAACCAGAACGCATTTCGCTTTGTGGCAAAGTTTCCAAATATTGTGTATCAATCAAAACCATTTGCGGCACGTTGATAACGCCGATTTGATTTTTAAGATTCCCTAAATCAACTCCTGTTTTTCCTCCAACAGAAGCATCAACCATAGATAATAGAGTAGTAGGGATATTAATGAAATCTACACCTCTTTTAAAAGTAGAAGCAACAAAACCGCCTAAGTCTGTAACAACACCGCCTCCTAAATTAATAATAAGCGATTTTCTGTCAGCTCCAAGTTCTGTCAAAATATTCCAGATCTCAATACAAGTTTCTATGTTTTTATTTGCTTCTCCAGCTTCAAACTCGATGATTTCGATTGCCAAATCTGTTTCCAAAACTGGAATAAATTTAGATAAACAATACTCATTAGTTTGATCATCAACAATTATAAATATATTAGAATATTTACTTTCTTTTAAATGTTTATTTAAAGCTTCGTAAGCATTCTCATTAAAATGTACGAGATAATTATTGGCTTGAATAGATTGCATAATTCTTTTGTTGTTTTGAAAGCGCAAAATAAGGCATTTTAAACGTAATAATATTCAAACTTTCGGGCTAATTTGTTTAAAATGCAGGTTTGCATCTTTAAAATTAAGCTAAAATTATTCAAGAAATAAATATTTACTTCACAAATTAACATTTGAGATGTTCTTGTTAAGAATATTGAAAAATATGATGCTGTTTAGTGAAAAATATTCAAAACACTCTCTATATTTGCATAAAAAATAAATTTTAATGGAAAAGATATTCGATAACACGCAAGTTGCATTTTCACTAAAGAGTGACACGGAACTTGATAGAGCTTATTTTCTTTTCAAAATGATTGACAGCGAGCCTTTAGTAAGAATTGGGACTGCTGTAACTAATTTTGCAATTAAAGCTCATTTACCAGTAGAGGGATTAATTAGAGCAACTGTTTTTGACCATTTTTGTGGCGGTGTAAACGAAAATGACTGCCTTACTGTGGTAGACAAAATGTTTACAAAAGGAGTTTCTTCTGTTTTAGACTATTCAGTTGAAGGAAAAGAAGAAGAAGAGCAATTTGATGCTGCTTTAGAAATGACTTTAAGAACAGTAGATTTTGCTAAAGAACGTTTGGCAATTCCGTTTGCTGTTTTCAAGCCGACAGGTTTAGGACGTTTTGAACTGTATGAAAAATTAGGCGAGAAACAAACTTTAAACCCTGCTGAGCAAGCAGAATGGGATAGAGTAGTAGCTCGTTTTGATAAAATATGCAGCGAAGCTCACAGAAAAGATGTTGCATTATTAATTGATGGTGAAGAAAGCTGGATGCAGGATGCTGCCGATGATTTGGTGACTGATATGATGCGTAAGTACAATAAGGAAAAAGCAATTGTATTTAATACTTTGCAAATGTACCGTTGGGATCGTTTAGATTATCTTAAAAAACTTCACGATGTTGCAAAAACAGAAGGTTTTTATATTGGAATGAAATTGGTTCGTGGCGCTTACATGGAAAAAGAAAACAAAAGAGCCGAAGAAAAAGGTTATGTTTCTCCAATCTGTGTTTCTAAAGAAGCTACCGATGTAAATTATGATAATGCTGTACAATATATGTTAGAGCATATTGATAAAATGGCCATTTTTGCCGGAACTCATAACGAATCAAGTTCATACAAGTTAATGGAAATGATGGCTCAGAAAGGAATCGCTAAAAATGATTCTAGAATCTGGTTCGGTCAATTATACGGAATGAGTGATAATATTAGCTATAACTTAGCTGAAAACGGTTATAATGTTGCAAAATATTTACCATTCGGACCTGTAAAAGATGTTATGCCATACTTGATTCGTCGTGCAGAAGAAAATACTTCTGTAGCTGGACAAACAAGCCGCGAATTATCTATGATTAAAGCAGAACGTAAACGAAGAAAAGGGAAATAATTTTTAATTTTCAGTCTCAGTTTATAGTCTACAGTTTATATAAAAAAGCTTCAATTTCCATTGAAGCTTTTTTATTTAAAACCTCTCGGATTTGCTATTTGAGGTTTTTAAAAAAAAACTTCATTTGATTTTCAAATGGAGTTTTTTTTATTGGAATATGGATTTTATAAAACTGAAATTTCCTTTTAAGAGTTACTAAACTGCAAGTTGCTTAAATTCTTATAGATTCCGTTTTCTAAGCTTATTAATTCTTGATGTGTTCCTTCTTCAGAAATTTTTCCGTTATCCAAAACTAGGATTTTATCTGCGTTTCTAATTGTCGAAAGACGGTGAGCAATGATAATACTCGTTCTGCCTTCCATTAATACTTCTAGAGCCTCTTGAACTAGTTTTTCGCTTTCACTATCTAAAGACGATGTAGCTTCATCTAAAATCAAAATACTTGGGTTTTTAAGCAAGGCTCTTGCAATCGCAATACGTTGACGCTGACCTCCAGAAAGCTTAACGCCGCGTTCTCCTACCAAAGTTTCAAATTTCTCAGGGAAACCATCAACAAAATTAAATGCGTTGGCTTGTTTTGCAGCTTGCATAATTTCTTCATCTGTTGCGTCTGGTTTTCCGTATGCGATGTTTTCTCTAATGGTTCCTCCAAATAAAATTACATCTTGAGGAACAATACTCATATTTCCGCGAAGGTTTTCTAAATCGTAGTCATAAATATTTTTTCCGTCCACAGTAATTTCTCCAGAAGTAATATCGTAGAAACGAAGCAGAAGAGAAGAAATAGTAGATTTACCGGCGCCGCTAGGGCCAACAATTGCTATTTTCTGACCAAATTCTGCTGAGAAGTTTACATCTTTCAAAACTTGTATTTCTTGACGTGTAGGATAACTAAATGCTACATTTTTAAAAGTAACATTTCCTTTTATTTTTTCTTGATTTTGACTTGAATCTGAATTGATTTTCTCTGGATTTTCGTCTAGCAATTCAAAAACACGTTCTGTTGCACCAATTGCTTTTTGGATTTGAGCATATAATTCGGCAATTCCCCCAAATGAAGCTCCAACAAAAGTAGAATACAACACGAACGAAATTAACTGGCCAACGCTCATTTCACCAGCAATACTTAAACGAACGCCATACCATACTACTGCTACAATTGCTCCAAATAAACAGAAAATGATAAACGAGGCAAAATAACCTCGGTATTTACCGCCTTTAATAGCCAATTTTACCACTTCGCTAATTTTTCCTTTATATCTTGCAATTTCATACCATTCGTTAGCAAAAGCTTTCACGATACTAATTCCTTGCATTGTTTCTTCTACTATTACCTGGCTTTCGGCAACCTGATCTTGTACTTTTTTAGAATATTTTCTAATAAATCGACCAAATACAACCGCTGCAATTGCTACTAAAGGCACTACTGAAAGCATTAATAGCGTCAATTTGAAGCTTTCAGTTGCTAAAAGAATAACTCCACCAATGATTAAGATGAACTGACGTAAAAACTCCGCAATTGTTGTTGTTAGAGTATCTTGAATCTGTGTAATATCGGCACTAATTCTACTGTTTAATTCACCAACTCTTTTTTGAGAGAAGAAAGTCATGGGCAATTTTACCAGATTCGTGTATAAAGCCAAGCGTAAGTTTGCTAGTGTATTTTCGGTAAAATTTACAAATAATGATAATCTGAAAAATGAGAAAAAAGACTGTAGAAACAGAATTACTACTAACCCCAAAGCAATTGTATTTGCTTCGTCGTTGTTCTTATTTTTTACGCAATCTACCAGCATTCCCATTAATTTTGGAAAGGCTAGGGCGGTAGCACCTGTTAAAAGCAGAAAAATCAAACCAATGAAGAATTTCCATTTGTGATGTCCTGCGTATGTGAAAATTGTTTTTGCTTTGTTAAGTGAGGTAGCCGTTATTTTTGATTTAGGCAAATCATTTTCTTTAAATCGTGCCATTAGAGTATACTATTTTTTAGGTATGCAAATGTATAACTAAGTCGAATCACTACAAAGGAATATTAAGAATTACAGCTCTCAATTTGGCTTTTTAACGAAATTATAAGAAAATAGTAAAAAAACTTCATTTTTTAAAGGTTTGAAAAATAGCCTTCTAAATAAAAACGTAAAAAAATATTTCATTTTTTTTCTAAAAAGGCTTGTAAATATAAAATCTAGCTGTACATTTGCACTCGCAATCACAAACGATAGCAGCCTAGTAAAATAGGGCGATTAGCTCAGCTGGTTCAGAGCACCTCGTTTACACCGAGGGGGTCGGGGGTTCGAACCCCTCATCGCCCACAAATTTTTTAATAAAAAAGGCTTGCAAATATAAATTCTAAATGTATATTTGCACTCGCAATCACAAATGATAGCAACCTAGTAAAATAGGGCGATTAGCTCAGCTGGTTCAGAGCACCTCGTTTACACCGAGGGGGTCGGGGGTTCGAACCCCTCATCGCCCACAAAAAACTCCTTAAGAAATTAAGGATTTTTTTTTTTGACTTTCCTGAATGCAATGAATCATTATTTGCACTCAGATTTGGGGAGATACTCAAGCGGCCAACGAGGGCAGACTGTAAATCTGCTGTGTGAACTTCGCAGGTTCGAATCCTGCTCTCCCCACAAAAAAGCCTGTAAATCGAAAGATATGCAGGCTTTTTGCTTTTAATAAGTTTATTTTATTTCTATACTTCCACACTGAATTTCTTTATCTCTTATTTTATAAAAAAGATTTTGTCCTTTTAAACTAAATTCTGTTCGTAAGACACCATATTTCTCACCTCCAACCAAACGAAGTGTTACAACATAAAAACCAGTCAATTCTTTTGGTCTTATAATTCTTTTTAATGAAGACGGCTTATCAATATTCTTATCAAAAAAAGGTTCCAAATTTGTCAAACCATAATTAAATAAAGGTATTTTCTGAATTGTCATCGTGTCAGAAGGAATCAATGTTTTATAATATTTCCCAGGCAAAGCAGGAATCTCATAAGAATCCATGGGAAAGTTGATTTTCAATTCAATAGAATTATCTGTTTCATTAATTATTCGAGTCCAAAATATAGCATAAATATATTTATGCCCTCTAGGATCAGTATAACTAATTCCACCTTTTGGCAGGCTGTTTTGCAGTATTAGATTTTTACCGGCAGAATCAGTGTATTCATATTTAGTATAAATGCTTTTATCATCATTACTTATTGACTTTTTTCTCTTTTCTGTGGTTTTTACTGAATCTAAAGTTTGTACATTAATAGAATTCAGCTCCGATTTACTTTCTTGCTTGCAAGAAAAAATTACTGTTGCTAAAATTAGTATTATTGTTGTTTTATTCATTTTCTGCGAATAATAAATGATTTCTATTTCAGGCAATTTAAAAAATATTTTAAGTAATATTTTAGACTTTTTAATATAAACAAAAACCTCTACAACAAGAATAGTTAGAAATGTTACACTTATGTGTTTGAAGAAGACTGGAACTATACAAAAAAATGATCCTATTTTTATACTTTAAAGCCCTAATAAGCAAAAAGATACATTCAATTCATCTGTAATTTTGCAACTCCAAAAATTAAAAGTTTAAAATAATGACTGAATTGACTATGCCTGATTCTTTATTGATAAAAAAATATGTAGAAGGCAACGAAGAAGCACTCTCAAAATTAATAAATAGACATAAATCACGAATATATGGTTTTATATATTCGAAGATTAAGGATACAGATCTTGCAAATGATATTTTTCAAGATACGTTTGTTAAAGTAATTAAGACACTTAAAAACAACTCATATAAGGAAGAAGAAAAATTCGTTTCTTGGGTAATGAGAATTTCTCACAATTTGATTATTGATCATTTTCGTAAAATAAAACGAATGCCAATGCAAAGAGATACTGATGAATTTTCTTTTTTTTCTATTCTATTTGATAATTCTCCAAATATTGAAAATAGAATAATTGTAGACGAGCTTCAAATTGATTTTAAAAAACTTATAGAAGAGCTTGCTTACGATCAAAAAGAAATATTGATAATGAGAATATATTGCAATATGAGTTTCAAAGAAATAGCTGAGGAGAAAGAAATTAGTATAAATACAGCATTGGGAAGAATGCGTTATGCATTGAATAATTTGCGGAAAATTATTGAGAAAAAAAAGATTGTATTAGCATAAAAAAACATTCTAGATTTGGATATAATATCTAATAAAAAAGATATTTTACGAGATGTTTTTTATCTTTGAAATTTCAGAAAATTAATATTCATTATGGAACAGAAAATTCATCAGGGAAGAAACGTTAAGCGTTTCAGAGAAATGTTAGGCATAAAACAAGAGGCATTGGCTTATGATTTGGGAGAAGACTGGAACCAGAAGAAAATTTCTATGCTAGAGCAGAAAGACGTAATTGAAGACAGTCTGCTGAAACAGATCTCTAATTCTTTGAGAATTCCTGTCGAAGCGTTTCGAAACTTGGATGAAGAACAAGCCATAAATATTATTTCTAATACATTTAATGATCAATCTAACGGCTATAATTATTATCCAACTTTTAATGTGAACCCGATAGACAAATGGATTGAAGCTTTAGAAGAAATTAAACGATTAAATACAGAACTTTTAAAAGCTAAAGACGAACATATTAAAGCTTTGGAAAAACTAATTAAAGATAAATAAGCTTTTCAGATATTTTTAAAACAAAAAGAGACTTTCACGGTCTCTTTTTGTTTTAATTTATGTTTTCTGATATTTTAATTCCATAGCTAAGTTTATTAAGACTCTATTTTGCTAGAATTGTCTCAACACCACTTTTTAGCCACAAAAATTTCCCCTTTACCTCAGACTTTTCAATTTCGCTCTTTAAAGATTTTACAGATTGCTTAAAGTGCCACCAGCCTTCGTAATGTATCGGAATTACAATACTAGGTTTTAAAAGTTTAGCCGCGGCAATTGCCTCTTCGCCATTCATCGTAACTCTTAGATTCTTTTTTAAGTACGGAAATGCTCCAGCTCCTAAATGCAAAATAGCAATCTCTACTTTTTTCTTTTGCTCCAGTTCATGCAAACCTTCAAAAAGAACTGTATCTCCCGAAATATACAAACAGCCGTTTTGCTGACCTTCCCATTCTAATGTAAAACCAATCACTTTTCCCATAACTTTGTTCAATCTTTTGATATTAGTATGCTGAGCCGGTATAGCAGTAATTTTTAGTTTTTTTACCTTTTCAGTTTCAACTTCATATTCCTGCCAGTTGTCAAGTCCTATTGTATTGGTGTTTTTTAACCGTTTTACAGCGTCTTTTGTGGAGAGAACAGTTGAAACTGTTTGAATAAATACACGCCCTTTTTTGTCCAAATTATCACTATGATGATCATGGCTTAACAAAACCAAATCTATTTTTCCAATTTCTTCAATAGATAGGGAAGGACTGCAGTATTTTTTTGAAAATGCCATCGGACTGCTGACATATTGAGGAAAAAATCCATCTTTTTTATCAAGAGTAGGGTCAGTCAAAATTTTAAATCCATTTATGTTTATCAGCACGCAAGCCGTGTCGATATGTGTAATTGTAACTTTCATTTGTACTTGATTTTAAATTGTTAAAATGTTCGTACAAATCTGAGTCTAATAAATGGTCTGCAAATTGACTTTGGTCAAGAAATGCGTTTTCTTATTCGGCTTAAAGTTTCTGGTACCACGCCAATATAAGAAGCAAGATACTTTAGCGGAATCTGCTGAATGTATTTTGGCTGTTCAAATAGCAACCTTTCATACCTTTCTTGCGGTGTTTTGGTCAGAAGATCCAATTCTCTTTTTACTTTTTTATCAAGCAAATATTCAGTTGCGATGCGTCCAAGTTTCTTTGCTGTTTCGCATTTTTCGTAAAGACGCTGTAAACTTTCGTATGATATAGAATATAATAGGCAATCAGTTAATGCCTGAACGTAAATTTCGGTTTTAGCTCTATTATAAAATGAGTCGTAGGCGCAGTAAAAGGAATCTTTAAACGCAAAATCAAAAGTAATTTCCTTGTCGTTTGCGACCACATAATATCTAACAACTCCTGAATCTACAAATGATAAATAATTTTCTGACTGTCCTTGGACTAAAATTAGCTCATTTGCCAAAAATTGTCTTGTTTTTATACAGCTTAAAAATTCAGCTAATGTATGTTCTGGAAAGCCTAACTTTTCAAAATATTCTATTAATGATGTCATAAAAGCTTCTGTTTACTTTTGATCAGACTTTCTCTTGTGTGTAAAAGACTTATACTTTAAATCTTGCTCTTTAAAAATTAGTGCTTTTATAGAAGTATTATCAGTAAAATAGGTTATTCCAACAAAATCTCCAACTTCGATTTTATCATAGTCTTTTCTATTAATTGAAATATTTCTGTGTTTTTGTTCAATCTCAGAATAAATTGTTATTTCATATGATTCTGTATCCGATTCATAACCTTCATTAGTTACAATTTCTTTTTCTAAAACTTTCAGATTTCCTTCTATCTTTTTTTGCAGTAATAAATTCTGTTTTTCTTCTCTAGTAGTTATCATTGCTTTGATAGCAGCATAAGTCCAAAAGCCAAAAATTACTACTATCATTAATAATGGAAATCCTTTGTCTTCAAGATCACTATTAGTAACAGTTAGATAAATTAAGTAAATTGGCAATGCAATGCCTAAGAGAGATAGAAAAAATGAAAGCACATACGTTTTTTTTAATTCTTTTTTAAGAAATTTTATGTCCTCGGTATTTAGTTCTTTTATTTCTAAAATTTCCTGCATCGTAATTTAACTTAATGTTTAATCGTCTCTATGTCCACTGAAAAAATTGATAGGCTTCATCATTTTCTTTATCCCAAAAAAGATATATTTCTGCTGATCCATTTGTAAAATCTCCTTCATAAACACTTCCTATAAAAATTAAATTTAGTTTTTCCGGAATTTCTTCAGGCGACTGCAACCATTCTGGCGTTCCTAGCAGATTATTAATGATTTCATCTTTAGATTTTCCCTCTTCATTAAATCCTGTCATAACTTCTTCTTTGGTCGTTGTTATACCGATAAAAGTTTCAGAATAAGTAAACTGTGGATTTATTTTGTCAAAAAGTTTATATTTTTCTTTGGTATATAAATATTGTGTTATCCTTTCATAATAATAACTTGATTCAAATTTATCGATGCCGTTTAAGGAATTAAAGACAAATTCTCGTCCTTGGCTGAAAATACTTTTTTCAGAGGAAAATTCATGATAGCTTTTAGGTTCTAAATAGTAATCTAAATTCTGCTGGAAATTTTGGTGAGTTAAATCATATGCTTGAGATAATAAATCAACAAAAGGAAAATTCAAGCCTTCTGGATAAGAATACTTATTGTTTTCTATTTTGAATTTGATACAACTTATACTTTTTCTAAACTCATTAAAAAAACTTTCCTCATAATCTCCTGTATCCCAAATCGAAACAAAATGAAAGCTCTTATTCTCAAATTCTGAATGCTTCTTAAATTGAAGTGTAGCAAGAGGCAAAAAAACAAATTTTTCATTTGAATTTATACTATTAAAAGTATTCTCAAATTCGGGAAAAGGTAATATTTCTATTAGCTCTTGAGTATTATTCATTCCGATTAAAGATTTAGTTTTAGTTGAAGCTAATATACAATCATATCATAAAAGAAAAGCAGAAGGTTGATTGAATGTTTTCAATATTCGAAAAAAAGCAATAAATTACATCCAATCAAAATTAAAATTATGCAACAGCAAAAAGACTGGTCTATAGACGAAATACAAAATATTTGGCAATTGGTTTCAAAACTTCATGACGGACAAAAATATGGAGGCAGTAATGAAGGTGAAAGGGTAGAATACATCAATCATATTGGAAGTGTGGTTTTTGAAGTTTTAAATGCTGTGCGGTTTACAGAAGATATGAATGCCGATTTAGCTGTAAAATGTGCAATGCTTCATGATACTATTGAAGACACTGCATTTACTTATGAAAAAGTTATTGATTTATTTGGAACTCAGGTCGCATCGGGAGTTTTGGCATTAACTAAAAATGAGGAAATTCAGGATTCGTTTGAAAAAATGCGCGATAGCTTAAACAGAATTAAAAAGCAGCCAATAGAAGTTTGGGCTGTAAAAATGGCGGATAGAATATGTAATTTATATCAACCTCCGTATTATTGGAATGATGAGAAAAAGTTAAAATATATTGAAGAAGCCGAAATTATTCACAATGAGCTTAAAGATGGAAACGCTTATTTAGCAGAAAGGTTAAAGAATAAGATTCTAGAGTATAATCGTTTTCTGAGCACCGCTGAGCAACTTTAATAACAAAACTCCTCAAATAAATTGAGGAGTTTTTATTTTAGTTTATTTTAAAACAGTATCATAGATTGTATTTAGTAAATTTTGTCTCATTTTTGAATTTCGCTGATCTAATAATATAATGATTCCCCAATTTTTGTCTCTATTATAACATATAATAGAAGACTGTCCCATAGAATCTCCAGATTTTGAATAAATGGTATTTTTATCATCTGTCATAATACCTAAACCTAATCCCATTTCTCTTTTTTGGTCTTTATAGTAGATTTTTTCTGTAATCAATGCAGCTTTACCAACAGCGCTTTTTTCGTTTAGAACAGCTTTTAAATAAAGAATCATATCTGAAGCGTTTGATTTTATTAATCCAGCTGGAGCTGTAATATTCCATTTGAAGAATTCCTGAATTCCGCCATCTGGATTATGGCTTGTAGTGATGTTTTTTACATTAAAATCTTTTGTAAATGTTCTTTTCATTTTTAATGGCTGAATCATCTTTTCTCTGATAATTTCATCATAACTTTTATTATAGATCTTTTCTAATATTTGACCAAGCAAAGTATATCCTATTGTTGAATAGCGATATTTGCCATAATCTGCTAATTCTGTGCAGTTATTAACTAATGAAGATAATGTTTCTTGTGTTACGCTGCTTACAGGCTGTTGCGGATTAAGTTCAATCAGTTTCCCAAAATCAATATCAGGCAAACCAGATTGGTGAGAGGCCAAATCTGAAATTCTTATTTTCTTTTGAAGATTTGGGTGCAGTACATATGCTGTAGGAAGGTAAGCGTCTATAAAATCATCGGTTTTAATTTTATTCTCATTCACTGCTTGTGCAATTAAATTAGAAGTCAAAATTTTAGTGATCGAAGCAATTTCGAATATCGAGTTTTTATCAATTTTGGCATCACTCTTAGAATCTAGATTACCATACGAAGTGTAATATTCTTTGTTGTCTTTGATAAAACCAACACTGATACCAACGTTGGGATTCTTTTGATAATTGTCTTTTATTATAGAATCAATTTTTCTGTTGATATCTTGTCCAAAAGAAAAGTTACTTACTAAAAGAACTGCTAAAAATTTTACTGAAGTTTTCATTGTATCGTTTTTTGATGTTAGAATTTTATTTCGATACAAAATTGAAAAAGAAACCAGACTCGGGCGACCGAATAAAAAAAGTCGAACGCATTTTCTTTAAAAAAAATGGTTCGACTTTTTTTAGAACGAGTATGACTAATTTTAATATATTGATAATAAGTGAATTATATATGTGTCTTTTCCTCTTTTTCTGTTTCTAAATTTTCCTTCGTCAATCTATCTAATTCTTTTAATAAAGTTGGCATTCTAAATTCTCCATGCATGCTTTCGACTTTTTTATAAGCTTCATCCAAATCAATTCCGATAGAAGTAATGTACAACGGCTTCTTGCTATCTCCTCTAAACAAAGCTTTTTTATTTTTTTCTATAGAAGCAAAATTCGTTTTAGCAACACCAATAATCGGAATTTGTTTATTTAGCTTTTCGTACAGATGACCTCCTAAACCATATTTCTGTTCGTCATTTAAGTATACAAAACCATCAACAACAATAACTTCAATCTTAGACAAATCTATTTGGTTTAACAAACTCAAAATACATGGTAATTCTCTTTTATAAAATTCGCCAGGAATATATTCTGATACATTGTCTATTGTTTCAGAATGAATTTTAAAATCTCTATCTTCATTCCAATTCGCAAAGTCAAGACAGATTGTTTTTGCTTTTTGGTCAAAGTAATAAGTATCAAAAGCTAGGATCATATATTGTTTAATAAAGTATTAAAGCCTAAAAATAGAAAAATCGTTTAGAAACTTCTCATTGCTGAAGACAATTAGTTTAGAAGTTTTTTTTATTTCTAATCTATCATCATTCAAAAAATCACAAAACTTTAAAATTCAAGCGTTTGAAAAAATAATAAATAGATGTAGTTTAGCTAAAGTTTTAAAGATATAAAAGTATTTCGAAATGAAATGGATAACCAGAGAAAGACCCAAAATAGATCGAATTGCCTGTCCGTGGTTAATTCGAAAGTTTGTTGATCCTCAATCTGAGTTTATTTATGTTCCTTTTGATAATGTTATCACGAAAGCAAAAGAGCTGAATGCCATTCCGTTTGATATCCCAAACGTTGAATTTACGCATTACAATGAAGAATGCACTTTTGATTATATCGTTAAGAAATATGATATAAAAGATCCCGCAGTTAAAATTATTGCAGGAATCGTTCGCGGGGCAGATACCGACAGGCACGAAATCGCAAAAGAATCGGCTGGTCTTTGGGCTATTTCCGCTGGAATGGGTTATAATGTCAAAGATGATCAGGAATTGCTAGAAAAAGGTATGATATTGTATGATGCCTTATACAGCTGGGCTACACATTTATATCAGCAAAACCATCTACAGAACAGTCCGTTCGAAAAATTGCTGCATGAAGTTTATAACAAGTTTCTAAAAGACAAAAAAACATCAGGGAAAACACCTTCATGGGTAAAGGATTTGAAAAACATAATTCAAGATCAGATTGATGCTCAATTTACTTTTGATTTAAAGAAAATTTCGAACGAATTAGATTTAAATCCGTCCTATTTATCACGAGAATTTTCAAAACATTTTGAAGATTTAAATTTTGGCGAATACGTTAGAAAACTCCGTATCGAAAAAGCAATTAATCTTATTGAAAATTCGACTCATACTTTAACTGAAATTGCTTACATAACAGGCTTTTCAGACCAAAGCCATTTTACTAGAATTTTTAAACTCCATACCGGAAAAAATCCTTCTGCTTATAGAAAAAAGTCAAAAAAGTAAACCAGATACAAAAGGTAAATTGAGTTCTATTTTTTGACAACAGATGCTTCTAGCTTTGTTTTTATAACCAAAATTAAAAACAATGTCTTTTAAGCTAACTTTTATTATTGTATTATTTGCTGGTTTTACAGCTTTCTCGCAAACTACTTATCCAAAAATTACGGGATATTTTGGCATCATGCATCCCATTGTCACCATAAATGAAGATGAGACTACTGTAAACTTTAGAGATTATTACGCGGTTGGTTTTCCAACGGGAATAAATATCTGGAAAAATGAGAAAATCGGATTTTCTTTTGAAATGGTTCCTAATATAAAAGACGATCAGGGAACAAGCAAAGTGACCAATTTATTATTTCATCCTGGCGTTTTGGTTGCTTTAGGAAAAGGCTACACATTTGCAGGAAGAGCAGCTTTTGAAACCAGCGGAAGATACGGATTTACTCCCGTTTTTAATAAAACCATTATACAAAGTAGCAGTTGCAGTTATTATATTGCCGTGCCGTTGCCAGTTCGTTTTGGAAATGATCATCCCGCTAGTTTTACAGTAGCTTTTCAGTTTGGAATTGCTTTTTAAGGCGCTCAAAAAATAAGAATTCTGAAAATCTTTGCCATTATTTTACAACTCTTTAAATAATAAAATCAGTAACTTAGTCTCGATCAATTAAAACTAAAGTTTATGAAAACGAAAATGATATGGGCTAACTTGGTTACTCATGATTTACAGCAGACAATTCAATTTTATACCAATTTAGGCTTCAAACAAAACGGACAAAACACAGACGAAATCGTGAGTTTTTCTATTGCGGAGAATAATTTTATCATCAACTTTTTTACAACCGATAGATTCAAAACTGCTTTAAAGGGTGATTTAGTAAATGCCAAAAACGAAAATGAAATTATCTTTTCGCTTTCTGCCGAAAGTAGGGAAGAAGTTGACCTTTGGTACAAAAAAGTGAAAGAAATTGGCGGAACTATTTTTTCTGAGCCTGAGAATTTTGAGCAAGGTTATACTTTTGGTTTTGCAGATCCAGATGGACATAAATTCAATTTCTTGTATTGGCCAGGAATGTGATTAATTTCCTTGATTAAAATCGGCTACCAATTTTTTATTTGCCTCTATCATTTTCTGAGAATCAATCATATTGGAATTGAAGATCAAATCGTAATTTTCATCCTTGGGTTTAAATTGATTTACGCCATACGCCACACTATTTGCGGGAATATTTTTTGTTATAATAGCCCCAGCACCAATAACCGAGTTTTCTCCAATCAAGATTGGGCCTAAAATTTTGGCGCCGTCAGCAATAATTACATTTTTAGCAATGATAGGATTTCCCACGTTTTCCCATTCTTTACTTGTTTTATTGTATTTTAAATTGGCTCCAATTGATACATTTTGAAATATGACAACATTTTCACAGATTTTAGAAGCTACAATCGTACATCCGCGGGCATGGTGTGCAAACAAGACGCTTTTATCCATCTCTGCACAGTTTATTTCGCAGCAATATAATTTCTCTAATAAATTGCCCGCGATCAGTTTTAAAAACTTATTTTTCGAATGACAATTGATCTTAATTAATGTATTAAACATACTGTTTTTTCAAAAATTCATAACTCATAATTCATAACTCAAAACTAAATCAAGGTTCCCAAAGCTCAATTTTATTGCCTTCTGTGTCCATAATATGTACAAACTTGCCATACTCGTAAGTTTCGATATCGTCGAGAACAGTAACTCCGTTTGCTTTTAATTTTTCTAAAAGTCCCTCAATATTCTGAACACGGTAATTCACCATAAAATCCTTTTTTGATGGAGAAAAATATTCATCGCCTTTCTTAAATGGACACCACTGCGTAGATTCAATCTGTTCTGGGTTTTCGAGGTTTCTAGATTCAAAACTTGCAGATCCCCAATCATTGATTTCTAATCCTAAATTTTTGGCATACCATTCTTTGGTTTCTTTCGGATTATCCATAAAAAAGAAAATTCCGCCAAGTCCTGTCACTTTTGGTGTCTCGTCATTTGAATTATTTTCCATAGAAATAGTTTTTTAGATTGTTAAAAGATATTCTTTTGCAGAATCTAAGGTATAAATAATTCTTGTATTTGAGTTTTTTTTAAGTTTTGAATTATATTTACATAAAAACCAAATTATTGCTAAAAAAGAGTTCTAATGAAAAACGAAAGAGTATATAAATTACTATTCTCCAGTGTTTATCCTTTATATATTCAAAAGGTGGAAAAGAAGGGGAGAACCAAAGAAGAATTAGATATCGTAATGAAATGGCTTACAGGATATAACGATAAGCAGCTTCAAGAACAAATTGAGAAGAAAGTTGACTTTGAAACTTTCTTTGCAGAAGCTCCCGAATTAAACCCAAATGTTTCTAAAATTACTGGAATTATCTGTGGTTATCGCGTAGAGGAAATAGAAGATCCTTTGATGCAGAAAGTACGTTATCTTGATAAACTAGTAGACGAAATAGCCAAAGGCAAAAAAATGGAGAAGATTTTAAGAGAATAAAAAAACCTCCAATAATGGAGGTTTTTAATCTTCTTTAAACTCTTAACAAACCGCGAAATCCTCTCGCAGCATAATACGATTCTGCACCATTATGATACACAAAAACTGTATTGTATCTAAAATCTGAGAAAATAGCACCTCCTAATTTTCTTATTTCTGGCGGAGTTAAAATCCAACTTGAAGTTTTAGCATCAAATTTTCCCAATTTTTGCAATTCTTGGTATTGCTCTTCATTTAAGATTTCAATTCCCATTTCTTGAGCCATATTAATAGCGCTATCAGCAGGTTTGTGCTCTTTTCTTTTTTCTAATGCTTCGTGATCGTAGCAGATGCTTCTACGTCCTTTCGGACTTTCAGCAGAACAATCTACAAAAAGATATTCATCAGTTTTAGCGTCATATCCAATTACGTCTGGCTCGCCTTCAGTCCTTTCCATTTCATCAAGAGACCATAATTTTGATGGATTGGCTTTTAGTTTAGCTTCTATTTTTGACCAATCCAAACCTTTATGGCGGTTGGCATTCTTCTCAAAACGTTTTTCTAGAATGCTTAATAATTCTTCTTGTTCGTTTATTGTCAGTTGCTTTTTCATCTTCTTATGTTTTTTAATTTGAACAGCATCTTCTAGTTTCTGGTCTGAAATACCAAGAAACAATAGTTAAAACAATTAATAATATTGGTCCAAAAAGTGCCGATGCATCATCTTTGACAGCTAAATGTGAAATCACAGCGCCAGACATTGCAAAAAAGAAACCTGCATATGCCCATTCTTTTAATAAACCGAATTTCGGAATTAAAATTGCTATAACTCCCAATAATTTCCAAACACCCAAAAGGGTTAAAAAGTAAAGCGGATATCCTAAATGTTGAATCATTTCTGCTTCTTCTTTTACAGGAATCAGCTGTACAATTCCTGTTGCTGTCATTCCTAAAGCCAGCCATAAAGTGGCAATCCAATAAATAATTTTATTCTTTTTGCTCATGATTTTTATTTTATTTTAGTTACAATTTCTTCCAATCGGTTGTGTGCCATATTTAAGCCTTGCGCAAACGGCAATTTTAACTGCGTCATTCTATGTTCAATAGATTTGTAGATAATCTGCATAGTCAATTTGCTAGTATCATCTGTTAGCTTTTCAAATTCTAAAAATTCTAATTGTGGCGCAAAATTGATATTATCCATTTCAAAGGTTCTAACTATTTTTTCATTTAGAACAAAATCATGAAAAACACCATTAGCCTTAAAAACTACATTTCCATTAGGATCACTGGTTTCAAACTCCCAACCACCGTATTTCTTGCTTTCCAATTTCAAAACTTTTGTGCCCATCCATTGAGCAACAATTTCAGATTCGGTGTGAGCTTTAAATAATAATTTAACTGGCAGATTAAACTCTCTCGTAATCACAAGATCCAGTCTGTCATCTTCGGCGTGAATTTTTGTTTTCTTTTCCATGGTTTATTTTTTATAGTTTTTCATAATTGCTTCTAACTTATTAAAACGATCGTCCCACATTTTTCTAAATGGTTCGATGAATTTGTCAATTTCTTTCATTTTTTCAGGGTTTAAATGATAATAAATTTCTCTTCCGTTTTGTGTTTGATGTAACAGTTCACATTCGTTTAAAATCTGAATATGTTTTGAAATCGTCTGTCTAGACGAGTTAAAATTCTCCGCAATCGCCCCAGGTGTCATAGCCTGAATGGCAACTAAACTTAAAATAGCTCTTCGAGTAGGATCGGCTATTGCTTGAAAAACATCTCTTCTAATTTCCATTACGCAGTTATTTGACTGCAAATATAATGAAGTCATTTGACTGCGCAATATTTTTTTCTACTTTTTTTCAAAAATAAAACCTTCAAACTTTTCAATTTGAAGGTTTTAACTGTATTTCTAGTAACAAAAAGAGACTAATCAATCCAGTCCGGCGAACTGAAAAGGCTTTGTTTCTTTGAAATTGATCAAAGATTCACCTGAATAATTTTCATTATTGGCCAAGCTCAATTTTTTGATTTTTCCTTTTTCGCTAAAATCAATTTTACTGAATTCTACCCAAATTACATTCGGATTCAAAACATTATCAAAATAATAAACCAAATTCTTTTGATCGGCAACAGTTCTCCAGCGGGTAGAGGAGATGTTGGGTTCTGTTTCTGATGAAATGCCTAAAGGAACAGAACAGTTTCTAATAACACCAAAAACACTTGCCAAAGCCGTTCTAGTGTTATCTGTTTTCGGAATAGCATCAATATAATAAGAAGCTCTTACAAAGCGATCTGCGGCACGATTGGTTCCAGGAAGCATAATTGTACCAGGAATACCTTTCCAGTACGCATTGATAGCCAATTGCTGGTCAAAAATAGGAGAATTGGTCATGGCTACATATTTTCTGTCATGGTGAATAACCAATTTTCCATTTATATATTCAAAAATAGCATTATCACCAGTAGAATCCGATATCGATAAATGTACAGTTGCAAAAATATTAGTTCCCGGAATGTGTGATGAAGTAATAACAAATTCGTTCTTTTCTAATACAGAAACCGTTTCTGCAACTGTTGAATAATTATCCAAAACATATTGAAGCCATAAAGAAACTGCCAGACCTTTTACTTTTCCATTTTTCTCAAATGCTGGATATTGCGATTCTACAAGCCATAAAAGATTGCCTACAAGACCTTTTTCATTCATTCCGTCAGAAGAAGCAATGTCCCAAGAGCTCGTAATAACGCTTCCATATTTTGATTTCCATTTTATTGAACTTGTACCAACTTCTCCAGATCTTTCTATTCCACGCGGAAAAATCCACAGATTAGCCGGAATTTCTCCTCGCCAATCCATTGAACGGGCGGTAATAATTGTTCCGTTTAGACCTTCGTAAACTATTCTTGTACATGGCAATACAGTTTCAGTAATCAATAATGTAAAAGCAAGTAGGGCAGGAAGAATTCTGTTTTTGGATTTCATAATTTAAGACATTTAATTAAACGTTAAGTTCTGATTTTCAAAAGTATACTTGTAGAATAAATAGCTTAAAGATAAGCTTCTCTGCAATTTACAGATTATTTCGTAAAAAATTTGCCATAAAACAATAGTTTTTTCACCCTTAAAAAGTAATCATTACGTGATGTTTTACGAGTTTTATTTGCAACTAAAAAAAGCGCCAGAATAATTCTGACGCCTTTTTTTGCTTTTAAAGTGAGATTGTTTTTTCAATATTAATTTGTTCCAAAAACGTTTGATCGTGCGAAATTACAAGCAACGTTCCCTGATATTCATTAATTGCCGCAGTAAGAATTTCAATATTCTGAATATCTAAATTATTTGTCGGCTCATCTAGAATTATAATTTCAGGCGATTCATTGCTAATAGTTAAACAGCATAACATTAAGCGCATTCTTTCGCCACCGCTCAACGCATTGCAAGGTTTATCCCAATCATTTCTAGAAAACAAGAAGCGATTCAATCTCATTTTTATTTCATGTTCTTCTAAACCGCAGTCGTTAAAAACCTGAGCCTGATCGTAAATTTTAAGATTTTGATTCAATAATGAATAATCCTGATCGATATAAATTGTTTTTTTTGCCAATGAACTAACATTCCCCTTTGTTGGTTTTAGTTCTCTGAGAATAATTTTAATCAAAGTCGTTTTTCCAGAACCATTGGCACCTTTTATAACAAAACGATCGCCAGAAAGAATTTCAAAATTGAGATTCTCATGCCAAAGATCTTTTTTTCCATAAGTATAATTAAGATCCGCAGCCTTAAAAAGTGTTTTTCCTTTAATAAATGAAGCAGTATTAAAACCAAATTTCATTTGATCTATAGCGGGAAGCGATGAACGCAGCTGTCTCAAATCCTCAGAAATACCACTGATTTTTTCGGCGTGAACATCTTTAAGTTTCGAACTGCTATTTTCGGCTTTATTTCGAAGCGTATTCATCATAATCCTAGCAACACCCGATTTTTCTTGCTTCTTCTTTCCTTTAGAATCTAATTTGTTCTGCCGTTCAATTGTTTCTCGTTCTTTTTCTTTTGCTTTTTTCAGTGCCTTTTCTTTACTCTGAACATCTTGTTCTAAGGCATTGTTTTCAACTTTTTTCTGTTCGCTATAAAAATCATAATTCCCTCCATAGACAGAAATCTCATTTTTGGTCATTTCCAAAGTCTTATTCAAAAGATTGAGCAATGTTCTATCGTGGCTAACGATAAGCAATTTGCTAGAGGTAGATTTTATAAAATCATATAATAACGTTCTGCTGACAAAATCAAGATGATTACTAGGCTCATCCAAGAAAACCAAGTCGGGTTCATGAATTATAATTCCGGCCAAAAAGACTTTCGTTTTCTGTCCGCCACTTAAAGTTTCCATTTTCTGATTTAAATCTAAATCATAGAGTTGCCAATAGGAGAGAGCTTCGTTACAGCGCTCTTCAATCGTCCAATCGTCATTGAGAAGCTGAAGATTTTCTTCGGTAACAATACCTTCAAGTATTTCTTTAAGTGAAGTTATTTTTTCCTTTATCTGTAAAGCTTCAGCAATAGTCAAATCATTAAACTGACCAAATAACTGCGGAACAAAGTAGGGTTTTGATTGCTGTACAATTTGTCCTGAAAAAGGCCTTAATTCGCCAGCAATAATTTTTAATAATGTAGATTTTCCAACACCATTATTTCCGACTAAAGCGGTTTTATCATGATTGTTGAGTGCAAAACTAATGTTTTGAAACAGCATGTCTTTATTCTCATGCTGATAGGAGATATTTTGAAGAATAAGCATAATTCCTTTCTTTTATAGATAAATAATTTAGCAGCCACTAAAAAGTGGTTGCGTACTAAATTTTCCTGAAAGAAATTATTTTTCACATAAAGCGTTGCTTATTTTAAGAAGTGCAAAGATATTTATTTTAGTCTTAAAAATCAAAAAACCATTCTTTACAATTGTAGTGAATGGTTTTTTGTATCTAATTAAGAGATAATTCTCTGTTTAAATTTTATCAAATGTTAGTTTGGCTTCTTTGGTATCTAGAATTAATTTATCGTCTGTTATAGTGCTTTCGCAAACATAAGGCGTACCAACTTCATCTTTAATAACAAGTTTTTTTCCTTTTTGTGTTAGCGCATAAGTTCCGTCCGTGATTTCACGAAGCAAATATCCTGTTACATGCCCATCTTCAGTAAAAGTAAGCATACCGTTGGCTAATATTGCGTTTTTTGTAGAATCAGAAACAGCTTCTTTTGGTTCTACGGCAGTAACTTTCCATGAATTCACAAGCTTGTCTCTTTTCATATGGCATGAAACAATTAATACAACGACAGCAATGGCAATTACGAGGGTAAATAATTTAGAGTTTTTCATGATTTTGTGATTAAAAGTTAAACAGGAAAAAGTTACAAAAAAAAACGACATTAAAATATTCGAAATCAAATATTTATGAAGATTTTTTTTACTTATAAAAATGAATTGCTTTTAATGCAGAAAGCCTTTATTTTCGGAGCCTTTACTGATAACCAATCGTTTACAAATTAACTCTAACTGAAGTCAAAATTAGTCTAAGTGGCTTTTTGAGGCGTATTAATTTAAGGTTAAAGCTCCCAAAATTTCCTCATACATGAAAGGCCCTCCAGGGTAAGTTGCTGTATAGTCTAAGTTCATCCAGACTTGACCTCGTTCGTCTATATGATAGTGCAGTTTTTTGCCATAACTTTCTTTTGCAAAAAGAACATTTTTAATTAGGTAATTGACTTTTTCCAAATCAATCATAGAACCAATTAAAATTTCAGGATAAATATGTCCTTTTGTATGAATAAGGCGTGGAGTTCCGCCAATGGAGCGCACAGCAGCAGCCATTAAAATAGAGTGATCATCGCAATCGCCAGAAAAATATTCTAAAGATTCGCTGGCGGTTGCAATATAATCACCGTCTTTTGGATCGTTTACATAATTCCATCTGCCATTTATTTCTTTAAAAACAGCAAAACATTGAATTATGGTTCGATAATCTGAATACCCTCTTATGCCTTTAAAATGCTTTGTGGTTGCCATAACAGCAAAATTTCGCACTTTAGGATTTTGGTATTCTATAGCATTGATAATCTTTGTTTTATTTGGAAACGGAAGCAGTTTTGCCACAATAATATCTTGCGGATATGGATTGTCGGACATGGTATAAATCATAGAATTATAATCTTCTGAGATTTCGTTAAAACCATAATTTCCTATTACAGATCCATAAAACAGAATTAACAAATAAACTGCAACACACAAAATAATAATTGTTCTGAGATACATCAGAAGAAAAAATATGGCTGCAAAAACAAAAATAAAGATGAATATGCGATCTAAATTGAATGCCCATTCCAGATCGATTAAATTTTGATGCAGTATGATGAAAATCGGAATTGTAATTAAAAGACTTAGAATCGAGATAATAATCCTGTCCCACGGTGATTTCACCTGTAGTTTAGATTTTAATCGCGGTAAGTCAATTTTAGGGAATTTCATCATACGAATCAAAAAGCAAGTATTACAATGCTTTTACTGTTTCTACAAAAATACTTTTTTTATCAATAATTCCCAGATCAAATAACTGATTTTGAATTTTATTAAAAGATTTTTCTGTCAAGTTTTTTTGTGACCACTGGGTCAATTTCAGCCATTCTTTAATATCTTCAGATTTTTGATTGAACAGTTTAGATAATTTCTTATCTATCTCTGGAATCTCTTTAAAATCAACAGTTGTTTTGTTGATTATTTTAAGAATCGTTTCAACTGTTTTACCATTCTTTTTTAAGAACTCATCGCGAACCACAATGATAAATGAAGGCCAAGGAGTAGGGCAGTCGTCAATACGTCTGAAAACACCTTTATCAACAAGAGGCTTAGTCATAAAACGTTCCCACATAAAATAATCTGCTTTTTTGTTAGTCAAAGCATCAACGGCACCATCAATTGTATTTACAATTTCAAATTCGAGATCATCCATTTCCCAGCCTTGCTCATTTGCATTTACATAAGCCATTAATTGTGATCCTGAACCCAATCTCGAAATCGCAGCTTTTTTATTTTTAAGATCTTTTAGCGTTTGAAAATCAGATTTTGCATCAACGTGAATTCCCCAAATTAATGGTGACTGCACATATATCTGAACAATTTTACTCGGATTTCCCGCTGCTATATCTTTTAAAATTCCTTCGGTTAGAATAACAGCCAAATCTGTTTCTCCATCACGAAGCATTTGACACATTTTCCCAGTACCTTCGGGAACATTTGTCCATTGTAAGTCGATGTTCTCTTCTTCAAATTCGCCGTTTTCAATACATAGATGCCACGGCAAATTGAAGTGTTCTGGAACACCCGCAATTTTGACAGTTTTCATTTATTTTAAGTTTAAGTTAAGTTGCTTGGTATGCGTATGCGTAATCGTATTGTTAAGTTTAGTTTTTTAATAAATCTGCCCTGTGTTTCTCTGAAAGGCAAGGTTCTGCAAATTCTATAATTTCTTTAGATTCATATTCGTTCAAAAGGCTTCTTACCAAAGAGTAATCTACATCTTTAGTAATTTCTGCTGCGAAAAAGGTTTCATTCAATCCTTCAGACAAACAATTAATTGCTTTCAATTTTTCTCTGATGATTTCCTTGTCGAATCCTTTTTCTAAAACTGCCACCTGAATAATCGAATTTCCAGAATTCTGAATCGTTTTTCTATGCATAAAACGTTCTTCTGTTTCATCATATTCGGCGTAAAAAATGTCGTCTGTAGCAATTAAAGGGCCGAAAAACGGAATATTATCCAGTTTGAAAAGACCTTTTTCTAGATCAATAATTTCTGCCCACATTGTTTCAGACACGACTTCGTCTAGATAATCACTATAGTATTTAAATAATATTTTTTTATGAGTTTCTTGTTCCATTATTCAATTTCACTAATTACAGCTTTTAAAGGAGATATTACGATTCTATAACCATCTGGATCCTGAATCATCTTTCCGTTTTCATTCCAAAAAGGGTTCAGCGATGGAATAACTGCAATATTGTGCTGCGTTAATTTATGTACTAATTTATCGTAATCTGCAATAGTTTTTGGATATAACACCATAACATCGTCTTCATCAAAAGTATGTTTGGCTTTAATATCAGATTGAGTAAATTCAAAATGCCAGTCTAAACCAGGTTTTCCGATAAAAACACCATTATAATTATTGTGATGTTCAAATCCGCCCAATCGTTCAAATCCGAGCACATCAACATAAAAATTTTCAATTTTTTCTAGATCATTTGTATGTCTGGCTACTCTCAAAAACATAATTTATGCTCTTATTTGATTAATATGATGTTCTAAATGTTCAACATAATCGGTCATTAAAAACCTCAAATCAATTACAGATTCATCGCTCAAAATGATTTTATAATCTAAAGCCTTCTCATCTACAGCCTTCATGATTCTCACAATCTGCTTGTTTATCGAAAACCACAACTGAGTTAGCTCCTTAATATCTGTTTTCTGATACTGATTTAAATTTACTAAATCCATCTGATTATACGGTCTATGACGATATGGTTTTTCCGAATAATTAATTTCTGTAATGCGTACCAAATTATGAATTGCAGAATCCACTAAATGACCTAAAATCTCTTTTTTAGACCACTTGCCAGGATTTTTTGCTTCTAAAATTTCATTCTGTATTGTCGGAATATAATTGACATTCTCGCTCAATAACTGTTCAAATTTAAGAATAGAATTTTGCATAAATTAATCAATTAATTACCTGCCAATTTATTCAGTGTATATGCAATCAATTCATCGACAGCTTTGTACGGATCTGCGCTAAAAGTTCCAGAAGCACGATTGGCAATAATTGCATTTAACGATAAAGCATTATGCCCCAAAAGAGCCGAAAGCCCGTAAATTGCTGCTGTTTCCATTTCTAAATTAGTAATTTTAGTTCCATTAAAACTAAAATTATCCATTTTATTATTTAATTCTTCGTCTTGAATATTTAGACGCAAAACTCTTCCTTGTGGACCATAAAATCCTCCAGCAGTTGCCGTGATTCCTTTGAAAATTCGATCTGATTCTATTAGTTTTTCTAATTTTTCAGAACATTGCGTCACATAAGGTTTTCCTTTTTTTGAATCCCAATTTGTATGCGCTACAAATGCATCTTCCATTTCTGTAATAGAAACATCGTCAATCAAATAGGAGCGAAGCATATTGTCTAATCCTAAACCAAATTTAGACATTACGAAACTGTCAACCGGAATATCTTCCTGCAAAGAACCCGAAGTTCCAATTCTGATAATGTTTAAAGAGGTTAATTTTTCTTTTGGCTGACGCGTTTTTAAATCAATATTTACCAAAGCATCTAATTCGTTTAGTACAATATCAATATTATCAGGTCCGATTCCTGTAGAAACTACCGAAATTCTTTTGCCTTTATAAATTCCTGTCTGAGTTTTAAATTCTCTTTTTTGAGCAGAATGTTCGATTGAATCGAAAAATTGAGTGATTTTTTCTACTCTGTTTTGGTCACCGACAAAAATAATGTCGTGTGCTATATGTTCCGGACGAAGGTTTAAGTGATAAACGCTTCCGTCAGGGTTTAGTATTAATTCTGATGATTGAATCATGTTTTTTTAAGTTGCTAAGGTTCTGAGGTACTAAGGTTCTGAGTTTTTTTTGTTTCAAGTTTCAGGTTAGTCAAATAACTTGAAACTTTTAACGTTAAACTTGAAACTTTTTATCCACCTACACGTTTGGTTTTAAATCCTTTTTCTTTTAAGATTGCCATAATTTTGTCGCGGTAATCGCCTTGAATTATGATCGAATCGTCTTTAAAAGTTCCGCCAACGCTTAATTTGGTTTTAATTTCTTTGGCTAAAACTTTAAAATCTTCGTCTGAGCCTTCATAACCTTCAATTATAGTAGTTGGTTTTCCTTTTCTTTTTTCAAATTTACAAATCATTGGTTCCTTCTGTACGTAAAGCACATGATCCTGTTCCTCAACTTGTTCGGGTTCGTTTGATTCTACATGATCTGGAAACAGATTTTTTAATTGATCTTTAAAGTCCATATTTTTTTATTCTAAAATAAATTCCAAGCATAAAGATATCTAAAAATTAAATTCCAAACCCCAAGAAAAACTTGGAATTTGGAATTTTTATCCTGATCCCGAAATTTCGGAATCTGGAGAAATTTATTTAAGTTTATTTTTTAATTAAACCTAACTCTACTAAACGCTCGTGTAAAAACTCTCCAGCCGAAATATCTTCGTATTTCTTTGGATTTTTTTCATCAATACAGTTTTCAAGACAATCCAAACGCATATCGCTTACTGGGTGCATGAAAAACGGAATAGAATAACGTGAAGTTCCCCATAATTCTCTTGGCGGATTTACCACTTGGTGAATTGTAGATTTTAATTTATTGTTGGTATGTCTAGATAACATATCTCCCACATTGATTACCAATTCGTCATCTTCTGCAATGGCATCGATCCATTCACCATCATGATTTTGAACTTGTAATCCTCTTCCTTGAGCTCCCATCAACAAAGTAATTAAATTGATGTCTCCATGAGCAGCTGCACGAATCGCGTTTTCTGGTTCAGAAGTAATAGGAGGGTAGTGAATTGGTCTCAAAATTGAGTTTCCTTCTTTTGCATAATTATCAAAATAAAACTCATCAAGTCCTAAATGTAAAGCCAAAGCTCTTAAAACATAAACACCTGTTTTTTCCAATTTCTGATAAGCTTCTTTACCAACTACATTAAAATGAGGTAATTCGGTAACTTCAACATTGTCTGGGTATTCAGAAGCCCATCTTGAAGATGCGTCAACGTACTGCCCAAAATGCCAAAACTCTTTTAAATCTCCTTCTTTGCGGCCTTTAGCATGTTCTTTTCCAAAAGAAACATACCCTCTTTGTCCACCAATTCCAGGAATTTCATATTTATGCTTAGTTTCTATTGGCAAGGCGAAAAAGTTTCTAATTTCGCCATAAAGTTCGTCTACCAACTGATCATCAAGAAAATGACCTTTTAAGGCTACGAAGCCAATGTTTTCAAATGCACTGCCGATTTCATTTACAAATTTTTGTTTACGTTTCGGGTCGTCCGAAAGGAAATCACGTAAGTCTACACTAGGAATGTTTTGCATACTTTACATTTTTTGTTTTAAAGAAAAAAGGTGTCATAACCACCTTTCGCTAACAAAGGTATATAATATTTAGAAAATTATCTTAAGCTCAGCCATTAAAAGCAGATTTCTGATTAAAAATTTATTTCAAAATCTAATAAAACAATAGCAATTTGTTATATTTGAAACACTAAAAAACAAAAAACTACATGATCTTTTACCGCCAAAACCTGACTGACGCGCAATTATTAGATTTATACAAAAAAATATTAAAACCACGATTGATCGAAGAAAAGATGCTCATCTTGATTCGGCAAGGAAAAGTCTCTAAATGGTTTTCTGGAATAGGGCAAGAAGCTATTGCAGTTGGAGTTACGGCTGTTTTGGATCAATCTGAATATGTGCTTCCAATGCACCGAAATCTGGGTGTTTTTACCACACGAGAAATTCCGCTTCACCGTTTATTCTCGCAATGGCAAGGAAAAGCAAATGGTTTTACAAAAGGACGCGATAGAAGTTTCCATTTTGGAACCCAAGAATACAATATTATTGGAATGATTTCGCATTTGGGTCCACAGCTAGGAATTGCTGACGGAATTGCCCTTGCGAATAAACTTCAAGACAATAAAAAAATTACCGCTGTTTTTACTGGAGAAGGCGCAACAAGTGAAGGCGATTTTCACGAAGCGTTGAATATTGCTGCTGTTTGGAAACTACCTGTAATGTTTGTTATAGAAAACAATGGTTATGGACTTTCAACGCCAACTAACGAACAATACGCTTGCGAAAACTTGGCAGACAAAGGAATTGGTTACGGAATTGAAAGCTGGATTATTGACGGAAATAATATTATAGAAATTTACAATAAACTATCGCAACTAAAGAAAGAAATGCAGGAAGATCCGCGTCCTGTTTTATTGGAATTTAAAACTTTCAGAATGCGCGGGCACGAAGAGGCGAGCGGTACAAAATATGTTCCTCAAGATTTAATGGATCAATGGGAATTGAGAGATCCTGTTACGAATTTCAGGAAATATTTGACTGAAAACGGAATTCTAACCGCTGAATTAGACGAACAATTTCATACCGAAATAAAGCATGAAATTGATGAAAATTGGGCAATTGCGAATGCCGAACCAGAGATAGAACCAACTTATAGCGGAGAATTAAGTGATGTTTATAAAGAATATCAATATGAGGAATATAGCCATAATTCAGATTCAGAAAATATTCGTTTTATAGACGCTATTAGAAATAGTTTAGAGCAGTCCATGTGGCGCCATAAAAACCTTGTAATTATGGGGCAAGATATCGCTGAATATGGTGGAGCATTTAAAATCACAGAAGGTTTTGTCGATGCTTTTGGAAAAGACCGAATACGCAATACACCAATATGCGAAAGCGCTGTAATTTCTGCAGCAATGGGACTTTCTATAAACGGCTATAAAGCGATTGTAGAAATGCAATTTGCTGATTTCGTTTCAACTGGATTTAATCCGATTGTGAACCTTTTGGCTAAATCTCATTATCGCTGGGGCGAAAAAGCCGATGTTGTCGTTCGTATGCCTTGTGGCGGAGGAACTCAGGCTGGACCTTTTCACTCGCAAACCAATGAGGCTTGGTTTACAAAAACTCCAGGTTTAAAAGTAGTTTATCCAGCATTTCCATACGATGCAAAAGGACTTTTAAATACTGCAATTAACGACCCAAATCCTGTTTTATTCTTCGAACATAAATTATTATACCGCAGTATTTATCAAGATGTTCCTAAAGACTATTATACCATTCCTTTAGGTAAAGCCGCTTTGGTTAAAGAAGGAAAATCAGTAACCATTATCGCATTTGGTGCTACTGTTCATTGGGCTTTAGAAACTTTAGCGCAACATCCAGAAATTGATGCCGATTTAATTGACTTAAGAACTCTACAGCCTTTAGACACCGAAACTATTTTTGCTTCGGTTAAGAAAACAGGAAAAGCCATAATCTACCAAGAAGACACCATGTTTGGCGGAATCGCAAGTGATATTTCGGCTTTAATTATGGAAAATTGCTTCGAATATCTAGATGCTCCTGTAAAACGTGTAGCGAGTTTAGATTCACCAATTCCTTTTACTAAAGCACTAGAAGATCAGTTTTTACCAAGAAATAGATTTGAGGAAGTTTTACTTGAGATCCTAAGATACTAAGTTGCTAAGATGCTAAGGTTCTGAGTCTGAAAAAACTCAGAACCTTAGAACCTCTAAACAAGAACCACTAAACGTTTTCCGTCAGGAACTTCCGCATTCCACATTCTGTCAATATCTGATAAATGAACGGTTTCAATATTTACTTTTAGTATATTTTTAGATGCTAAAAGAAACATTTCGGGAAGGATTTCAGAAAATAACAATTTCACTTCTTCTTTTGTCCAGCTTCCCAAACCTGAACCAGACAATTGAAGATCAACGCTTCTCAAAATCTGAGCTGATAATTGAATGGTATCTCCAGACATAGAACCAACAGAAATATATCTCGTTTTATGCGTAAAATTTCCATTTCCTTTTAAAACAGAAAAAATAAGTTCTGCCGAATGTCCCCATAAATAATCAATTACAATATCTATCGGAGTATTTTTATGGATTTCTTTTAACTGAGAAAGAATAGATTCATCATCTTTTTTTAAAGAAACAATTTCATCGGCGCCTAATTCTAAAAGGCTTTCAAGCGCTTTTTCATTTCTTCCTGTAACAATAATCTTTTTAGCTCCATAATGTTTTGCAATTTGAACCGCCATTTGTCCCGTAAAACCAGTTGCTCCATTTATCAAAACCGTTTCACCTGATTTGATGCTAGCTCTAAAACGAAGTGCCATTGCCGAACCTGCAACTGCGTTTGGCATCGCTGCGGCTGTTGCATCATCAATTCCATTTGGTAAAACAACCATTCGATTTTTCTCTACTAAAGCTTTTTCTGCGATTGTTCCTGAGATTCCGCGGGCGTAAACTCTCGTTCCGTTTTCTAGAACTCCAATTCCGTCGCTTCCAACTACAAATCCGTTTTGATTTTCTTTTTCCGAAGAATAATGATCTCCGCTTGCAATTCCTTTATCCAGATTTGTAATGGCTACGGCTTTTACCGAAACCAAAACTTCATTTTCATTTGATGCAATTGGCTCTTCAAATTCTGCATATTTAGGCAATTCGCCTTTTTTATAAACTACTGCTGCTTTCATAATTATTAAATTTTATGAAGCGAAATTACAGAGCCGTTTATGGGCAGACGATAACATTTGTTATCAAATTTCTTCTTAAACCATATAAGTTATATAAGCTAGTTTAAGTTTGGCTGATATTAATATGTCAATTATTCTTATTTACTAATTTGCTTTTTAATCTGCTTAAATGTACAGTTGTTATGCCTAAATAAGAAGCGATATAATGTTGCGGAACACGCAATATGATTTGAGGTCTTTGTTGAATTAAATTAACATAGCGCTCTACAGGGGAATCTTTTATAAATGAAACAAAATATTTCATATAATCAAAAGTACGCTCAAAAAGCTTATTAATGAGACTATCCCTCAATGCTGGTATTTCTTTGATTTCTTCGAGAATTTTATCCAAATCATTTTTATGAATCCACCACAAAACCGAAGGCTCAATCGTTTCTATATTTGTCGGACTCGGAAGTTTCTTCATGAAACTTTCGATAGAAGCAACGCTCTCATTTTCAAAAAAGAATTGCGTAGTAAGATCTTTTCCGTTATTGTTAAACCAAACCCGAATACAGCCTTTTTCTATGATATAAAGTTTTTTTGAAACTTCACCTTCTTCTAAAAGGGTAGTTTTCGCAGGAACTTCAATTCGATTGAAATAACCGATGTATTCGTTCCATTTTTCATCAGTTAAAGAGAATTTGTTTCGGAATTGGTCGAACATTTGTTTATTAATGGTTATTTAAAATTAAAGCATATTTAAGCCGAAGATCAATTATCATTTGGATCAGCAATTCTCGTTGACAGAATATGGATTAAAATTTGATCAAGAAAGTTTAAATTTTTCTCCTCTATATTTAACTCCATTATGCATGGATATTTTTTTGTATTATGCTTTACTTGAGCAATTTTAATATTTTTATGAAAATAAGAATAATTCCAATTGAAAGATATTATCCTATTATCAAACCGTTTTTTTAGGCTTTCATTTTCATCAAAAAAAATATCATCATAGCTAATTCGAGCAACATGACTAATCAAATCATTATTTTGAAACAAGATCTTATAGCTGCTTTTGAAAATTAAGTCTGTTATTTTTAATTCTAAAACTAAAATATCAGCATAGTTAAATACTTTTATAATTCTGTTAAAAATATTAATCTTAACTGTAGAATAAAATAATAAAGAATTGCCTTTAAAAGCCTTTAAATCTCCATTTGAACTATTAATTTCGATTTCCACTTCAAAAATTACTTAGAATCCGATTCCACTTCAAACAATTGAACCTGATTTTTCAATCGGTCAATAAGTA
This sequence comes from Flavobacterium luteolum, assembly GCF_027111275.1. NCBI lineage: Bacteria > Pseudomonadati > Bacteroidota > Flavobacteriia > Flavobacteriales > Flavobacteriaceae > Flavobacterium > Flavobacterium luteolum. The sequence continues at coordinate 4,925,617 of NZ_CP114286.1, read as the reverse complement.
AATTCATCATTCGCTTATTCAAATCAGAAGAATTTTGAATGTAAGTATTGTATTCGTCTACTGTAAAAAGCGCCATCACAATTCCTTTTAATGAATTTCTAAATTTAATATCTTTTTGAATGGAATTTTCGATTGTCTGAAGCTTCTTTTCAACCGAGTAAGAATAGAAATCGGGTTTATTTTTGTTTACATAATTGATAAAAACAGCAATGAACAAGTCATTTTGAAGTTTTAAAATGGGCCTGATGGTCTGGTTTTGAAAGATCTCATCTGCTGAAGATTGAGCACTTACAGTTCCTAAAGTTTCGCCTCTGAATTCTTTTAAAAAAGTGTCTCTATCTTCCATGGGGTTTTGTTTTAAGTTTTCCTTAAAGTTAAAGAAATAATCCCATTGTAAAAACCTATTTTTGTTTTTCTAAAAATAAATTATGCGATTATTTCTGTTTCTCTGCTTATTACTAGCTTCTTGCAATTCCAAAGAAGATAAAGAAAAATACAATCATCAATTATACCGCGCTGTAAACAACAAAGACACGGCTATTTTTGATATTCATATAAATGACAAACGTTTTTATGGCCGTTACGAAATTTCGCATTATGGAACCGGAAAAGATTCTGGCGACGTAAGAGGCGATTTAAGAGGTAATACGCTTCGGGGCGATTATCATTATATTTCTTTTGGTGGCGCTTGGAAAAGAGTTCCACTTGCGCTTTTAAAGAAAGACAATAAACTTTATCTAGGAAAGGGAGTAATCGGAACTTATTTTAATCTTCCGTGTTACGTTCCAGAAGTTCCTATTGAATATAACAATCCTGAGTTTCTTTTTGAAAGGATAGAGAAGGAGTAGTTTTTTTGTTTCAAGTTTCAAGTTTCAAGTTTCAGGTTTCAAGTTGATTGGCTTGTGTGTTTTACCGCAATCCCGATAGCTATCGGGAGCAAAGTTATTTTTGTATTGGAGTTTAATAAAAACGCAAAGTTCGCAAAGCTTTGTATAAAAACTTTGCGAACCTTGCGTTCCCGATAGCTATCGGGATAGCGAACTTAGCGGTTAAATATGCGCATGCTATATCAACTTGAAACTTGAAACTTGAAACAAAATCTAACTTAACGTAGAAGGCAATTCAAAAATTTCAAGATCAAAATATCTAACTGATGCCATTACGTGGTCGAAAATATCGGCCATGATGTATTCGTAATTTGCCCAGCGTTTGTCACTTGAAAAGACATAAATTTCCAACGGAACTCCATGCGCGGTAGATTGTAGCTGTCGGCACATGATATGCATATTTTTATTCAATCCTGGATGGTCATTTAAATATTGCATAATATATTTTCTAAACAATCCTAAATTGGTAATGTTTCGGCCATTTAGCGAAAGCGTTTTATCAATTCCTCTAAGATCATTGTATTTATCGATTTCTGCTTGACGGCTGTCTATGTAAGAAGTTATCAACTGTACTTTTTTTAGCTGATGCAAATCTTCATCATTCAAAAAACGGATTGTACTGCTTTTTATTAAAACATGTCTTTTGATACGTCTTCCATCAGATTTCTGCATTCCGCGCCAGTTCTGAAACGAATCTGAACTTAAAGCGTATGTTGGAATAGTTGTGATTGTATTATCGAAGTTTCGAACTTTTACTGTTGTCAAATTGATTTCGATAACATCTCCATCGGCACCAAACTTATCCATTGTAATCCAATCGCCAATACGAACCATATCGTTTATCGCAACCTGAACACTTGAAACAAATCCAAGAATTGTATCTCTAAAAATTAAGATAATAATTGCCGAAAGTGTTCCTAGAATGGTTAACAGTTCGCCTTTTTTAATTCCAAATAAAGTCGAAATAATCATCGCAACTCCAAAAATCCAAAGCACAATCATGATAACCTGAACAAAACTGTCAATTGGCTTGTCGCTGTATTCAGGCTTTTGTTTTAAATAATCGCGTAACGAATTAAAAACAGTTCTAACGATCCACAATCCAAGCAATACAATATAGATTCCGACAATTTTCCCGAAAATCGATTCCCAATATTCATATTTGTCGAGAATTACTGGAACTGCTTTATAAATAAAGAAAAACGGAATTAAATAAGCGGTATATCTTGTTGTTTTGTTTTGAATTAAATAATCGTCAAACTTTGTTTTGGTACGCTGTGCAAAAACGGCTGTCAGTGTAACCAAAAGAAATTTAGCAGCATAATAAATAACATATGCCAGCGCTATTAGAATAAGAATATTAAAAATCAGACTGGTATAAGACGCAACATTACGGCTCATTCCCCAGTCTCTGAAAACAGGATATAAAAAATTAAATATTTTCTCCAAAAGCTTATGCATTTGCTTTAGTTTCTAAATATTTTTTCTCGATATAAAAAGTTCCAAACGGAATAAGAGAGGCAACCAAAATAATTCCGAAAGTTTTTAAGTCCCAATTCATTGATTTTTTCAATAAAAAAGCTAAAAGAATATATCCGATAAATAAAACACCATGTGTCATTCCTAACGGACGTAATAATGTATGGTAAAGTTCAGGATTATTGTTTTTGATAATAAGCATATTAGCAAATAATACTAAATAAGAGATTCCCTCTAAAATGGCAGTAACTTTGAAAATCTTGAGCATGTATGTATTTTTTAAGTTTAATATCGGCAAAATTAAGTATTATCGTTGGTTTTTGAGGTATTTATAAAGAAAGTAATTTACTTTTGTAATCTTAAGTTTTGAGAATGAGTAAAAGAGATTTAAAAAAATATTTAGGCGAATTAAGCAAAGACCAATTAGAGGAACAATTGATCGAATTGTACGAGAAATTTGCTCCTGTAAAGGTGTATTACGACTTTGTTTTTAATCCGAAAGAAGATAAATTGCTTCAGGAGGCAAAGGTTAAAATCTCACACGAATATTTCCCAATTAAAAAACCGGGAGCAAAATGGCGTCCGAAAGCCAAAATGCGAAGATCGGTTGCTCAAAAACTCATAAAACATTTTATGATGCTTGGTGTAGATTCCTATATTGTAGCCGATATTATGCTTTACAATATCGAAATTGCGCAAACGTTTTCTTCTCAAAATTTAATCAAGCAGGAATTATTTTACAAAAGCATCTTAAATTCTTTTGAGCAAGCAGTCAATTTTATTGTTTCAAATGGAATTTTTAACGATTTTAAATTGCGAATTAACGCAATTCAGAACGAAACTTCGGAGCAAAAATGGAGAAATAAGTACGATTTTGAAGCAATTTTGGAAAAAATCGACTATTAAAACCCTTTCTCATAAAAAATCTTTATTTAAAAAAAACATTTATTTTAAGTTAAAAGAAGATGAATAACTGTTTTTTCGGTGTATTTTTGCAAAAATCCAAAAATAAACAATGTCTCAAAACACTTTAGAAATACAAAGAGAAGAGAAAAAAGAACTGTATGCATACCAAAAAGGCGATATTGACGCTATTTTTGACCGTTTAGACAATGCTCCTCCCAAGCATCATTTACTGTATCAGCTTCCGACAGGTGGAGGTAAAACAGTGATATTTTCTGAAATCGTTCGCCGCTATTTATCTCATAACGATAAAAAAGTGGTGGTTTTAACGCACCGTATCGAACTTTGCAAGCAAACCTCAAAAATGCTTACAGGTTTTGGTGTAACAAACAAAATAATCAATAGTAAAGTAAAAGAATTGCCAGATCAGAATGATTTTTCTTGTTTCGTGGCAATGGTTGAAACTTTAAAAAACCGTATTAATGATGAAAAACTTCATCTAGACAATATTGGTTTGGTGATTATTGATGAGGCACATTACAACTCGTTTAGAAAACTATTAAACTCATTTAAAAATGCTTTTATTCTTGGAGTAACAGCAACGCCTTTGAGTTCTAACATAAAATTACCAATGCACCAAAGTTACCACGAACTTATCGTTGGTGATACAATTGGTTCATTGATTGAGAAAGGCTTCTTAGCAAAAGCAACAACTTATAGCTATGATGTTGGTTTAACTTCGCTTAAAGTAGGTATTAATGGTGATTATACTGTAAAATCATCAGACGATTTGTATACCAATACTTTGATGCAGGAAAAACTGCTTCACGCATATACAGAACGTTCTTTAGGAAAGAAAACCTTGATTTTTAATAACGGTATTCATACTTCTTTATATGTATATGAAACGTTTAGAGAAGCAGGATATGATATTCGCCACTTAGACAACACAAGCAGTTCTGAAGAGCGTAAAGACATTCTGCAATGGTTTAAGAAGACTCCAGATGCAATTTTGACTTCTGTTGGAATCTTAACAACTGGTTTTGATGAACCAACTGTAGAAACGATTATCTTGAACAGAGCAACGAAATCTCTGACTCTGTATTTCCAGATGATTGGTCGTGGTTCTCGTAAATTGCCTGGAAAAGACGAATTTACAGTTATCGATTTAGGTAACAATGCCGCTCGTTTTGGTTTATGGAGCGATCCTGTAAACTGGCAGCATATTTTTAAATCGCCAGAGTTTTATTTGGAGAATCTTCGTGATGACCACGAAATCGAGATGTTCTTTAAATATAGCATGCCACCAGAATTGCGTGCAAAATTCAGTAAAACGGCCGATGTTAGTTTTGATGTTGACGAAGAACATAAATTAATCATCAAACAAAACCTTCGTTCTAAAGTAGTTTTAGATAAATCTCTAGATCAGCATGCAGGAATGTGTGTAGATAATACAGAAACGCTTCAGGAAGCAAAAATGCTGGCTAAAGAACTAGAAGATGATATCGAAGATCGTATTAAACGTTATTCTAAATGTTTGAGCCAATGCAGTAAAAACTACCGCGAATGGCTGGTTGACGATTACAAACAAAGATTAACTTTATTAATTGGTAAAAAGTATCGTGAAAAAATCATGAACGAACCAGATTGATAATTTAAAAGTTAAATTATTTCAGGTTTCATGTTTCAAGTTATTGGAATCTAAAATAGTATCATAATTTATAAAAAGGAGAAATAGCATTTCAAAGTAAATGTGATTTCTCCTTTCAACTTATTAAGTTTTTGGTGTAACTTGAAACCTGAAACTTTAAACAAATTAAAGAACATGTCTAAACCATTCTCAACATTAGGAATTTCGGCTCCAATTTTAAAAGCTTTAAGCGAATTAAACATTGTTGAACCAACAGAAATTCAACAAAAAACAATTCCGCTATTTTTGGGCGAAACTCACGATATTGTAGGTTTAGCAAAAACAGGAACAGGAAAAACAGCCGCATTTGGTTTGCCTTTATTGCAATTGGTAAATACAGAATCGACAACAGTTCAAGCTGTGATTTTAGTTCCAACTAGAGAATTGGGTCAGCAGATTTTTAGAAACTTAGAAGATTTTTCAAAATATATTCCTAATATATCTATTGCTTCCATTTGCGGAGGAACTCCAATAAAACCACAAATCGAAAGATTAAAAGAAGGCGCTCAAATCGTTGTGGCAACTCCAGGACGTTTAATCGATTTGATTCAGCGAAAAGCAATTGATTTAAAACAAACAGAATACTTAGTTTTGGATGAAGCCGACGAAATGGTGGCTATTCTAAAAGAAAGTTTAGACGAAATTGTTGCAGAATTGCCTAAAAAACATCGTACTTTATTATTTTCGGCAACACTTCCTGGAACCATAAAACAACTGATTCAGAATTATTTGAACAAAAATGTAGTTCAGATAAGCGCCAATATGGAAACTGTTGGAAATGAAGGAATAGACCATGAGTATATTGTGGTAGATCCTATTGAAAAATTGGAAGTTTTAATGCATTTCTTAAATTCTAGAGATGGCGAAAGAGGAATTATTTTCTGTAAAACGAAAGCTGCCGTTAATAAATTAGCCAAAAATCTAGCAATCAATAAATTCTCTTCGGGAGCGCTTCATGGAAGTCTGACGCAGGGAATTCGTGATAGAATTATGGAACAGTTTCGTGAAGGACATATTAATATTCTGGTTGCAACCGATTTGGCTGCGAGAGGAATTGATGTAAAAGAAATCTCGTATGTGATTAATTATCATTTGCCTGACACTTACGAAAATTACGTTCACCGAAGTGGAAGAACCGCAAGGGCAGGAGCAAAAGGACTTTCTTTGACTGTTTTACAGCAAGAAGAAGTTTTTGAAATTGCTGATTTCGAAAGAGAATTAGGAATTAAATTTTCTGAGTTTAAAAAACCTTCTGCTGCAAGTCTTGAAGAAAACAATATGCTTTTATGGGCCAAACAAATTTTCAAAACAAAACCAAATCATGAGCTTTCACAGGATTTAAAAACAAAAGTGAAAACTGTTTTTCATCATCTTACAAAAGACGAACTAATCGAGAAATTAATGGCGAGTTATGTCCTACAGAACAAAATCGATATAGTTGAAAAACCTGTTAAAAAATTCAAAAAGTAATAAATATGACAATTGTCATTGTATATTAAAGTTGTATATTTATAAGGAATTATTTTATAATCCTACTTAATTACAACATATATGAAAATAGTCATTATTGGAGGGGGATTTGCAGGAATTAATCTAGCAAAAGAACTTGTAAATCAGCCTCAAATACAAGTAACACTTGTCGACAAGAATAATTATAACTTTTTTCCACCACTTATATATCAGGTTGCAACTGCATTTTTAGAGCCTTCGAGCATTAGTTATCCGTTTAGGAAATTTTTTGCAGGCAAAAAGAATCTTAGTTTTCGTTTAGGCGAATTATTATCTGTTTCACCAGCTGAAAAGAAAATTACTTTGAGCAACGGAGAATTAGATTATGATTATCTCGTTTTTGCTACTGGAGCAGAAACTAGCTATTTCGGAATGGAAAATGTGATGAAAAACGCCATTCCGATGAAGACATTAAATGATGCCATCGAAATGCGAAATGCATTGCTTAAAAACCTTGAAAAAGCAGCAATCTGCAAAGATATTCGCAAACGCCGTAAATTATTAACGATCGTTGTGGCCGGCGGTGGACCAACAGGAGTTGAAGTTTCTGGAATGTTTGCCGAAATGAGAAAAAATATTCTATTAAAAGAATACCCAGAATTAGAAACATCTGCAAGTAATGTTTATTTAGTTGATGGAGGAGATGCTCTATTGGCTCCAATGAGCAAAGAATCCCAAGAAGATACTCTTGACGCACTTACTAAACTTGGTGTTGTAGTTAAGCTTCATACTCGTGTTGTCGATTATGTTGATGATACGGTACATTTTGAAAACGGAGAAACCATTAAAACCAAAAACTTAATTTGGGCCGCGGGAGTTTCTGCCAAAATTTTCGAAGGAATGCCAAAGGAAAGTTACGGTCGCGGACGTCGAATGGCTACAGATGTTTACAATAAAGTCAACGCTGTAGATAATATTTACGCTATTGGCGATACCGCAATCTTGGCTGGTGATGCGAATTTTCCTGATGGACATCCGCAAGTGGCGCAAGTTGCAATTCAGCAAGGATTAAATCTTGCTAAGAATTTTAAAGCGATGGTAGCCAACAAACCGCTAAAACCGTTTGCTTATAAAGACAAAGGTTCTATGGCAATTATAGGAAAAAACAAAGCTGTAGTAGATTTACCAAGTCCGAAATGGCATTTTAAAGGATTTTTCGCTTGGTTTATCTGGCTGTTCGTTCACTTAATTTCTTTAATCACGTATAGAAATAGACTAAACACATTCTGGAATTGGATGGTTGCTTATTTTGCAAAAGATCAATCGCTTAGAATGATTATTAGACCTGAAAAAAGACAACAAAGTTAAGAGGTTCTAAATTCTAATATCACGAAATATAAAAAGCCAAAATCATTTTGATTTTGGCTTTTGTAGTTTTTAGGATTTAAAATATTCGATTTTCTTTTGTCGGATTTCAATACTTTTAGTGTCCAACCATAATATCATCACTTTCAGACAATTCTACCTTATTTTTAACAAAGCGTTTTCCGATATTTAAAATAATAAATGCTGTAATTGTTGTAGTAGTCATAATGGCAACCATTGGCGTTACCGAATCTTTTACAAAAACACCAATTGCAAAAGAAGCCAAAGCACCAATTCCCAACTGAATAGCTCCCATTAACGCGGAAGCACTTCCTGTGTTTTTGGCAAAAGGAGCAAGCGTTAATCCTGCTGTATTTGGGTTTGAAATTCCTAGACAAGCTAAAAACAAGAACAACATTCCGATTGTCTGATAAAGTCCGAGAAGATTATTTAAAGCCAAAATCAAAAATATTATACTTATAACAGACTGCGAAATTAAAGCGCCAAAAATCATCTGTTCGCTTGAAAATCTTTTTAACAGCATAGAATTCAACTGACTAGATCCGATAAAACTAACTGACATTAGTGCAAAAATCCATCCATAAGTTTTAGCATCAACCTTATAAATATCCATAAAAACAAGTGGAGAAGCGGCTACGTAAGAAAACAATCCAGAAAATGCAACTGCACCTGTAAACGCGTACGTATAAAATTGAGGTTCTTTTAAAACAGAAATGAAATTAGTTATAATTGGTTTTGGTTTCAGCGAAATTGAAGCATCTGGCTGATAGGTATTTGGAAGTCCAAATTGTGAAGCGACTAAAATCACGATTCCCATACACATCAAAATGAAAAATACGGCATGCCAACCTAAATCTTCTGTAACATAACCGCCAATCGTTGGCGCAAGCATTGGAGAAAGACCAACAACAAGCATTAAAAGCGAAAATACTTTTGGTATATCTTTTACAGGAAATAAATCACGAACCATTGCCACAGAAGCAACTGTTGCGGCGCAGCTTCCAATAGCCTGAACAAAACGAAGAAATATAAAAGAATCAATATCAGCCACATAAATACAGCCTAGAGAAGCTAGAATATACACTAGGAGTCCAACAAATAAAGGTTTTTTGCGTCCAAAACGATCCAATAAAGGCCCATAAAGCAATTGTCCAGCAGAAATTCCGATAAAGTAACTAGATAAACTCATAGAAACTTTAGCGACAGTGGTATTTAAATCCTTTGCAATTCCAGAGAAACCAGGCAGATACATATCGATCGAAAAAGGTCCAAGAGCGGTTAAAGAACCTAAGATCAGAATGAGCTGGATATATTTTTTTGTTGTCATTATCTTAAAAAAGGGCTTATAATTTTCTGCAAAGGTAAAGATTTCATACCTTGTTATAGAACTTGAAGAAGTTTATAACAATAAATTAAAGTAATCGCGAAAATTATTTAGCGTAACTATCTATTAATCTTTAAATTAAGACAGCATGAAAAAGTACCTTTTATTATTAGCAGTTTTATTTACATCAATTTCATTTGCTCAAACTATTACCTCAAAACTCGAAGATGCTAGTGTTGAGCAATATGAGCTTCTAAAAAAAGTTAATCAGTATTATCCGGACATTACATTAAGCAAATCGGTTACCAATTTTTATGCTGACGGAAAAATTATCGATTCGCAGCAAGATTTTGATTTAAGAGGAACAAAATTTTCAAGTTACAAATTAGGCATTGAGCCAGGAAACAAAAAAGTAAAATTTGATTATACATCAACTGAAACTGGCCATGTGTACGGCGACGTTACCATTTTTAACGGAAATGCCTTGCGAACATCATTTAACGAGAAAACGAATCAAGTTGACGTATCGTTAAATGGTAAATCGGTTTATTTGAAAAAATTATAGATTTTAAAACAATTTGGAAAAAGCATCGCAAATTTGTGATGCTTTTTTAATTTATATTTGGCTCAGATTTTAATAAAACAAACTACAATGAAAAAATTTCTTTTCCTGGCATTTTTAATTTCCTTGCAAGCATTCTCACAGCAAAACAAATTCTCAGGAACTTGGGGAAACCAAAAATGCAAAGACTGCAAGAAAGAATATATTTTTAGAATTACGATTGCACAATCAAATTATAAGATTTTTGGAACCGCCGAAGTTACAAGCGAACACAAAGATTTAAATTCAGGAATTTTGGAAGTTACCGGACATGTTTATCCGCATGGCGATAAGGCTCAAATAAAATTAAAAGATAAAGACGGTATTTCGTCCAGCGCAGTTTTATTTGTAAAAGATGATGTAATTCAGTTTACAAAAAATGGCGGAGGCGATGTTGTGCCAAAAGAGATGATTTTGAATAAATTATATGAATAGAACTTTTTATTCTTTATTTATAATCTTTTCCAATTTCTCAATCATTTCCTTTTGTTGTTCAAGCATACGCTCGTATAGTTCTACCATTTTATCAAGAGGGTTGAATGTACAGTTGAAGTTTACCTGTGAACCATCTCTAAAAGTATTCGCAACAGCACTATCATGAAAAGTATTTGCTATGATATTAATTGCAGAATCTTCATCAAAATTCTCGATCGCTTGAACAGGTACTTTTAGAATTTTAGCAACTTGATTTAGAATATCATTTTCAATCAATTCTTTTTGCTCTAACATAGAGATTTTCTTTTGATTCCAATCTTCGCCCAATTCATAGGCAAGGGCTTCTTGTTTAATGCCCAACATTTCACGGAAACGCTTTATATTTCTACCTTGATGTACTTTTTTCTCTGTCATATTGATGTGTATCGTAAATGTCAAATATAGGATTTTTACTTAAATTATTTATGAGATATTTAGAAATGTTAATTCTAAATTATCTGACTTCTCAAATAATTCAAAACTCAATTTATAAGACTTTATTAAAACCATCAAACATTTAATGCTACGCCAGATGCTTAAGAAGTCTCCTAAATTATCATTTTTATTACTATATTTGTAACATAAACGAAATAAAAAAATATCAAATATGATACAAGAAATTCTCACTTATAAAAAAATAGTTAGCGAAATCGACGAATTAATAAACAAATCGCCGTACAAAAAAAATTATATTATTGATAAGATTGGAATAGCGGGACCAACATTCTACAGAAAACTAAAAACCAATTCATTTACACCAGATGAAATGCTTGAAATTGCAAAAATTCTTTCTCCAGAAGAACATTATATGATGGAACTAACAGCGTCAATTGAAGAAGGCAAAAGAGACATCGTAGAGGGTCGTGTAATTACACATGAAGAAATGTTAGAAGAAATCAAAAGAAAAAGAGATAAGTAATTTAAAAATAGTATAACCTGAGTAATGGGCTAATATTTTACGTATCAAATGAAATGTCTAAGTATTTTAATGGTTTTTGACGATTGTCCCAAAAAGTTATAATGTATAAATCGGTACCAAGCAGAGCATAAAATAGTGTAATTAATATAAAAGAAGAGAGTAAAGTTATTTTAATTCATAGGGATGATAATTTAAAGTAAAGAATATGTAAAGCTTTTAAAACCCTTGATTTATACAAAATCCCTTGAGCCTCAAGCGCTACTATCCTGTTTTGACCTATAATTTATATTATGTAAAATAGAATATTTTAGAAACCTGCCTACAACGCGCTCTATAACTTTTAGACGCAGTGTTTTCGTTTTATGGAAAATTTATCATCCTTGCTTCTAGTTCTTTTTAGATTAAAACTTTTACATTTTTTTTTAAACTGAAATCTCTCAAAATTCCTTATATGATTTTCATTTTAAAAAATTCTCAAATATTGAAAATTTGATCTGCTAGATTATACAGTTTGTTATTCTAAATTCAAATCGCTATAAATGCGTTATATGATTTTCATTTTAAAAAAATCTCAAATATTAAAAATTTAGCATACCGTATTTAAGTTAGTATTTCAATTCAAACATTTTACTTAAATTCAAATCACCATAAATACGCTGTATGATTTTTATTTTAAAAAATTCTCAAATATTAGAAATTTCATTTACTGGATTTATCTACAGTTTGATTTTAAGTAAAACATTTTTCGTATATTGAAATCGTCTATAATTGCAGTGTATGATTTTAAAACCAAAATATTTTCAAATATTAAAAAATCATCAAACGTACTTTAGACAGTCATTTTTCATTAAATAAAAAATCTTTTTTTGAATTAGAAATATTTAAAATTTCAAAACATTAAAACTTTTTTAAGTCTTATTGCCATTATCTTTTAACATTTCTTTAAAATAATTAGTTTCTGCTAAAGAACCTTTCGTTGTAAGACTTTATTTTACTATTTTTACATTCGATACTTTAAAAATAAATTATCACATATATGAATACAGTTGCTGAGCATATTGCAGATTTTTTAAAAGAATACAAACCGTTTGATAATTTAACCTTTCAGGAATTATCAGATATAGCCACGAATATTCGTGTCATTAATTTAGAAAAACATGCGGTATTATTTCAAAATAACGATCCGCTTCATGACAGCTTTTATGTTGTAGCTTCTGGTGTCATCAATCTTACAACTATTGCGGACGCTGAGGAAACTATTATAAATAAATGCCATGAAGGCGATATTTTTGGTTTACGCCCATTTTTTGCAAAAAATAACTATATGATGACGGCTAAAGCACGTGAAGAAAGTATTATTTATGCTATTCCGATCGCTGTTTTTAGACCTTTTGTAGCCAATAATTCAGACGTTTTAAACTTTCTGTTGGAAAGTTTTGCTGTAAATTCACGTCACACAAAGGACAGCATGAGCTCTAATGGTAAATTAGTTTCTGATAGTGACTACATTGACCAACAGACAGAAATGCAATATATTCAGTCTCTTAACTATAACAATTCGCCATTAACAACGAAAGCAGATTCTATAATTAAAGATGTCGCAAATTTGATGACAGATTCAATGTTAGATAATATTATAATTTGTGGCGAAAAAAATCACCCAATTGGTATTGTAACCAATGCCGATTTATCATCTAAGATTGCAACTGGACGCTATCCTATTACTGCAACTATAGACAAAATTATGTCTTCGCCAGTTGTTACCGTTCTAGAAAATGTGTCTTTGGCAGAAGCGCAATTACTAATGCTGAAACACAATGTTACGCATTTATGTGTAACCAAAGATGGCACAAGTAAATCTGTAGTAAAAGGAATTATTTCTGAACACGATCTTATTGTAGCACAAGCAAGTAACCCTGGTGTATTAATTAAAGAGATTAAACGTTCACAGCTTCCAAAAGATTTAAAACAAATACGTGATCGTTTATCTGATTTGATTCAGAATTCGATTCAAAAAAATATTCCAATTTCGCATGTTAGTAATATTGCAAGTGAGATTAATTTAGCGATTATAAAGCGAGCTGTCGAACTAGCAATTTTAGATTTGGGCTCCCCTCCTGCACGTTTTGCTTGGTTAAGTATTGGAAGTCAAGGACGTAAGGAGCAATTATTACTTACAGATCAAGACAGCATCTTAATTTTTGAAGATGTAACTCCTGAGAAGTACAGAGAAGTAAAAGATTATTTCTTAAGATTAGCTAAACGTGCTACTTCTATATTAGAAAAAGTAGGTTATGATTATTGCCCAAACGGACATATGGCAAGCAACATGCTTTGGTGTAAATCATTGAGCGACTGGACAAAACAATACAATAGCTGGATGAATACTCCAGGTGAAAACAGTAATGATTTGAGCAGTATTTTCTTTGATTATGAAATTGTTTTTGGCGAACCAAAAATTGAAGAAGCAATTGAAAATGTAATTTTCAAAAATGCCGTTAACAACACTTTATTCTTCGACTTCTTAGGAAATGACGCTTTAAAGAGAAACTCTCCATTGAGTTTCTTCAAGAAATTTATAACTGAAGAAGATGGTCCAAATAAAGATAAATTTGATATCAAGACAAGGGCTTTAATGCCTTTAATCGACGGAGCTCGTCTATTGATACTAAATGCAAATATAAAAGGAATTCAAAATACTTATCTTAGATTCAAACAATTAGCCATTACAGATTCTAAAAATGCCGAAATTTATTTAAGCTGCGCAGAAGCTTTCTTAACGCTTTCTAAATTTAGAACTGTTGAAGGATTAAAAAATGACGACTCTGGCCAATATATTAATTTAAGAGAAATGTCAAAATCTGACAAAGAGAAATTAAAAAATGCATTAGCCCCAATGAAAGATCTGGAGGAACTGATTAAGAGTAAATTTCAATTGACGCAATTCTCATAAAATATGCTAGACTGGCTGAAAAATATCAATAAAGACTATCCAGATTTCTGGAAAGACTATTTAACTAAATTCGAAACTAAACCTAATAAGTTTGTTGTGATATCAACTGAAACTTCTGGCTTAAATCCGGATAAGGATGTTATATTATCTCTTGGAGCCTTTTCAGTTATTGACGACAGCATTGTTATTAAAGAAAATTTCGAAACAGTTTTATTACAATATAAATATCTTCAGGACAACGGACTTTCAAATGAATTTATCATTGAAAGCAAGATGATGAAAATGCCTGAACCTGATGCTCTTGAAGCTTTGGTTAATTTTATAGGAAACTCAATTTTGGTTGGACATCATATCAATTTTGATATTGAAATGCTAAATGCCGCACTAGAACGTTTAAATTGTGGACGTCTTAAAAATGAAGCTTTAGATGTTGATGTAATGTACAGAAAATTGACTGATATAAACGACAAACAATTTTCTCTGGATGATTTATGCGGAATTTATAAAATTCCAAAAAGTGATAGAAATTCTTCTGCAGAAGATGCATACAGAATTGGACTTTTGTTCTTGAAACTAAAATCTAGACTAGGAATTAAATAAATCCTTAAAATTCTAATCAATACTATATAAAAACGCCTCTTAATTTTAAGAGGCGTTTTTTTATTAACAGAAATTTACAAACTCACTTATTTTTCAAATTAAGTAAAATTGTATTTTTATAGTACATTAATATAAAACCTTTTTTATCATTGAAAATCTATGAAAAAACTACTATTTATAGCGCCATTGCTGTTTTTTGCTTCAGCAATTTTTGCACAAAATCAAGATCCTTCGTCTAAACGCATTCTAGGAAGCTGGTACTCTAACACCAACCGTAATATAAAATGGACTTTTACCCCAGACGGGAAAGTATACAATTACAATAACGACAGAATGAGCGTGATGTACAAATATACAATCTCGAACAGCTGTCAGAACTTTTCTGATGATACTACCGAATTTATAACGTTAAGAGATAAAGATGGCAATGAGTTTTGTTTTAGAATAAATGCAGTAAACGAAAATAAAAAAGGTGTTCTATCGCTTACTAACTTGAGCAACATGCAGCCTCTCGTTTTTGTAAACGATTTAAGTTTAAAAATTGCTCCATAAAGACAGATTAAAATATCAATTTCAAAATACCAAGTTTCAATTAAAAGTAAAAAAAAGCCTCTTAAAATTAAGAGGCTTTTTTTTTATTTACATTTTAAATTAAGAAATTCTTTCTTTCATAATTTCTTCTATTATTTCTGGATTTAATAAAGTCGAAGTATCTCCAAAATTAGAAGAATCTCCTTCGGCTATTTTACGCAAAATTCTACGCATAATTTTTCCAGAACGAGTTTTTGGCAAACCAGAAACGAATTGAATTTTATCTAATTTCGCAATTGGCCCAATGTGATCAGAAATATATTGGTTTATCTCTTTTGTTAAGTTATTTCTATCTCTAACTTCTCCAGTTTCTTTTAGAATAACAAAACCATATAAAGCATTTCCTTTAATATCGTGAGGGAATCCAACGATTGCAGATTCCGCAACAGCTGGGTGTTCGTTGATCGCATCTTCAATAGGAGCTGTTCCTAAATTATGTCCAGAAACAATAACAACATCATCTACCCTACCTGTAATTCTGTAATACCCAACTTCGTCTCTTAAGGCACCGTCTCCTGTAAAATATTTTCCAGGGAAAGCAGAGAAATAAGTTTCTTTGTAACGATCATGATTACCCCAAATAGTTCTGGCAATTCCCGGCCATGGGAATTTAATACATAAACTTCCAACTACTTGGTTTCCTTCAATTTCATTACGTTTTTCATCCATCAAAACAGGCTGAATCCCAGGTAATGGCAAAGTTGCGTAAGTAGGTTTTGTTGGTGTTACAAAAGCAATTGGCGAAATCATGATTCCTCCTGTTTCTGTCTGCCACCAAGTATCTACAACCGGACATCTCTTATCTCCTACGTGGTCATTAAACCAGTGCCAAGCCTCTTCGTTAATTGGCTCTCCAACAGATCCGATAACTTTAAGTGATTTAAGAGGGTATTTTTGAATGTAATCTAAACTTTCTTTTGCTAATGAACGAATTGCAGTTGGCGCAGTATAGAATTGTGTAATTTTATGCTTTTCGATAATATCCCAAAAACGGCTAAAATCTGGATAAGAAGGAACTCCTTCAAAAATTACAGTTGTAGCACCATTCAATAATGGTCCGTATAATATATAAGAGTGACCTGTAATCCATCCGATATCTGCAGTACACCAGAAAATATCATTGTCTTCGTAGTTGAATACATTTTTGAAAGTATACGCAGTGTATACCATATAACCAGCAGTAGTATGAACCATTCCTTTTGGTTTCCCAGTTGATCCTGAAGTATATAAGATAAACAAAGGATCTTCGGCATCCATAATTTCAGCAACACTATTATCTAAAGCTGCATCTAATAATGGTTGTAACCAAACATCACGACCATCTTTCATCTTAACATTAGTATTAGTTCTTTTAGCAACTAAAACTTTTGTAACAGAAGGACAAGTTTCTAGAGCTTCGTCTACAATTCCCTTAAGATCAATTGTTTTATTTCCTCTGTAGCCTCCATCAGATGTGATTACCATTTTACATTCACAATCATTGATTCTCGCAGAAACTGCCGAAGCAGAAAATCCAGCGAAAATAACAGAGTGAATAGCTCCAATTCTAGCACAAGCTAAAACAGAAACAGCCAATTCTGGAATCATTGGCAAGTAAATACAAACTCTATCTCCTTTACGAACACCTTGCTCACGAAGGACGTTTGCCATTTTTGAAACTCTTTCGTATAGTTCATTATACGTTATATGTAAAGCTTCTTCAGAAGGATCGTTTGGTTCAAAAATAATTGCTGTCTTCTCTCCTCTTTTGCTTAAATGTCTATCAATACAATTTTTGGTAATGTTAACTTTAGCATCTGTAAACCATTTTACTTCTGCTTCCGCCATATTAAAATCAACAACCTTTTCCCAATGCTGGTACCATGTGAAATTTTCCTCAGCTATTTTTCCCCAAAATTTTCTTGGCTCTCTTATTGACTTATTGTAATGTTTAAAATATTGTTCTAAATTTTCAATTTTGTAATAGCTCATCGTTTGTTGAATTTTTTTATAAATGTATTAAATCTGAACGTATCCGTGAAATAATTTAATTCATAAATTTTATCAAATAAAAACATTTATTTAATAAAATATGATAATTATTTGTGTTTGATTTAAAATTTTACTTTTTAAATCAAAAATAGAAGGCAAAAAAGGCATAATAAATAGATATTATGCCTTTTTTAATTTAACAAATTTCAATAACAATTAATTTTGTAATGCGCACTGCGTGATTTTTCTCTATTTTGAAAATAGAAGCATCTTTATTAATTAAAACAGAAATTCAAACAAGTATATTTTTGTAAAATATACCCCATTTTAGGGATCCGCTTCACTTAACTTACTCACTCTCTGAAGTTAAGTGAATGCAATATGCATCTATATCTTTTTTCTTAATAAGTGCTTACTAATTCAAAATATTACAAATCATTGATACAGTGCAAATTCCGCAGAATCGGATCCTGCGGAAGTTCCCAAATTTTTATTATCCAATTTTTTTCATAGCCGTCATAGACTCTCTCAACCAAGCTCCTACTTCTTCGATAGGATGTTGACGAATTTCTTTGTTAACAGCGATCAATACTGCATTATCTACTCCGTTTGAAGTTGAAAATGGTTTACCAATAATGTTAGTTTCAACTTTTTTCATGAATTCAGTCAATAATGGCTTGCATGCATGATCAAATAAGTAGCATCCGTACTCTGCAGTATCAGAAATTACACGGTTCATTTCGAATAATTTCTTTCTTGCAATTGTATTTGCAATTAATGGCAATTCGTGTAATGACTCATAGTAAGCAGATTCTTCAATGATTCCAGCTTCAGTCATTGTTTCGAAAGCTAATTCAACACCAGCTTTTACCATTGCAATCATTAACACTCCATTGTCAAAATATTCTTGCTCTGAGATTGGAGCGTCTTGCGGAGCTGTTTTTTCGAAGTTAGTTTCTCCTGTTACAGCTCTCCATTTTAATAAGTTAACATCATCATTAGCCCAGTCAATCATCATAGTTCTAGAGAATTCTCCAGAAATGATATCGTCTTGGTGTTTTTGGAACAACGGACGCATGATATCTTTCAATTCTTCAGCTAATTCGTAAGCTTCAATTTTTGAAGGATTGTTTAAACGATCCATCATATTTGTAATACCACCGTGTTTCAAAGCTTCAGTGATAGTTTCCCATCCGTATTGGATTAATTTAGAAGCGTAAGCAGCATCGATTCCTTTTTCAACCATTTTATCGAAACATAAAATAGATCCAGTTTGAAGTAAACCACAAAGAATAGTTTGCTCACCCATTAAATCTGATTTTACTTCAGCTACGAAAGATGATCTTAAAACTCCTGCTCTGTGTCCTCCAGTTGCTACAGCGTAAGCTTTTGCTTGATCTAAACCAAATCCGTTTGGATCATTTTCTGGGTGAACTGCGATAAGAGTTGGAACACCAAATCCTCTTTTATACTCTTCACGTACCTCAGAACCTGGACATTTAGGAGCACACATAATAACAGTGATGTCTTTACGAATCTGCATCCCTTCTTCTACGATGTTGAATCCGTGAGAGTAAGATAAAGTAGAACCCTGTTTCATTAATGGCATAATAGCAGTTACCACAGCTGTATGTTGTTTGTCTGGTGTAAGGTTACAAACTAAATCTGCAGTTGGAATCAATTCTTCATAAGTTCCTACTTTGAAACCATTTTCAGTTGCATTTTTATAAGAAGCTCTTTTTTCTGCAATTGCATCTGCACGCAATGCATAAGAAATGTCTAAACCAGAGTCTCTCATGTTTAAACCTTGATTCAAACCTTGTGCTCCACAACCAACAATTACAACTTTTTTTCCAGCTAATGCTGCAATTCCGTCTGCAAATTCTGATTGCTCCATAAATTCGCAAACTCCTAATTGTTCTAATTGTAATCTAAGTGGTAATGTATTGAAATAATTTGCCATTTTTGTTTTAATATTTAATGAAATGAAATTTAATATTGATTATATATAACTAAGATTTTATTATTTAAAGGTTTCTAATAAAGAAGAAATCTCCATTTTTTGTTTAGAAACTGATATTCTTCCCGAACGTACAAACTGCATAATTCCGTATGGTTTGAACTTTTGGTATAATTCTTCAATTTCAGAACGTCTTCCTGATTTTGAAATCACAAAGAAATCACGAGAAACTGTCACAATTGTAGACTGGCTCTCTTTAATAATATTCTGAATTTGTTTCTCATCAAACAACAAACTTGAAGCAATTTTAAACAAAGCATTTTCTAAGAAAATAGTCTCTTCATCTGTATGATAAAATGCTTTTATAACTTCAATTTGTTTTTCAATTTGTCCAACAATATTCTGAACCCATTTTTCTGTCGTATTTACTACGATGATAAATCTTGAAACGTTCTCAATTTCTGATTCTGAAACATTTAGACTTAATATATTAATGTGACGCTTTAAGAATATTCCTGATATTCTATTTAATAAACCCACATTATTTTCTGAGTATACCGATATGGTAAATGTTTTATCTTCCATTTGTTTTTTTAGTTTTATTTGTTTCAAGTTTCATGTTTTACCCCCGATGACTATCGGGATTGAAACCTGAAACTGGAAACCTGAAACTTTTTTCTTAACTTAATCTAATTTCTGATACACAAGCTCCTGTTGGAATCATTGGGAAAACATTATTTTCTTTTTCGACTACAACTTCTAAGAAATACGAATCTTTTGAAGCCAGCATCTCAGCGACCGCTGCATCTAAATCTTCACGCTGTGTAACTTTTTTAGATTTGATATGATAACCTTCAGCAATTGCAATGAAGTTTGGATTAATCATTTTTGTTGAAGCATATCTATTATCAAAGAATAATTCCTGCCATTGGCGAACCATTCCTAAGAATTCATTGTTTAGAATAACAATCTTCACTGGAACCTGAGTCTGGAAAATAGTTCCAAGTTCCTGAATTGTCATTTGGAAGCCTCCATCACCAATAATCGCTACTACTTCACGTTCGGGTTTTCCCATTTTTGCTCCAATCGCAGCAGGCAATGCAAATCCCATAGTTCCTAAACCTCCCGAAGTAATATTACTTTTAGTCGAATTGAATTTAGCATAACGACAAGCAAACATTTGGTGCTGACCAACATCTGAAACAATGATTGCGTCTCCTTTTGAGTGTTTGTTTATCATTTCGATAGTTTCTCCCATCGAAATTCCTTTACCGTTAGTTGGATTTAATTCTTCTTTTATTACTGAATCAAATTCAACTTTGCTTAATTCTTTGAACTCGTTGTGCCAAGCATCGTGAGATTTTGCATCTAACAATGGTAATAAAGCAGCTAAAGATTCTTTTACATCTCCTAAAACAGCAATTTCTGTTTTTACGTTTTTATCAACCTCTGCTGGATCAATTTCAAAGTGAACTACTTTTGCCTGTTTTGCATAAGTGCTTAATTTACCTGTAACACGATCATCAAAACGCATTCCGAAAGCAATTAAAACATCACATTCGTTTGTTAGTAAATTTGGCGCATAATTTCCGTGCATTCCAAGCATACCAACATTTAAAGGATGATCTGTTGGTAAAGCTGATAATCCTAAAATTGTCCAAGCCGCAGGAATTCCAGATTTTTCAACAACTGCTTTAAACTCAGCTTCTGCCTCGCCAAGAATAATTCCTTGTCCAAAAACAATAAAAGGTTTTTTAGCGCTATTGATCAAAGCTGCTGCTTCGGCAACTTTATCTAAGTTTAATTTTGGTACTGGAATATAACTTCTAATTCCAGTACATTTCTCATAGCTAAAATCAAACTCATCAAACTGAGCATTTTTAGTAATATCAACCAATACAGGTCCTGGACGTCCAGAACGTGCAATATAAAATGCTTTTGCCATAATTCCAGGAATCTGAGAAGCTTCAGTTACCTGAAAATTCCATTTTGTAACCGGAGTTGAAATTCCGATAATATCTGTTTCCTGAAACGCATCAGATCCTAATAAATGTCTTCCAACTTGCCCTGTAATACATACTAACGGAGTTGAGTCGATTTGAGCATCTGCAATACCTGTAACTAAATTTGTAGCTCCTGGACCAGAAGTAGCAATTGCCACTCCTACTTTTCCTGTTGCTCTCGCATAACCTTGCGCTGCATGTGTTGCACCTTGTTCGTGACGTACTAAAACATGGTGCAATTGATCTTGAAATTTATATAATTCGTCGTAAACTGGCATTATAGCACCGCCTGGGTAACCATAAATTAAATCTACTCCTTCTGCTAATAAACATCTTATAACGGCTTCTGCCCCTGATATTCTCATTTTTTTTTATTTTTTGGCACTTAATATAGTATGAGATACTATTTTAAATACTTATTAATATAATACGGGATTATGTTTTGACTTGTAGGTTGATTTTTTAAAATTTTCCAAGTCATAGTTTGCATCCTCTATAATTTTTTTTCCATCTTTTTTATCATAATCATTAGCAATTAATCCTTCTCCTTCTTTAATTGCTTTTTCAGGCTGATCTAAATGAATATAAATTCGTCCTAGATTATAATAAGCTGAGTATCTGATTTTTTTACTTGATTTGTCACTTCCTGTATACTTTGTTTTTAAAGAGTCAAAATATTCAATTAATGGATTCATATCTGATACAATTTCATCAATTGGTGCAGTTGCAGACATTTTTGCAAAAATTACTTTCACTGCCTCTAAAGCTTCTTTCTGAATTCCTCCTTCTTCATCTTTAGAATCTATAATCCATAAATTCTCTCTATAAGTTGTAGGCTCCAATCCGTAGACTTTATTGAGTTTATAATTTGTATCGCTAAAAACTCCATCAACATAATTTTTAATGCTTTCATTATAAAAATCTGTTTTTTCTTTCTTAAAAGCCTCTTTTACAACTTCAGAATTAGCGTTGTCATTAAGCGATTTATAGACAAAATCTTTGTTAAAATCATAAACAATCTCTTCATCGCTTCCAGATTCAGTTAATGCTCCTTTGATCTTGACGACTGCAACTCCTTTCGCTTCAATTACTGCAGTTACAAAATAGTTTGTGGTCTTGACGACTACTCCATTTTTATCTTTCGATTCATCAACTTTTGACTCCAGTTTAGGTTCTCCCATTTTAAAGCTTTTCAGCTTTACCTCGATATCAACGTTTGAATATCTGACGCTTCTTTTCCATCCGTATAGATTTAATTTGTTATTCAATGTTTCTTTATTTGAATAAAAAGGTGTAAAATCTGGACCAATGACGGTTTCTGTACTAAAAGTTCTTTTTTCTAATGCAACAAACTTTGCAGGCAGAATTTGATAATTTACATTGAATGAGAATTTATCTAAATCGACTTTTTCAGGTTTTAACTGTGAAAAAGCATTGATTGAAATAAAAATTAATGGCAAATATTTTATGGTATTTTTTATTTTCATAAAAATTATTTTTTTAAGAATCTATTGTTTTTCTGAGACTCGACTTGTTCTTTTGTGTATTCGGTTTTTATTACTTCTTTTTTAGCTGGATCACTTAAATACATATAACGCTCTCCGATAATATTTCCACTTACATCAAAAGCAGTTTTGCCATAGACAGAAGTTTTTTCTATAACTTCATTAAGAACCAAAGTATTCTCTTTTGTAAGCAGAGCATATTCTTTTTGATTATCCTCTATTCTAAAGTTTTCTAGTTTTAACTTTCCGTCATTGTCGTAAAGGTTAAAATTCAAAGTAAAATCTGCAGGTCTTTTATGCGTTAAAAAAAGAAACTTATCTTGCGTTTTATCTAGCTTCACAACTATATAACTAACATCTTGTAAAAAATCTGTTCTTAACTTTCCATTAAAATCGCAAAGAGCTCCTTTACTTGAATTACTTGTCTGACAACCTGGACCTTTGCATGGAATACTTACATTAAAAAAAGTGTCTCTTGCATCATACATATACTCTTTTTTAAAAACCATTGATCTTGGCATTTCATAATCGTATACAGTTATTAAATTCTCTGGAAATGTTGCAATAAAACTTGATTTTTGCAAATCATAAATCATTGATCCTCCATTATATAACTGAAGCACAAGCAAACGATCCTTATAAATCTTAATGTCTTCGATTTCTAGTTTAGCATCAAAAAGCACTTTTCCATCGTAGTAGACATTCTTGCAATACTTTGATTCGTCGTTACTTACGGTTTGACTTACTTGTCTAATTATTTTTTTTGTTTTATAGAAAATAGTCACATATTTATTGCCTAATTCAGATATCGAAGAAATACCATTGGCTCCTACTGAAATAGGAAGAATATTTTTGAAATTTGAATAATCAATAACCTCAATTATATCATTCTTTTTTGCTAAATAAGCAAAGGCATCCTTCTCTTCTTTAACTCTATAATACATTTTATCTATAGGTGAAATCTCATCATAGTTGTTTGGTATTAACTGTTTGTTTTCTTTAAAATCAAATATTCCAAACTGTTTACCATCTAAACTTGATCTCACACGGTTGTCTTTTACATAAACGTTATAATCATGCTTAAAGACTCTTTCCAATCCATGCTTAAATGGCTGTTTCAGCAAAGATTTACCTAATGTATCCAAAACTGTAAAATCTGTATCAGTATATGCTAATGCTTGTCCAACTTTGTTGAAATTTCCAATACGTTTATATGTAGCCGGTACTATTATTTCGCCACATGAATTAATTATACCAACCTTATCCGTACTGTCAAAAAAGCTATAAAACTCAAAAGGCTGATTCCATACTCCATTTGTGAAATTAAAATTGGTTTTGGTTCCAACATCTGGATTTTTAGCATCATGTATTTCAACATTCATACCTTCAAAAATCATATAACCACCACCATCATTACCGCTTCCTTTCACTGTTGATGTGAAAAATTTCCCGCAGTTTAATCCGCTTACAAATCCAGTTTTATTATTCTTCTTGTAAGAATAAACAATATCTCCGTTAGCATTTGCAATTTTAATATTTTCGGAATTATTCTTATCTTCCAAAAGAATGAAACCACTTTTTTTGACTTGCAGATTATACTCTTTTTTTAGATTCTCAATTTTTGCATTTTGAGAAAATGAAACTAAAGGCAATAGAAACAAAAATGATTTGTAAATTGTTTTTATCATTTTATTGAATAAGTTGGTTTTGGATTAGATTTTGGCTTTTGGTATTTTACTGTTTAATTTTAATTCTAAATTAATTATCGGTAACGCAACCTGTAGAAGCGCTTGATACTGATCTTGCATATTTAAGCAAAACCCCTCTGTCAACTTTTAACGCTGGTTGAACCCAAGCCGCTTTACGAGCTGCAAATTCTTCGTCAGAAATTTTTAAGTCAATTGTGTTTTTTACAGCATCAATAGCGATTATATCTCCATCTTTTACTAGTGCAATACCACCACCATCATAAGCTTCTGGTGTAACGTGTCCTACTACGAACCCGTGTGAGCCTCCAGAAAATCTACCGTCTGTGATTAGAGCACAAGTACTTCCTAATCCCGCTCCGATAATAGCAGATGTTGGTTTTAACATTTCTGGCATTCCTGGACCTCCTTTTGGTCCACAACCTCTAATTACAACTACATTACCTGGTTTAATTTTCCCGGCTTGAAGACCTGGAATTACTTCAAATTCGCCTTCAAATACAACCGCCGGCCCTTCAAAATACTCTCCTTCTTTTCCGCTGATTTTTGCAACAGCACCTTCAGAAGCAAGATTTCCGTATAAAACCTGAATATTTCCTGTTGGTTTTAATGCTTTTTGAATTTCATGAATTACTTCTTGTCCGTCTTGTAAATCTGGAGTTGAAGCTAAATTTTCGGCTACTGTTTTTCCTGTTACAGTTAAACAGTCTCCATGAATAAGCCCCACTTTCAGCAAGTATTTCATTACAGCAGGAATACCACCAACTTCATGAACATCTTCCATCATGTATTTACCACTTGGTTTCATGTCGGCCAAAACAGGAGTTCTGTCATTAATAGCCTGAAAATCATCCAAAGTTATTTTTATACCAACAGAATGTGCCATTGCAATTAAGTGCATAACAGCATTTGTAGAACCTCCTAAAACGGCTACAATTGTAATAGCATTTTCAAAAGCCTTACGAGTCATAATGTCTCTTGGCTTAATATCTTTTTCTAATAATATTTTAATAGCAGCTCCAGCAACAAGACATTCATCTCTTTTTTCTTGACTTAAAGCAGGGTTCGAAGAGCTGTATGGTAAACTCATTCCTAATGCTTCAATTGCAGATGACATTGTGTTTGCAGTATACATACCACCACAAGCACCAGCTCCTGGGCAAGCATTCTGGATAACACCTTTAAAATCTTCTGGAGTAATTTCTCCTTTTACTTTTTTTCCTAAAGCTTCAAAAGCAGAAACAATATTTAGTGATTCTCCTTTCCATTTTCCTGAATGAATAGATCCTCCATAAACCATAAGAGACGGACGATTTAATCTTCCCATTGCGATTAAAGCTCCAGGCATATTTTTATCACATCCAGGAATTGCAATAATACTGTCGTACCATTGTGCACCCGCAACTGTTTCGATAGAGTCTGCAATTACATCACGAGAAACTAGTGAATAACGCATACCTTCAGTTCCGTTAGAAATTCCGTCACTAACACCAATGGTATTAAAAATAAGTCCGACAAGATCTGCATCCCAAACACCTTTTTTAACATCTTTTGCTAAATCGTTCAAGTGCATGTTGCAAGTGTTACCATCGTAACCCATGCTCACAATACCAACTTGTGCTTTCTTTAAATCTTCTTCAGTTAAACCAATTCCGTACAACATCGCTTGTGCCGCTGGCTGTGTTTGATCTTGTGTGATGGTCTTGCTGTACTTATTTAATTCCATTATTGTTTTATTTATTTTTTATTTTAATTCAAAAAAAAACCTTCCAGTATTTGGAAGGTTTGTAATATAGTCTTTCAATTATATTTATAACATTCCCGATGCAGATGTGTGAATCACATTGACAACAACGACAGAAGTAATAATAATTGAGATTTGCATCATTTATTTTTTTTAGTGTCACAAAAGTAAGCAAACTTCTGGAAGTAAAAAAATAAAATCTCAACATTTCAAATACTTCTTGTTATTATATTCACATTTTAACAAAAAATATTAAACAATTGTAGATTGCCCAATACTAACATTGTCATTATTGAAATACAGCAAATCATCTTTGCTGAAAATAAAATTAGAAACAAACTCTCCTACTTCGTTAGTTCCAAACTTTGAATCTGGTTTCAAATCAACTGTAACTACTTTGTATTCAATTGCTTTTTCTACCGCTTTATAAATTACATGAGCTTCTTTAGTTAATCCAAAATGCTCTAACAAAAGCGCTGCCGCTAAAATCGAAGCAATCGGATTGGCAATATTTTTTCCTTTTGCCTGCGGATATGATCCGTGAATTGGCTCAAACAAAGCATTTTTTTCTCCTAAAGACACAGATGGCAATAAACCAATTGAACCTGTAATTACACTGGCTTCATCAGATAAAATATCTCCAAACAAGTTTTCAGTTAAAATCACATCAAACTGTTTCGGATTTAAGATTAACTGCATTGCTGCATTATCTACAAATAAGAAATCAAGCTTAACATCTGAATACTCTTCGCTCACTTTCTGAACTACTTTTCTCCATAATCTTGAAGTCTCCAAAACATTTGCTTTATCCACCATTGTTAGCTTTTTGCGTCGCTTTTGTGCTGATTGAAAAGCTAAATGAGCAATTCTGGTAATTTCTTCTTCTGAATATGCACATAAATCTGAAGCATGTGTTCCTTCTTCATTAAGTGTTTTTTCACCAAAATAAGCTCCACCAGTTAATTCTCTAAAAATGGTAAAATCAGCTCCTTCAATAATTTCTCTTTTTAAAGGAGAAGATTCAATTAAGGCTTTATAAGGTTTTATAGGACGAATATTAGCAAACAATCCTAATTCTTTTCGCAGTTTCAACAATCCTTGTTCCGGACGAACCTTTGCATTTGGGTTGTTATCATATTTAGGATCTCCAATCGCACCAAGTAAAACTGCATCAGTGTTTAAACACAGATTTAAAGTTTGTTCCGGTAACGGATTTCCTGTTTTATCGATAGCAACCGCTCCCATCAGCGCTTCTTCAAAAACAAATTCATGATTATACACTTCGCCAATGGCGTACATAGCTTTCTTAGCTTGTAATATTACTTCAGGTCCAATTCCATCTCCTGGTAAAACTGCAATTTTTAAATTCATAATCTCTCGCTATTTATGTCTTTAAATCCTTATTGTTCCTAGTTTATTTTTTAGATATTAACTTCTATTTTAGAAGCTTCTATAATTTGATGAATATCTGCATCTACAACTTCTTTTTTAATGTCAGCGAATTTCAAGAATTCGATGTAAACGATATCCAACTGTACTTTTGTCAATTCGTAACCTACTTTTTTGGCACGGTAAGCCAAAGCAGCTCTTCCGCTTCTTGCTGTCAAAATGATTGAAGATTCATTTACTCCGACGTCTAACGGATCCATGATTTCATAAGTTGCTCTGTTTTTGATTACACCATCTTGGTGAATTCCAGAACTGTGGGCAAAAGCATTTGCTCCAACAATCGCCTTATTTGGCTGTACAATCATTCCCATACTTTCAGAAACCAAACGGCTCATTTCGTTTAATTCTCTTGTATTGATGTTTGTATCTAAATTTAAGTAAGGATGTTGTTTAAAAATCATTACCACTTCTTCAAGTGCAGTGTTTCCAGCTCTTTCACCAATACCATTAATAGTACACTCTATTTGTCTTGCTCCATTTATAGCTCCTGCGATTGAGTTTGCAGTTGCCATTCCTAAATCATTATGACAGTGGCATGAAAGAATTACGTTTTCGATTCCTTTTACGTTTTCTTTTAAATATTTAATTTTTGCCCCGTATTCTTCTGGAAGACAGTATCCAGTAGTATCAGGAATATTCAATACAGTTGCTCCAGATTTAATAACTTCTTCACAAACTTTAGCTAAGAACGCATTGTCTGTTCTACCAGCATCTTCTGCGTAGAATTCTACATCTTCTACATAAGATTTAGCATGTGATACAGCAAATTTCGCTCTTGCAATAATATCTTCAGGCGTAGTTTGTAATTTGTGGAGTAT
Source organism: Flavobacterium luteolum (assembly GCF_027111275.1). Taxonomy (NCBI): domain Bacteria; kingdom Pseudomonadati; phylum Bacteroidota; class Flavobacteriia; order Flavobacteriales; family Flavobacteriaceae; genus Flavobacterium; species Flavobacterium luteolum. Next base: position 4,897,205 of record NZ_CP114286.1, on the reverse strand, counting down.
ATGAGATTCTGAAGTTCCGATTCCAGTATGGATTCTAGGTTTCTTAGCATGCTTTAAGGCAGCTGCTGCAACATCAATGTCATTTTTCACGGCTCTTGTTAGTCCGCAGACGGTTGCATTTTCTACAATTTTACAAATCTCAGAGACCGATAAAAAATCGCCTGGACTTGACACAGGAAAGCCTGCTTCGATAATGTCAACTCCCATTTTGTCTAGTCGTTCTGCGATAACTAATTTCTGTTTAGTATCTAACTTGCATCCTGGAACTTGTTCACCATCTCGCAATGTGGTGTCAAAAATTTGAACTTTCTCTCTATTCATATTCATTTATTTAATGTAATTTCACATCTTGATAACAAATATATATTGTACTATTACAGTATGAAATTCATTTTAATGAAATTATACTATTTATAAAACGTTTTATACCTTATTAACTAACTTATAATCAATAAGTTATATTATTATTTTTTACAATGGCTAACCATCAAAAAGATTTCTTATTTGTTCTAATCAAATCACTTTCGAAATCAGAAAAAAGGCAGTTTAAAATTTTTGCAAGCCGATTAGAAACGAGTTCAAACACAAAATTTATCGAATTATTCAATATTTTAGATAAATCTGAAGTTTACGATGAAAAACTCATTCTGAAAAGTGGTACAATCCAAAAAGTGCAGCTATCTAACTTAAAATCATACTTATACAAACAAATTCTTGTCAGTATAAGATTAAATATTCCTAGCCAGAATATTCGTTATCAGCTTCGCGAACAAATGGATTTTGCTGTTATTCTTTATAATAAAGGATTATACAAGCAGAGTTTGAAAATTCTAGACAAAACAAAACAGCAAGCTTTAGAGAATGACGAAAAATATATGGCGTATGAAATTGTTGAATTCGAAAAACTTATTGAATCGCAATATATCACACGAAGTATTCAAGGACGTGCTGACGAATTGGTTGTTCAGGCCAAAGAATTAAACTATAGAAATACGATTTCAAGCAAACTGTCTAATTTATCGCTTCAGCTATACGGAATCATGCTAAAAACTGGTTACGTAAAAAGTGACGAGGAGTACAAATATATAGACGACTATTTTAATAGACATATCTCAAAACTAGATGAAAGCAAATTTGGTTTCCGCGAGAAATACTGGTTTTATAACGCTAATCTTTGGCGAAGCTTTCTAGTTCAAGATTTCTTGGCGAGTTACAAGTTTGCCTATAAATGGGTTCAGCTTTTTTATGATAATCCAAATATGATTTATCTGAATCCAGTATTTTTCTTAAAAGGAAATCATTATTTTCTGGAATCGCTTTACATGTTGAAATACACATCAAATTTTAAAAGATATTTAAATCTTTTAGAAGAAACGATTACCGATCTTAAATTTCCAGTAAATGACAATCTTGCCTCACTGTCTTTTTTATATGTATACAACAACAAATTAAACCTACATATATTAGAAGGAACTTTTGCAGAAAGCGAATATTTGATTCCAGAGATTTTAAGCAAACTTAAATTACACAGTGAACATCTTGACGAACATCACGAAATGTTGTTTTTCTATAAAATTGCTTCTATTTATTTTGGTAACGAAAAATACAATGAATGCATTAATTATTTAGATAAGATCATCAACAATAAAAACTTGACGATGCGTGAAGATTTAATGTGTTTTGCAAGATTATTATCTCTGATTGCACATTATGAAATTGGAAAAGATTATTACTTAGAAAATCACCTAAAGAGCACCTATAAGTTTTTATTAAAAATGAACGACTTGCACGAAGTCCAAAAGGAGATTATTAAGTTTTTAAGAAATCTAAACAACTTCTATCCTGCTGATATTAAAAAGGAATTTAAAAAAATGCACGCCCGTTTCGTAGAACTTGAGAAAAACACTTACGAAAAAAGAGCTTTCTTATATCTTGATATTATTTCGTGGCTGGAAAGCAAAATCGAAAACAGAAAAATTGCTGATATTATAAAGGAGAAAGCTAAATTGAATAATCGATAGGTTTAAATCCCATAAAGAACTTCCAAATTCTAATAAAAAAAGCCTTTAAATTCAAGGTTTTTGTCATTTCGACAAAGGAGAAATCTTCATAAGTAGCTCCATAACGAAAGCCCAATATTTGTGGAGTTTCTTGCGAAGATTTCTCCTTCGTCGAAATGACATACTAAATACTAAAAACAACAAACCCGACAGGTTTTTAAAACCTGTCGGGTTTTAGAATCAAAAAAAATCCCAAACTCCAACGAAATTTGGAATTTGGGATTTTCTATATTGAAAATTAAAAAAAATTATTCGACTATATTAGAAGTTGTCACATAGAAATCTTTGTCTACTTCTAGTTTTCTATCTTCATTATCTGTTTTTACTGATTGCCATTCTGTGGTTGGTTTCAGCCAAGTTTCAACACCATTTAATTTTACTCTTACTGGCATATCAAATTTAGCAACACAGTTTGTCCAATGGTAGCCAAAAGTTCCATTTTTAAACATATATTCAAAAACCGGAATTTGAGTTGTAGTTAAATATTGAGCAAATACTCTGTTAAAATTAATTCCAGATTGTTCGTTAATATAATCCTGAATCTGCTTTCCTGTAACGGTTTGATGATAAAAAGTTTTATTCATACCTCTCAAAATCGATTTCCATTTTGCATCATCATTGATTACTTGACGAATCATATGAAGCATTGAAGCTCCTTTTGGATACATGTCGCCAGAACCTTCATTATTTACATCGTAATGACCAATAATTGGTTTATCATTCTGAATATTTTTTCTGCATCCAATTACGTATTCTGCACCAGCATCTTTTCCGTAATAATACTCCACAAAAAGACTTTCAGAATAGTTTGTAAAACTCTCATGAACCCACATATCTGCAATATCTTTGTACGTGATATTATTAGCATACCATTCGTGCCCAGATTCGTGAATGATGATAAAATCAAACTTTAATCCCCAACCTGTTCCGCTTAAGTCACGTCCTAAATAACCATTTTTATATTGATTTCCATAAGTTACAGAGCTTTGGTGTTCCATTCCTAAATATGGAACTTCAACTAATTTATAACTGTCTTCGTAGAAAGGATAAGAACCAAACCAGTTTTCAAAAGCTTTCAACATTCTAGGAGCATCTTTAAACTGCTCTTTTGCCAGAGCTAAATTGTCTTTTAATACATAATAATTACAATCTAAATTTCCTTTTTCGCCTTTAAAAACTTCTGAGAAATTAACGTAATCGCCAATATTAATATTTACTCCGTAATTGTTGATAGGATTTGAAACGTACCAGTTGAAAGTTTTACTTCCGTCTTTTTCTTTTTTAACACTTTGTAATCTTCCGTTTGAAACTTCCGTTAAGTCTCCAGGAACATTCACGCTGATTAACATATTTTCTACTTCATCATACATATGATCCTTGCAAGGCCACCAAACGCTCGCGCCTAAACCTTGACAAGATGTAGCAATAAAATCTTTTCCGTTTTTATCTTTTTTCCAAGAAAAACCACCGTCCCATGGTGCTTTAACAGCTTCTTTAGGTTTTCCGCTAAATGAAACTACAATCTCTTTTGTATCGCCAACTTTTTGTTTTTCGTTTAAAGTGATGAAAAATGCGTTTCTGTCTCTTTCAAACTTTAACTCTTTTCCGTTCTGCGTTACTTTGGTAATATTCATTGGTTGCTGCAAATCGATCTGCATACGGTTGTTTTCTGTTAAAACAGTGTAACGAACTGTATTAGAACCTGAAATTGACTTTTCTTTCGGATTCACTTTTATATCAAGGTGATAATATTTTAAATCCCACCATGCTCTCTCTTTTGTGATGCTTCCACGCAAAGTATCCTGATGCGTAAATACAGTTTCTGACTTATTTAAAAGTCCTTGAGCATTGGCACTAAAACCAACCAAAAAGGCGAAAACTACGCCACCAAAGTATTTTTTCATTATTTATAAATTTGAAATAATTAGGCAATTAAACCAGCTTAATCTTCAACAAATGTAAACATTCGAATTATTTTTTTTGAAAAATTATCATTTCAATATCAATAAACAGCGTCGAAATTGATTATTCTTCTCTATTTTAGTGCTCTCAAAATTTTAGATTTCATGTGTATGAGTTTGAATAAGCTGGTTTTCTTTTTAATTGTGATGTTTTCGATAGCTGCAAATTCACAAAACATTCCTGTCTATAAAACCAACAATAAAATAAGAATTGACGGTAATTTATCTGATTGGGATAAACCTTTTTTAGGCCCATTTGTGATTCATAATACAGAAGAAAAAGCCACTCAGAAAACCTTTGTCTCTCTTTTGTGGAATAATGAAAATCTTTACGTTGCTTTTAATTCTATTGATTCTAAAATTATTGGAACACAACAAACAAAAGACTCTCAAATATTTAATACCGATGATTTAGTTGAAATTTTCCTAGATCCCGATGGAGATAGCCAAAATTATATAGAAATTGGCGTAAATGCATTTTCTATAAACTACGATTTGCTTTTAAAATGTATTTCGCCAGAATGTGGAGGCTGGAATACTGCAATGGATTTTGACATTAAAGGCCTCGAATCTGTAAGTAAAATAACTCCCGAAGGATATGCTGTAGAAATTAAAATTCCTTTTTCGAGTCTTGAAAAAATTAAAAATGGAGGCTTTCAGAAGCCAAAAATTGGAACAAAATGGAAAGGAAATACTTTTAGGATTGATTACGGTAACACAACCGAATATCTTGCTTTACAGTCATATAAAACTTCAATTTTTGGATTTCATCAACCAACAGAATTTACTGCTTTTGAGTTTATGGAGTAAGTTTAGTTTGTTTCAGGTTTCAAGTTTCAGGTTATCCCATGGAACTTGAAACTTGAAACCAAATATTTTTATTTCTGGCGTCCTTTTAAAACTTCCACAACATCATTCAATTGATATCCTTTTGCTTGAAGCAGAATTAAATAATGAAACAATAAATCGGCGCTTTCGCTAAGGAATAAATCATCATTATCATCTTTAGCTTCAATTACCACTTCTACCGCTTCTTCACCTACTTTCTGAGCAATTTTATTGATTCCCTTTTCAAATAAAGAAGCCACATAACTTTTCTCAGAATCAGCGTTTTCTCTTCTGGTTTTAATCGTGTTTTCTAATTGTGAAATAAACCCATAATTTGCATCATTTGGTTCTTGCCAACACGTATCTGCACCTGTGTGGCATGTTGGTCCGACAGGTTTTGCCTGAATTAGTAATGTATCGCCATCACAGTCGTTTTTAATGCTGACTAAATTTAAAAAGTTACCACTCTCTTCGCCTTTTGTCCAAAGTCTTTGCTTGGAACGGCTGAAGAAAGTTACTTTTTGTGTTTCTATTGTCTTTTGAAGCGATTCTTCATTCATATAGCCCAGCATCAGAACATTTTTAGTTTCTGAATCCTGAATTATCGTGGGAATTAGTCCATGTGCGCTTTTGATATCGATTTCCATAATTTTATTCTAAAGTTGTAAAGTCCAAAGTCTTAAAGTCAAAACTATAATCGAACTTCAATATTATTATTTCTTAATTCTTGTTTCAATGCTTTGATTTCAATCTCTTTAAAGTGAAAAACACTTGCTGCTAAAGCCGCGTCTGCTTTTCCTTCTTTAAACGAATCAACAAAATGCTGGATATTTCCGGCTCCTCCAGAAGCAATAATCGGGATGTTTACCAATTCTGAAAGTTTAGCCAAAGCTTCGTTTGCAAAACCATTTTTAGTGCCGTCATTATCCATTGAAGTAAAAAGGATTTCTCCCGCACCACGTTCTGCCACTTCAACAGCCCAGTCGAATAAATTCAGTTCAGTTGGTACTTTTCCGCCAACTAAATGTACAATCCATTTTCCGTCGATTTGTTTAGCATCGATTGCAACTACAACACATTGGCTTCCAAACTTCTTAGCCAAATCATTGATTAACTGCGGATTTTTTACTGCCGATGAATTAATTGAGACTTTATCAGCTCCATTATTCAGAAGGATATCAACATCTTCTATAGATGAAATTCCACCACCAACCGTAAACGGAATATTGATTTTTTCTGCTACGCTTCGCACCATATTCACAAGTGTTTTGCGTCTTTCTTCTGTTGCCGAAATATCCAAGAAAACCAATTCATCTGCACCTTCAGCAGAATAAATTTCAGCCAATTCTACAGGATCGCCAGCATCGCGCAAATCAACGAAATTAACGCCTTTTACCGTTCTTCCGTTCTTTATATCCAAGCAAGGTATTATTCTTTTTGCTAACATTTATTTAATGTGTTAATTAGATAATTAGTCAATTAGATAATTTTCTGCATTTGCTAAATCATTATCTAATTATCAAATTTTCTCATTTACTAATTATAAAATTCTCTAATTGTTTCAAACTAATTCTTCCTTCGTAAATTGCTTTACCAATAATTGTTCCTTCGCAACCTAATTCGGCTAGTTTTGGTAATTCGTCGAAAGTTGAAATTCCGCCAGAAGCAATTAGTTTTACGTCTTTTGCTTCTCCTAAAATTTTACTGTAAAGATCAAAACTTGGCCCTTGAAGCATCCCATCTTTGGCAATATCAGTACAAATGACATACTGAATTCCTTTTGATTGATAATCTTGAATAAAAGGAACTAAATCTTCATTAGATTCTTCTAACCAACCAGAAACAGCAATTTTTTCATCTTTTGCATCAGCGCCCAAAATGATTTTCTCTGAACCATATTCTGAAATCCATTTTTCGAAAATTGCTCTGTTTTTTACAGCAATACTTCCGCCTGTAATTTGATTTGCACCACTTTCAAAAGCAATTCTCAAATCGTCATCAGACTTTAATCCGCCACCAAAATCAATTTTAAGGCTTGTTTGAGTTGCAATTTGTTCTAATATCTTATAATTGACAATTTTGCTTGATTTTGCACCGTCAAGATCTACTAAGTGCAGATATTCGATTCCATGTGCTTCAAATGATTTCGCCACTTCAAGCGGATTTTCATTGTAAATTATCTTAGTATCATAATCACCTTTGGACAAACGAACGCATTTTCCTTCAATGATATCTATGGCTGGTATTATTCTCATTTTATTTTTAGTCTTAAAGTTTGAAAGTCTAAAGTCTTAAAGTCTTTTTGATTCTTAAAAATTGGTATTTTGATTGATATTGATTTTTGATATTTAAATTGGCATTTTTAAAAAATTACCTAGAATCTTTTCTCCAACATCGCCACTTTTTTCTGGGTGAAACTGAGTTCCGTAAAAATTATCTTTTTGCAAAGCCGATGCGTATTCAACATCGTAATTTGTTGTGGCGATAGATTCCTTGCAATTGGGTGCATAAAAACTATGAACCAAATACATAAATTCATTCTCAGAAATATCTTTAAACAAATCGGTTTTTAAATCATAAATTTGATTCCATCCCATTTGAGGCACTTTTACATTGCTTGAAAATTTCAAAACATCCACATCAAAAATCCCAAGACCTTTTGTATTTCCTTCTTCTGTTTTATTACACATTAATTGCATTCCGAGGCAAATTCCCAAAACTGGCTGTTTCAATTGCGGAATCAAACTATACAAACCACTTTCACGAAGTTTTTCCATCGCCGAACTCGCCTCGCCCACGCCAGGAAAAATCACTTTATCAGCAGCTTTTATTTCGTCTGGATTATTACTCAAAATGGCTTTAAAACCCAATCTTTCAATAGCAAACATAATGCTCTGAATATTTCCTGCTCCGTAATTTATAATTACTATTTTCATTTAATTTTAGTCTTAAAGTCTAAAGTCTAAAGTCTTAAAGTCGCTCTTTGATATCCATAATTTGAAATCTTTCGACTTTATGACTTTTAACTTTCGACTCAATTAAAGCATTCCTTTCGTCGAAGGTAAAATCATTTTTTCGGTATCTCTTTTTACGGCTACCTTTATCGCTTTTGCGAAAGCTTTAAAGATCGCCTCGATTTTATGATGCTCGTTGATTCCTTCTGCTTTTATGTTTAAGTTGGCTTTTGCACCGTCTGTAAACGATTTGAAGAAGTGATAAAACATTTCTGTTGGCATTTTACCAACCATTTCACGTTTGAATTCCGTTTCCCAAATCAGCCAGTTTCTTCCACCAAAGTCAATTGCTGCTTGCGCTAAACAATCATCCATTGGAAGACAGAATCCGTAACGCTCAATTCCTAATTTGTTTCCTAGTGCTTTCGCGAAAACTTCTCCCAAAGCAATAGCAGTATCTTCGATGGTGTGATGCTCATCTACTTCTAAATCTCCTTTTACAGTGATTTCCAGATCCATTTGACCATGACGTGAGATTTGGTCTAACATGTGGTCAAAAAAGGCAATTCCGGTGTCTATTTTGCTTTTTCCTGTTCCATCAAGATTTAGATTGATATAAATATCCGTTTCGTTAGTTTTTCTTGTAATTGATGCTGAACGAGCTTCTAACTTCAAAAACTCATAGATTTTCTTCCAATCCATCGTTTGTAGAGCAATTGTTTCGTTCAATTCTTCACGTTTAGCTGAAATTTCATTGCTTCCTGCACCATCCGTATCATTCATGAAAATGGCTTTTGCACCCAGATTTTTAGCCAATTCTACATCAGTTAAACGATCTCCTAAAACAAAAGAATTCTCTAAATCGTATTCTGGATTATTTAGGTATTTAGTTAGCATTCCTGTTCTTGGCTTACGTGTTGGCGCATTTTCCTCTGGAAAAGTTCTATCTACGAAAATTTCATCAAAAACAACTCCTTCATTTTCAAAAGCTTTTAGAATAAAATTCTGTGTTGGCCAAAATGTATCTTCAGGAAAACTATCAGTTCCTAATCCGTCCTGATTGGTTACCATTGCCAATTCGTAATCTAATTCGCTTGCAATTTTAGCCAAATATTGAAATGCTTTTGGATAAAATTCCAGTTTATTCAAGCTGTCTAATTGGTAATTTTCAGGTTCTAAAACGATCGTCCCGTCACGATCGATAAAAAGTACTTTTTTCATATTTTTTTGTTTTGCCACAGATTAAAAGGATTAAAATAATTTCCTTTTGCCACGAATTACACAAATTTCACTAATTCAGTTCGTGTAAATTCGTGTAATTCGTGGCAAAAAAATCAAACACAAACAGAATAAAAAATCCTTTTAATCTGTATAATCTGTGGCTATATTTTTTAATTCAACAATTTTAATTCTCTAATTACAACAGCGTTTTCTTCTTTTGTTCCAATTGTAAAACGAAGACAATTTTCGCATAAAGGTTGTGTAGTTCGGTTTCTAATCACAATTCCTTTTTCGATTAATTGATCGTATCTTTTGTCCGCATCATCCACTTTTGCTAATATAAAATTAGCTTCTGTTGGATATACTTTTTCAACAAAACTTACCTCAAGTAAAACTTTAAGTAATTCTTCTCTTTGCTCAATAATAGAGGCTATTTCTTGCTTAATTTTTTCTGAATCTTTTAATCGCTCTTTCGCTCTTTGCTGCGTTAATTCGTTTACGTTATAAGGCGGTTTAATTTTATTTAAAACCGAAATAACAGCTTCAGAAGCATAACAGATTCCTAAACGAATTCCAGCTAAACCATAAGCTTTAGAAAGTGTTTGTGTAATCACCAAATTTGGGTATTCATCTATTTCTGTCAGCCAGCTTTCTTTATTTGAGAAATCAATATAAGCTTCATCAATTACGACTAAACCTTTGAAATTTTGAAGTAATTTCACTACGCTTTCGTCTGAGAATGAATTTCCAGTTGGATTGTTTGGCGAGCATAAAAAGATGATTTTTGTATTTTCATCAACCGCTTCTAAAATCTTTTCAACTTGAGGCTGAAAATCCGTTGCCAACAGAACTTCTCTGTTTTCTACAGCATTGATATTTGCTAAAACACCATACATTCCGTATGTTGGAGGCAGAGAAATAATATTGTCTTTTTTCGGTTCACAGAAAGCTCTAAAAAGCAAATCTAAAACTTCGTCACTTCCATTTCCCAGCAAAATCTGACTTTGCTTCGTATTATTGTTTTTAGCCAAAATCGCTTTAACTGAGTTTTGCTGCGGATCTGGATAACGGTTTACTCCATTTTGAAACGGATTTTCATTGGCATCCAAAAAAATCATTTCGGCTGTATCAAAATCTTCAAACTCATCTCTTGCAGAAGAATAGGGTTTTAAAGATTTTACATTTTCACGTGTAATTGTATTTATATCGAATTTCATTTTTTTTTATCTTTTTTGAGAAGAAAGAATCAAGATGAAAGACAAAAGATTTCTATCATGCTGTTTTCTTTGTCCTTGCTTCTTGCTTCTTGCTTCTTGCCTCTTTCTTAATCTAAACTCTTCAACCTTAATGTCACAGCATTTTTATGCGCATGTAATCCTTCGGCTTCAGCCATTAACTCTATTGCTTTTCCAATGTTTTGAATTCCTTTTTCTGAAATCTTTTGAAAAGTCATCGATTTCATAAAACTGTCCAGATTTACGCCGCTATAATTCTTAGCATAGCCATTTGTAGGCAAAGTATGATTGGTTCCTGACGCGTAATCTCCTGCACTTTCTGGCGTATAATTTCCGATGAAAACAGAACCTGCATTTACGATTCCGTTACAATAGAAATCATCATATTCTGAACAGATAATAAAATGCTCAGGCCCGTATTCATTAATTAAATCTAAAGCAATCTGATCATTTTCAACATAAATTAATTTCGAATTCTCAATCGCTTTTTCTGCAATGGCTTTTCTTGGAAGCACTTCTAATTGAGACTGAACCTCTTTTTCGACTTCATCAATTAGCTTTCTTGAAGTCGAAACTAAAATTACCTGACTGTCAGTTCCATGCTCAGCCTGAGACAATAAATCTGAAGCCACAAAAGCAGGAACAGCAGAGTCGTCTGCCACAATTAACAATTCTGAAGGACCGGCAGGCATATCGATTGCAACTCCAAACTGAGTTGCCAATTGTTTTGCTACGGTTACAAACTGATTTCCTGGTCCGAAAATTTTATACACTTTTGGAATAGATTGTGTACCGAAAGTCATTCCTGCAATTGCTTGAATTCCACCAACTTTCAAAATTTTAGTTACACCACATAAATTTGCGGCATATAAAATTGCGGGATTAATTTTTCCTTTTTTATCTGGAGGAGAGCACAATACAATTTCTTTACAACCCGCAATTTCTGCTGGAACCGCAAGCATTAAAACAGTTGAAAACAATGGTGCTGTACCACCTGGAATGTATAAACCAATTTTCTGAATTGGTCTTTTTTCCTGCCAGCAATTTACCCCATCAATAGTTTCAACAGAAACGCGATCTGTTTTTTGAGCGTTATGGAAGTTATAAATATTGTTTTTTGCTAGTTCGATCGCTTCTTTCAATTCAATCGGAATCAGACTAATTGCTTCTTCAATTTCTGCTTGAGAAACGTCATAGTTCTCTAACGAAATTCCGTCAAAAATTGAAGTATATTTTGCCACAGCTTCATCTCCTTTTCTTTGAACTTCTTTAAAGATTTCTTTTACTGTAACTTCAATATCATCAACAGTTTGTGTTGGTCTTTTTAATATTTCTGACCAGATTTCTGGTTTTGGATTATCTATTTTATTCATGCCTTTATTTTTTTTACCGCAAAGGGCGCAAGGTTTTATTATTCTCTTTGTCTTGAAAAATGCTAAGTTCGCAAAGCAGTATCTACAGTTTGGAATTTGGAATTTTCATATTGGAACTTCTATTTTTATAGCACCATTTTCTCAATTGGACAAACTAGAATTCCTTCTGCTCCTACTTCTTTCAATTGATCTATTACATCCCAGAAAGTATCTTTATCGATTACAGAGTGTACACTGCTCCAGCCTTCTTGAGCCAAAGGAAGAACTGTCAAACTTCTAAGAACTGGAAGGATTTTTCCAACGGCTTCAATTTTATCATTTGGAACATTCATTAAAATATACTTTGAATTTCTAGCTCTTAAAACTGCCTGAATTCTGAATTTTAAAGTATCGATGTGTTTTTGGATTTCAGGAGAAACTTTTGGAGAAACTGCTAAAACTGCCTCACTTTTCAAAATAACTTCAACTTCTTTCAAGTTATTTTTAAACAAAGTGCTTCCGCTTGAAACGATATCTACAATAGCATCTGCAAGTCCGATATTTGGTGCGATTTCTACAGAACCTGAAATTTGGTGAATATCAACACTTAAACCAAATTTACTGAAATATTCGTTAACTGTATTTGGATAAGAAGTAGCAATACGAAGTCCAGCTAAATCCTGAACCGAATTGTATTCGAAAGTTTTAGGAACTGCTACAGAAACTTTACATTTTGAGAATCCAAGCTTCTGAACCACTTCAATTCCTTTTCCTTTCTCTACCAAAAGATTATCGCCAACAATGGCTAAATCTACTACTCCATCAATCAAGTATTGAGGGATATCTGAATTTCTAAGATATAAAACTTCAAGAGGAAAATTTGAAGCTTCAGCTTTTAATTGATCGATTCCGTTATTGATTGAAATACCGCAGTCTTTTAGAATTTGAATGCTGTCTTCGTTTAAACGACCCGATTTTTGAATTGCAATTTTTAAAGTACTCATTTTTTTAGTTGTTTGTTGGATTAATAGTTTGAGTACAAAGAGAGCTTGAATTAAAAAACCCGTTTGATGTACTCAAACGGGTTTTAAAATATGATGATTTACATGCATACCATTAACACATCGCTTGAGAGCAATAATGTAAATGATGATGATGTAATTGAATTGAAATCATGATTTGTTTTGTTTTTTTACTTCTTTGATTCGGTTGCAAATATACTAGATAAAATAATTAAAAAGCAATTTTTATTTTAACTTAACGATAGTTTATTGTTAAAAATCGCCACAGACAGCATTATGCTTAAGAATTTTAAAATTACTTTAACGAATTATCATATTCATCAAAAACCAATAGAACTTTCGTTCCTTTTCCTATTTCACTTTCAATTTTAAATTTAATCTTAAGCAGATCGGTCATTCGTTTCACAATAAACAATCCAAGTCCAGTTCCTTTAATTTCAGCATGATTCAGTGAATCTGATCTGAAAAAAGGATTCAAAATTGATTCAAGATCTTTTTTTGCAATTCCGATACCATGATCTGAAATATTACATATAATCTTTTGGTTTTCTCTTGATAATGATATCGTAACTTTACTATCTGGTTTTGAATACTTTACAGCATTTGAAATAATATTTCGAAGAATAGTTATCACTAAATAGTTATCAGAATAAATATAAAACTCTTCCGAAGCCTCTAATATTACATTAATTCTTCCCGTTTTAATTTTTTCTGCATTCAATTTCAAAACATCTAAAACTACCGCATTCAAATAGACATTTTCTTTATGAATATTTTGTTTTTGGTTCTCAAAACGAGCCATCAAAAGCAGCTGATCAACAAGCGAATTCAAGTGGTCAACTTCATTAATACAATAATTAATTTTTTCTTCGTACTCTTTATTATCTCTAGGTTTACGTATCAACACTTCAAGTGTTCCTTTAATAACGGTAAGAGGAGTTCTTAACTCATGAGACGCATCCGAAGTGAATTGTTTTTCGCGTTCAATTGCCTCTTCGATTCGATTCAAAAGACTATTTATTGTTTTAGAAAGTACAAACAATTCGTCTCTTGTTTTAGGGATCGGAATTCGTGCTTTTAAATTGTCTTTTGTAATGATTTTAGAGGTCTGAATAATATTATTTATTGGTCTTATACTTCTTCCCGCATAAAATCTCGCTAAGAAAAACAAAATAAGCAGAATAATAGGAAAGGTAATCAATAAAGTATCCATCAGATTATCCAAAACTTTTGAAGAATCAGAAAGCGACATTGCAATTATCAAATAACCCACTTTCTTAGATTGCACATGAAGCGGCACCTGTGTCTGGCGAATTTTATTCCCTAATAATTTCGTATCAAAAGGATGAAAATGCTCTTTCCTTTCATGAAAAACAAGTTTCTCATTTTTTAAATTAGGAGATTTTTCGATAATTTTTTTGTTCAAATCCAAAAATTGGACAAAAATGGGATTTACATCGACTGAATTGTGTTCTCTTTCCTCCCACTCTTCGGCATCCATAAAAATAACAGCACCTTTTTCTATTCTTAGCTCTTTTAAATGATCCTGAATTTCTATATTAAGATTTTCATCGATATGGTTGTAAACCGTTAGTTTGACAATAAAGTAGATAGCAGAAAAGACCGCCAAAACCAAAAGCCCTGTTCCTACAATATAATTTAAGGCAATTCTATTTTTAAAGGATAATGATGTCATCTTATTAATCATTGGCGATATATCCAATGCCTCGAATCGTTTTTATATAATCTTCTTCAATTTTAAGGTTTAGTTTTTTTCGAATTGCATTCATAAAAACATCAATAACGCCAGTGTCATATTCAAAATTGATTTCCCAAACATCACTCAAAATCTGATTTCTTGTGCAAACTTTTCCTTTATGTTCTATTAAATAAGCCAACAGCTCAAATTCGCGCTGAGTCAGTGATATTTCTTCTTCACCTTTTAATACAATATGCCTCGACAAATCCATTGTAATATTGCCAAGTGTCAAAGTTTCAATCTTTTTTTTGTTTCTAAAGTGAACTTTAATACGCTCCACCAATTCTTCAAAACTAAAAGGCTTTTTGATATAATCGTTTGCTCCAGCTTTTAAACCTTCTATGGTTTCCTGAACAGTATCTTTGGCAGTCAAGAAAATGATTGGCGTAGTCTGGTCTTTAATTCGAATAGCTTTACAAAGATCAAGACCGTTAATTTTAGGCAACATCCAATCTAAAAGAATCAAATCAAACTTTTGCTCCTGAACCAGCTCAAAGCCTTTAGAACCATCGGCAGCTGTGGTAATTTGATAACCTTCTTCTTGTAAACCTTGTTTTAGAAATTGGACGATACCTACTTCGTCTTCCACTATTAAAATATGCATTTACTATATCATTTTTAAAATTTGAATTCCATTTTTTCAACCCAAAGATAGAGAATTTAGCCCTCAGAAATAATGCTAAGCTCCAATAAATAAAGAAAATATGCATCTTAAGCAAACTTTAAGTTAATGTTAAGTAAGGTAAAAGTTGAACTTAATCTGGCATTAATGATTCGAAAGTAATTTTGTAAAAAAATAAATCTGATGAATTTTTTCAAAAAACTTTCGCCTTTTTACAATCTTGCTTTATTGTATTTTATTGTAAGTTTTACACTTAGAATAGTATTGCTGTTTCATCCCATAACTCAAAGCTCATTTGCTTTCTCTGAGAGTTTAAAAATCTTCTCATTAGGTCTATTATCTGACTTTTTTGTGTTTATTTTAGCATCAGCTTTCTTGTGGATGTATCTTGTTTTCATTTCTAATTCAAAATACAACAAGCCTTACGGATATATTATTCTTGGAGGTTTTGTAGCACTTTTAATTTATTTGGCTTCCGGAAAAAGCATATTTGATGAATATGGTGGTGCTCTGCCTAAGATCGTTTTGATTTTTGTTGGTGTAAAAACAATTCTATTTGCTCTTTTTCTTTTTCTTCCAAAGCATAAAACCAAAATAAGATTCTGGCTTTTTGCCTTTGTAATCTTTCTATATGTTTTATTGATTCTTCAAAATGCGATAAGCGAGTTTTTCTTTTGGAATGAATTCGGTGTCAAATACAACTTCATAGCTGTTAATTATTTAATATACACAAATGAGGTTATCGGTAATATTATGCAATCGTATCCTGTAGTTCCTATATTTTCTGCTTTATTTATTGTAACAGGAATTATTACTTATTTTATCATCAAGAAATCAAGAAATTACATCGACGACATTCCTAGTTTTTCTGAAAAACTAAAAATTACTGCTTTATACGCCGTTCTATTTGTTATTTCTCTATTTGCTGTACCAGGCTTGGCAAAAACGGAAAATTCAAAAAACATCTTTGTTAATGAATTACAATCTAATGGAATTTATAAATTCTATCTGGCATTTCAGAACAACAAATTGGATTATTTTAAATTCTATAAAACTATTCCAAACGATAAAGCTTTTGCAATTTTAAGACAAGAAATACCTGCTATTTCTAAAAAAAACACTTTACGTGAAATAAAAGAAGATTTACTAGAGCAACGTAAAAACGTCGTTTTAATCACCATTGAAAGCTTAAGTGCTGATTTCATGAAAATGTATGGGAATGAACAAAATATTACGCCATTTTTAGATAGTCTTGCACAAAAAAGTTTACTCTTTACCAATGTATATGCAGCAGGAAACCGTACAGTTCGTGGCCTTGAAGCTGTAACTTTATGCCTTCCTCCAACAGCTGGTGAAAGCGTTGTGAAGAGAGAAGACAATAAAAATAAATTCTCTACTGGATCTGTTTTTCTTCAAAAAGGCTATAACGTAAAATTCATGTACGGCGGAGATGCTTTTTTTGATAATATGCAAGATTTCTACTCCGGAAACGGTTATGAGATTATTGACAAGTCGAGCTTTGCTGAAAACGAAATTACATTTTCTAACGTTTGGGGAGTTTGTGATGAAGATATGTATAATAAAGCTATAAAAATCATGAATGCTGAAGCTAAGCAAAATAAGCCTTTCTTCAATCATATCATGACAGTTAGCAATCACAGACCTTTTACATATCCTAACAATAAAATTGATATTCCTGGTAATATCAAATCACGTGATGGCGGTGTGAAATATACAGATTATGCACTTCGTCAGTTTTTCAATCAAGCTAAAAAACAGCCTTGGTTTAAGAATACTGTTTTTGTAATTGTAGCCGATCACTGCGCATCGAGCGCAGGAAAAACTGAGCTTCCGTTAGACAAATACAGAATTCCAGCTTTGATATACACGCCAGATATGAAGCCTGAAAAATATACCAAATTGATGTCGCAAATTGATGTAATGCCAACTTTGTTTGGATTGCTAAATTTTGATTATCAAAGTAAGTTCTTCGGTAGTGATGTTTTTAAATCTGATTATCAACCGAGAGCTTTTATAGCAACGTATCAAGATTTAGGGTTAATTAAAGATGGAGTTCTAACTATTTTATCTCCAAAACAACAGATAAAACAGTTTCAATTAAAACTAAATCCTACGCCAGGTATAGCTCCAGAATTTCAAATTCATTACGATGAAATTCCTTTAAAATCTGAAAATGAAAGTTTAATTGACCACACCATTTCTTATTACCAAGCAGCTTCTTATGTATTGAAAGAGAAAGAATACCAGCATACTGGCTTAACAGGTAAAAATGATAAATTGTACGCAAAAGTTCGCTAAGCATAAACTAAAAAAAAGCGGCAAATTCATTGAATTTGCCGCTTTTTTTATTTACTTTAAGAAATATAGAAACTATTCGTTTTGGTTTTTCATTCCAAATAAATCTCCTTTTTGGTATAATTTTAAATCATCCTGCAAAAATTGATAATTTCTTTGTGTAACAGCTGGTGAGTCTAAATCACTTAAATCAGGTTTACCTGCATTTATCCAAGCAGTATACCAAAAACTTGCCGTTGCAGCAATTGCTTTTCTCATTTGGCTTTCAACCATTCCGTTCAATTGCTCGTGTAATTTTTTAGCATATTCATCAGAGAATTTAGAAGTATTGTATTTTGTTTTTGCGATTTTACCTTCTGCATCCATTTCAAAAACTTTATTCTCTGGAGTTGCAACTCTTAATTTCTTATCAATATCCAATAAAGGTTGTGCTAAAGTATGAGTATCATTAATCATATCCCAAATTGCTTTGTGAACATTAGCATAATACTGCGCTTCAGGAACATTTAATTTGTAATTTTTAACGAATAATTCCGGTAATCTGCTTTCCCATAGCGAGTGAATTCCTTTTTGATCAGTCAATTGCCCATCGTGATTTTTAGAAGTATGTAATGGCATATGAGCATCACCAATATAATGACCTAAATCTGCTGCAAGAAATAAGATTTCAGCTCTGTTTTTTTCTTTAAAAGCTTTAGTCAATTTCGCCATCATATCTTCAATATACCAAGGCAAAATTCCATTATCGCTTAAAAATTTAGCATCATATTTTTGTTTTGCTTCTTCTAATGTCTGTGGATAAGTGTCAGCCGAACCAAAGTTTTCCATATCAAAATAATGCCTTGGCCCTTCTTCTTTATAATTTAAAGCATACTTACGGATATCTGGAACCGAAGCTTCTTGTGTAATAAAATCAATGTGATTGTAAAAAAAGATCTGTAATTGTTTTGGTAAAGCCATTACAGCTGCTTTGTTAATACGCTCATGGCCAACATTTCCCCATGAAAGCATAATAAACCCAATAACTAAAGCCCCGAAAGCGATTAGTTTTGGTCTCATTTGGATTTTCTTCATTTGTTTTTTTTATTAGAGGGAGCAAATTTAGTTTTAATTAAAGAATACGCAAAAAATACTGTAATTAAGATTTACAAAATTTAGATTTTCGAGATTTTTCGCTCTAATAACAACAGAAGCTCATATTAACAATAATTTTCTTTATACATTTGTTTTCATAAACAAATACACTTTTTATGCGCCAGATTGTTTTAAATCTCTCCCTGCTAATTTCTTCTTTTTGCTTTGCACAAGAAACTGATTTACAGTTAAAAAATATCAGTGACACTATATTGAATCCAAAACGAACCCTCAAGGTTTCTGATCCATTTGACAGTGCAAAAACGACGCAAAAATTGTTTCCTGGCAACTTGTATCATCTTGCTGATAAAAACACCTTTATAAGCTGGAAATGTAAATCTTGTAAATCCGCTCCTTTTCTAGACGTAAACGGCGTTGAAGGAGATCAGCTGTTTCCATATACTGAAGGTGTTGCAACAAGGCTTTTAGCAAATATTGACTATTCAGACTCCAAAGGCAATCAATTTAAAATATTGGCATTTAACCATTCTATACATGATGAAGACGGACTCCAGACAGGACGTTTTTCTGGCGGATTATTAGGCTTGGCAAAATTTGCAAAAAATGGCAACTATTGGGAAATGAAATCTTTTCAGCCTGCAATTGCTGCATTTGGGGCTTTTGCGCAATGCCCAATTCCAAAATTGGTTGAAATTGGAGAAGACCAATATGCTTTATCGTTTTTACATGCAAATGGTGGCGCAGGTGCTCCTTACAACGGTTATTTTTACATAATTGCAGGATTTGACGGAAAATACCAACCTTTAATGGAAGTTGACAATTACTCACTTACAAATAGTGCAAGTTCAGAATGGTCAAGTTCTTACACTGTGATTACAGATAATAATAAAAAGTTTTTTAGAGATTTTAAAATTATTACAACAGGCTCATACAAAAAAGCCAAAGGAACAGAAGATGATTTTGAAGTTGATTTACCCGCTGAACTTACAGAAATGGCAAAAACTAAAAAGCAGTTTAACTTTATAATTGAGAGACATTATTCATTCAAAGGAAAATTTTACAAAATGATTGACAAACCAATTGTAAAATTCTCTAATGTAAAATAAGACTATCCTAAATACAGAATTGATACTAAAGCTAAAACTGCTATAAAAATCCAAAGAAAAATACCTTGAAGCAAAGGCTTTACTCCTACTGTTTTTAAAGTAGCAAAATTTAAAGTTGCTCCAATCAAAAACAAGGTTATGGTTAAACCAATTTTTGCTATACCAACAAGATGTCCTGTAAAAACAGCTGTTGACGGAACATAAGTATTTACCAGCATTGCTATAATAAACAAACCAATAAAATAAGGAATTTTGATTTTTGAATTCTTGCTTTTAAAAAGAAAAGCGGTCAAGATTGAAATGGGGATAATCCACAAAGCTCTTGCCAATTTTACAGTTGTAGCAACTTGCAGTGCTTCTGCGCCATATTTATTAGCAGCACCAACTACAGAACTGGTATCGTGAATCGCAATGGCACACCATAATCCAAAATCTTTTTGAGATAAATCTAATTGATGCCCGATGAACGGAAAAACAAATAAGGCAATTGAATTCAATATAAAAATAACTCCCAAGGCAATTGAAGTCTGATTTTCGTTTGATTTTATTACTGGTGAAATAGCAGCAATGGCACTTCCTCCACAGATTGCTGTTCCGCAAGAGATTAAATGGGATGTTTTTCTTTCTGTTTTAAGCCACCTTCCTAAAAGTAATCCGAAAAGTAAAGTGCTAAAAATTGAAAAAACAGTTAGAACAAATCCTTCTTTCCCCGCTGAAACTGCACTGGTGGCGTTCATTCCGAATCCTAAACCAACAACCGAAAACTGCAATAAAAACGTAATAGCTTTGTGATTGAATTCTACAAATGGATTCCCGAAAAGATTTACAATTAAAACGCCCAATAAAAGCGCAATTGGTGGAGAAATAATCGAAAATAAACATAATAGAATTACGGCAAGAAAAAGTACTTGCTGTACAGATTGATTAATTTCAAATAATTGTGCAGTGGTTTGTTCTTTTGTTTTCAAAATAAATGGGTATTGATATTATGTTGCAAAGTTCCGCTGTTTATATTGAAAACACCAATCGTAAATTGCAATAGGCTATAACTTCAAGTTATAATGAGTAGCCAAATTTTGAATAAATAATTCTGATAAAGAATCTGATTTTCCTTGTAAAGTAATAATATAAAAGTATCTTTCTACAGACAGTTTTTCTACGTCCAAAACAATCAACTCTTTGTTTTTTAGCTCTTTATTTACAGCATGAATAGACATAAAAGCAAAACAATCAGAGTTCAGCAAATATGATTTTATACTTTCCGTACTTCCAAGTTGCATTTCGATTTGTAAATCTGAAAATTTTAAACCTGCTTTCTTCAAAGCAAATTCTATAACTTCAAGTGTTCCCGATCCACGCTCTCGAGTTATGAATTTCATTGATTTTAAATCGTTTACCGAAATTTCATTTTGTTTAACAAATGGATTATTGCTATTGCAAACTAAAACCAATTCGTCTTTTAAAAACGGAATGTACTTTATAGATTGATTTTTGGACTGTCCTTCTACAATTCCGATCTCAATTTCTTTATTGATTAAGGCGTTTTCGATTTGCTCTGTATTTCCATTCAGTAAATTGACTTTTATGTCTTTTTGTTTCTGATGAAAACTAGCCAAAACTGGAGAAATAATATATTGCGAAATGGTAGTACTCGCTCCTAATCGCAATAATCCTTGCCGTTCTTTATTGAAAGAACTCATTTCAAAATCTATTTCGCGATAAATATCGAAAATACTTTTAGTATATTTTAAAAGGATTTTTCCAGCTGGGGTTAAAGCAATTTTAGAACCGTTTCGTTCGAAGAGTTTGGTTTTATACGTTTCTTCTAATTCTTGGATATGTTTGGAAACTGCCGGCTGCGTAATATACAATTCTGTTGCCGCTTTAGTAAAATTAAGGCGGAGCGCAACGGTATAGAAAACTTTTAGCCTGAAGTCCATAATCATAAATTTTTAATACGTAATCTACTTTCGTCCTTATTATTTTTTTTGCAATAAAATAATTTTAAAATTTATAACAAAAGCTCAGGTCGATACTCAAAATGCATTGTATCATAATGTTTCCAATTTCCTCCCCAAATAAAACCATATTTTTCGAAAATTGAAACTAGCTTGAGGGGAATTTGATTTCTATACGAAAGAGAAACTTCTTCATTTTTACATTTACAATCCCATTGCCAATAATTAGAATGTTTGACATTAATATCTATTGTCATTCCATAACTATGCATACTCAATCGGTTTGTTCCTGAAATTTTTCTCCAACTAAATGTACCCCCAATAGCATTAATGTATTTTTTAAATTCTGGATTATTATCTAATTCTGCAGAGAGTTTTTTTACTATTTTATCAATTCCATTTACGGTTGTTACTTTTATTTTTTGATTTACTAATTTTGGGCACCAAATAATTTCAGTCATTTTTGACTCTACTTCTGATTTTGAATTTCCGTAAATTTTCTTAAAAAAAGCTTCATTTCGAATTCTTCCTGCATCTTCCTTTGGAATTAAATTCTTATCTGCTTTATTATAAACAAACTTAAACTGATCCTCAATATCAGGATGATCTAATAATTCTTGATTCGTTTTATTCTTAAAATCATCATAACCTAAACTTGATTTATCACTAAAAATAATTTTATTGTCTTTATAGCCAATAATTTGATCTGGATATGCTTTAATTAATTTTTGAACATTCAATGGTATTTCTTGAGAAAAAGCATTTTGAAATATAAGGACTAAAAAAAAGAATCGTTTCATTTAAAAACGTTTTAATTGTGAAGAACTAAAAGTCCATTCGGGGGTTTTCAGAGAAGTTCCAAAATCGACAGCGTACCACGGACTCAAAGAAATATTATTTGGATTTTTCAATATTTGAATTTCCTGTGCTGGCATATAACTTTGTGCTAAAAGCATAATTTTCTGATTGTTTTTTGGATTCACAGCCATATCAACTACAATAACAGCATGGCCTGGGAAGCCTCCTTTTATAAAAACATCCCCGATTTTTATGTTTGAAACATTAATTGGTTTCAGTTCTTTTTCTAACGAAGCCGTTCCTGCATACATAAAAACCGTCTCTAAATATTTCCAATAAGTTTCATAACTGTCAGATGGTTTTGCAGTTTTAACCCAAGTAGTTTTGTTGCCTTTAATTGCAATTCTGTAACCTGCAGCCCATTTACTAAAATCAGCTCGAAAACCATTGGTAAAATTAAAATGTATTTCATCATACTTTTTTTGGTAATAAAAATAATCCGCTCGTAAACGCATCACAGCATCAGCACATTGATGCAAATCCTGTTTTCCAATGGGTAAATCCACAACCGCTTCATAAACGTTTCGATTTGGCTTTATAGTTCCATTAAAATACAAAACATTTGAACCCAATGGTTTCAATGGAAGATTTCGCAAAAAAAAATCAAATGAAGTTTTAGATTCCTCTTCTCTCACAAATCCCTGAGGCAGTTGAAAACGTTGCTGAATCTTGTTTTCTAAAAGATTGTTTTTGTTGGTATTATTTGTCTCTGAAAACGAAAAAAAGCAAAAGATTATCATCAAAATTGCTACAATAAAAAAGAATTTAACTTTCATAATTTTATGACATTTAATTTACAACCACAAGATTACAAAATGCTAGAAGAAATTCGACTATACTTTATCATAATAATCCGTTATATTTTCTTACAAACCATTCAACTGTTAATAAAGCAACAATAAAAATCAATAACCAAACCCAATCAATAATTGGAGTTTTACTTGAAATATTTTTTTCTATTGATTTGTATTCTTTATTCTCTAAAAGTATATTAATCAATTGATCAGCTTGATTTTCGAAGAAGGCTTTACCTCCTGTTTGTTGCGCTAATTGCTGTAATTTTTGTACATCTGGGTTTACAAATTGTTTTTCGATATCAAAATCTAAGATTTCAAAATGACTTGCATACGAAGTATTCGAATTCAATTCTTTTACTGTAAAGTTATATTTTCCAGCTGGAAGCCCTTCTAAATTGGCAGAAAAAGAATTACTTCCTTTTAGCAAATCATAATTTTTAGTTTGTTTGGTTGCTACATTTACCACACTAATTGTAAGTCTGGCTTTTTCGTCAAACTCATAATTTTTATTGAAATATTGCGCGTTGATGATAATTTCTTCTCCAGAATTATAGAAACTTTCGTGTGTTACTACCAAAGATTTTTT
The DNA here is from genome assembly GCF_027111275.1 of Flavobacterium luteolum. NCBI lineage: Bacteria > Pseudomonadati > Bacteroidota > Flavobacteriia > Flavobacteriales > Flavobacteriaceae > Flavobacterium > Flavobacterium luteolum. The sequence continues at coordinate 4,873,475 of NZ_CP114286.1, read as the reverse complement.
TGAAGCCGATGATGCTAAATATTGAACGATTTTATCAATAAAAACATCGTATTTTTCAAATGATTGATTATCAACATGACTTTGCAAACGCCATTTCCAGCTGTTTTCTCCAAGAAGAAAAGCGGTTCTTTTTCCTTGATTTTCGACAAAAGCCAACAATGGAGCATTTGTAGAAACATTTCTAATTTTTGACGAAAGTAAAACAGATACATTTCCGTTTGTACTTATGTTTCCGAACGGATTTTGTAAAGGCGGGAAATTTTCAAAACCAATATCATCGATGGCAAAGAGATTAAAGTCCGGATGGAATTCGCTAAGAAAATCTTCGCGCTGATTGCTCATTTTAAAAATCAGATTGTTTTGCTGCTGATTTAAAAAATTGAAATCGGTGTTGTTTCCTGTTATAATAAAACTATTTGTTCCTTTTAATTTATTATTGTCAAATATTGGTTTGAAAGCTGTTGTTGGCTGATACAAAACTAAAACAGAAATATCTTGTAAGTCACTAACCTGATTTGGTTTAACCAATACCACTTTACGTTGTGCATTAACTTCAATTGAACGTTTTAAGGTTGCAATATCTGGATGATTTATAGCCGAAACAATCGCAATGGTTGATTTTTGATCGATAATTTCAACTGCGAAATTTTTGATGTTGTTGTAGCTGTTTTTTTCTTTAGCTGAAGATTGGATACTTGCTTTATAAATCTGTAATCCGATTTTATCTGCGGGCAACAATAAATTTAAAGAAGCTGTTTTCTTTGATGGCGAAAACGAAAGTTTTTCTTTTGCTACAACAGTATTTCCTTGTGAAATGGTAAATTCTGCATTAGCAGTTTTGTCGCCAGCGTATTGCAGAAAAACTTCGACAGGAAATTTATTTTTATGAAAAGCGTATTTGTTTACGTTGAGCTGATTGATTTTTAAATCAAAAAAAGTAGTTGTATCTCCCACAACCAAAGGATAAACTTTATTGACAGGATCGAATCTATACACATAGTCGTTTCCTGTAGTTTGATTTCCGTCTGTAATGATTACGGTTGGAAAAATCAGGTTTTTATTAATGCTTTTTAAATTCTTTGCCGCTTCATCTAAATTGGTTTGATTTCCCTTAAAATCAAATTTATCTGAAGTTTTAAAATCATTATCAAACTGATAAGACTGTATTTCGAACTTTTCTTTTAAAGCAGGATTTGAAACTAGTTTTTGATATAATTCGACTGCTTTCTTATCCGATTTTAAAGCTACAATTGAACTTGAGTTATCGACAACAATTGCCAAAGGCGTTTTGGTAATCTCTAAGGAGTTTTTAGAAATTATGGGATTAATCAATAAAACCAATAAGCCGAAAATGGCTAAAAAACGTAAAAAAGCCAAAAGCACCATCACATTGGATTTACTTTTGGCTTTGAAAAAATATTGAAAGTACGATAAACCACCAGCAATTACTAAAGAAAGCAATAATAAAAGAATCGTGTTTGTCGTCATAATTTATTTAGTAATAGGAAGATTAATAATTCAAAGATTTCAAAACCTTTGAACCTTTGCAACTTAGTACCTCAGTACCTTATGTTAGCATTCCTCCGCAAACATTAAGAACTTGTCCTGTAATGTATCCGCTCATATCTGAAGCAAGGAATAAACAAGCATTTGCTACGTCTTCTGGAGTTCCTCCGCGTTTCAACGGAATACCTTCTCTCCATCCTTTTACTACATCTTCTGATAATTTTGCAGTCATTTCAGTTTCGATGAAACCTGGAGCGATTGCATTGCAACGAATGTTACGAGAACCTAACTCAAGAGCTACAGATTTTGTAAATCCGATTGCACCAGCTTTAGAAGCTGCGTAGTTTGTCTGACCAGCATTTCCAGAAACTCCAACAACAGAACTAATATTGATAATAGATCCTGCTCTTTGTTTTAAGAAAGTTTTCTGAATCGCTTTTGTCATATTGAAAACCGATTTCAAGTTTACATCAATTACTTGGTCAAAATCTGCCTCAGACATACGCATTAATAGGTTGTCTTTTGTAATTCCAGCATTATTGATTAAGATATCTACAGTTCCAAAATCTGCTAAAACAGCATCAACAAAAGTCTGAGCTTCGTTAAAATCTGCTGCGTTAGATTGGTATCCTTTCGCTTTTACTCCTAAACTATTTAATTCTGCTTCTAAAGCTTCTGCAGATGCAGCAGATGAGCTGTATGTAAAAGCAACGTTTGCTCCGTGTTTAGCAAAAACTTCAGCAATTCCTTTTCCAATTCCACGGCTTGCACCAGTAATAATTGCAACTTTTCCTTCTAGTAATTTCATATTAAGGTATTCGTTTTATTTTTTGAATTACAAATATAGATTATTTGAGCATTTAATAAAATTTGTAATCCAAAAATTGGCTTAAGAATTTTAGATGCTGCTAAAACAAAAAAAACAGCTCATAAAAATGAGCTGTTTCCCCCAAAATAAAAAAACAAAACTAAAAAAGTTTAAATGTCATTTTGTTTCGTTATAAAAAATATAACAATCATGATTACTGCCATAAATAACATTCTGAAAATCGAAGTTTTAAATTCGTTTGTTTCTTCTACTTTATCCTTTTCCCATTGTTTGATAAGATTCCAAATCATGATAGGAAAAATTACGATTATTGAGATATACAAATAATATCTAACGTATTCGTAGTAATATTCATTTATAAGTAAAAGAATAAGGCCCCATAAGAAAATTGCAATAGTCGCCGGTGTTACTATTTTTTTAATCATAATATTCATTAATAAAAGTTAAATAGTTTTAATTCAGAAATTATGTTTGGTAAAAGCAGCTCAAAAAATGAGCTGCTTTTCTAAAATAAAAATTATTCTTAACTAATTATTGAAATGCGTAAGTAGTTAATCTAAAACTGCTTGACGCACCTGTAAAAGTGTAGATTGTATTTGATGCACCAACTTTAAAACTTTCTTTAGTAACATATAAACCTTTTGGATCCATCAATTTATCATCAAAGTTTTTCAATAAAGGATCTGCTGGAATAACCGCAGTTCCATTATGCCATAATGAATGTTTTAAAATAATCGTTTTATTAACAGCATCTTCAGTAATCGTTGCTCTGTGATAAACTGTTGCTTTTCCGCCTGTAAAACTGTACATGATATCGACAGTACGATTGTTAAAGAAACTAAATTGTACTCTATTTACTTTTGCTGCCGATGCGTTGTTAATTTCATTTAACAATAATCTGCACAATGGCGTATTCGATGGCGCATTTCCTAGATTCGCAGCAATATAACCATAAGCTGTTGATGGTGCTCCAGGCGCTGGCAAAGTCACTTTGTAATCATCTGTAAGTCTAGGTGGTACATTTGAATACATGATAGTAGCCTTAACCCCATCTTTTCCTGTAGCCACAAAAGTGTTTGTTGCGCTGTCGTAAACAAAATCGGTAAGTTTTTGACCTTTCACATCTAGTGGAAGTTTGGTATAAGCTCCCTTTGGATTGAATGAGAATGCAAGGTCATAACTTGTATTAACAGCTGGATCTAAAGGATATCCTGTACCAAAACGCGCACTTGTGTTATAATCAAAATCATAGTTTTTAGTTGTGGTACCATCATTTATTGCTAAAATTCTAAATAACGGACTATTCATATCCCCCGTAATAGCTTTGATAATTGGAACGTTTCCTGGCAAGTCAGCCCAATCTTTTGGTGTAGCTTTTACAAAACGAAGAAAGTGGCTATTTCTATTTGTTCTGAAAATAATGTCACCATTTTTTTGTCCATAGTAATAAAACTGAAAATCTCCTAAATATCCTTTCGCAAGAAGTGCTGCAGTAGGATAATTACTGGCATCTGATAAAAGATGGATTCTATTCTGCGTGCTAAAAACTAAACTCACAGTACTTCCAACCTGAAGATCATACTGACTTTGATACGTTTTCGTATCAATTTCATCATCTTTACCTGTAAAATCTGATGCCATATCTACTTTCATATTTGGCAAAAATTTAAACAGATGTGTCCATCCTCCTAATTGTGTACTATCAGTATAATAAACTGCTTTCCAACCATCTGCTGATGAAAGCAATAAATCGTTTAATTCCTTTTGACGTCCACTTAATCGATCAGTGGCATTTTGATCAAATTTTGCATCAACTTCTGGACTTGAACATGATCCCAAAAGCAAAGCTGCAAAAGCGATCGTTAAGCACTTATATATATTTTTTACTTTCATAATATTGAATTTTATAAAAATTTATTGTCCTTAATTATTTATTACAGCATCTGTATTTTTTTGAGCTTCGTCTCTTAATGCGTAAAAGTCTATATTGAAAGAATCTTTATAATATTTAACCACTAAAGCTTCTTTTGCTTTAATATTATTTCTCGCATTAACATCTGTAATACTTGCTAAAATGGCATCGTACTCTGCTTTTGAACTAGTTAATATAGTAGCTGCAGTTTCTGCAAAATCTTCATATATGTTTAATCTAGCATAGCTTGTAATAAAGCCTAAAGATCTAGAGGTTGCAATTGCTTCTGTATACCATGTAGTAGTATATCCAGAAGGGGTTAATTTTGCCCAAGCTTGCTCATCAAAAGGTTTAGTTTGGTTTAAAATATGTACGTATTCGTGCTGAATAGTATGGATAAATTGCGTTACACTAGATCTGCTCTTTTTGTTAAGATTATCAACCTGAAAAAGAGAAACTCTTTGACCAGCTTCTGCAAGCCCAAGCGTTACAGTACCATTTGTATTCAAGTTTATACCCCCAACAAGAACAAATTCTCTTGGAGCAATTTTTTTCACAAAATCCTTTCCCCCAATAGTACTATAACTATCAATCCAGATTTTCTTTACAACTTCCATTGCTGGCTGCACTTTAGCTCCCTGTGGAGGATATAAGTATTTATTTTCGTCTACCATATTCTGGTTCCATTCGTAATACACATTGATATTGTATGGACTTAAGAAATTTGTACCAATCCAATTGTCTAATTCTGTTTTTTGTGGTGTAGAAAAATCTAACTGGCTTTCTTTTGGCTGATCTTCGTGTGCGCATGAAGCAAGCAACAAGGCGCCCGCAATAACTACTGTTTTATATGTTTTGAATATCTTCATAATACTTTCTAATTAAAAATTTACCTAGGATTTTTTTCAATACCATTATCTGAAGCTCTAAGTGGTATTTGCAACGCTCTTCTTTTATCATCCTTTTCTAAGACGTTATTTTTTACCACTTTTCCAAATTCAAGAGTATTATGTGTCACCACAAGATTAAAACGTTTGACATCAAACCATCTAAGACCTTCACGGATAAAATCTCTTCTTCTTGCTTCAGTAATTAATTTGATATAAGATTTTTGAAGATCTGTTAGTGCATAAAATGGTGTAAATTCATCTGCAATAGCTGGATATTTGGCAGTAACAATCGCTTCATTTAATATATCTGTTGTCGCATTGTATCCAGAAGTTCTAGTTCCTAAAAAGTATGCTAATTCTGTATTCACTTCAGCAATTCTGTTTTTCATCAATAATGCTTCAATACGGTTTAAATACATTTCGTCATTACTAAATAATACAGAACCAGTAAAAGGTTCACCTGTACGAGATGTCAAATTCGTGTATTTGAAATACTCATAAAGCTTCGGAACAAATACGTTGACACCTCCAAAATACTGTCCATTTGGTCTAATCAAATGAGGTTTTGCCCAAATATTAGTTTGCGTACCAAATATCTCATCAGATCTATTTCCAGGAAGTGCAAATCTGTATGCTGCTGATCTATTAGCAATTGAGTTTGGATAAGATACCAATAAATTAGTTTCTTGTTCTACTCTTGAATATTCAATTGCCATTTGAGCATAAGGCACTGCATTGAAAGCAGTATAATTTCTAATTTTTGTTGGTTTAGAACCAAGTCCTTCAGAATATTCCAATACCTTATCCCAATCTCCTTTTATTAAATAAAAACGGCAAGCAAATGCTTTAGCAGCTTCTAGAGTAAAATGATATTTAGGTTCTTTATATTCGTTTGTGATGTATTTCATTCCTTCATTAATATCCTGCTCAATAAAGTCGAATACTTCTTTCACAGTGTTACGCTTATATTTTACCAATAATTCCGTTTCCGGTTTAGTTATATAAGGAACCCCTAAATCTGTTGCCGCAGTAGCAGGGTTATAACGATTTGCCCATAATGAGACTAGCATAAAATGATTGTAAGCTCTTGTTATTAAGGCCTCTCCTTTTAATGGATTAAGAGTCTCTTTTCCTCCAAGCTTTTCGATAGAAACCAAGGCTTGATTGGCAGAAGCAATTGCCTCATAAGATCCAATCCAGAATGAATTTTCACTATCAGTTCCAATTTGGCTATGCATTTCCCAGTTGTAGCTCTCTTCGTTAATTACACTTACAGATTGTTTTGATTCTGTGTCAAAAACGTTATCTGACATGACCTCTGCAATTGGAAAGTATGAGCTACTTGGATAAGCGGTTACTAATAATTCAGATATTTTTTCTGGCGTATCTATCTGTGTTCTATTATCTGGCACTTCTGAAAGAAAATCATCACAACTGCTAATAGAAACCAGTAATAACAATGACAGTGCTATTTTTATATTTTTCATAATCAATTTAGTATTAGAATGAAATATTAATTGCAAAAGTATATTGTGCCGTAATTGGGAAAGCTACCCCTCCTGTGTTACGGAATTCAGGATCTTGACCGTTTAATTTTTTATCTGAATAAATCAGCCAAGGATTAACTGCTGAACCTTTCAAGGTGAAAGTTGACAATCCTAATTTTCTCTTATAATCACTTGGAAATTCCCAGCCTAAAGAGATGTTTTTTAAACGTACGAAATCACCACTTGCAATTCTAACATCAGAGTAATTGTAAGTATTGTAAGCAATCTTTAAATCACTATCACCATAATTTCTATTCATTAATTTATCTGCAATAACAGGAACATTAGTATAATTTTCGTCTCCTGGATTAATCCATCTGTTTGCAAAATCTTTTGTAAAAACTGTCTGATCTGTGTACTTGTTGCTATAAACAGGGTTTAATCTTACTTTGTTTCCTCCAGATCCAACAACAAATACATAAAGTGACCAGTTTTTGTATGTGAATGTGTTAGCAAAACCAATAGATTTGTTAGGTTCTACAGATCCTTCATATTTCAAATATTTAGTTACATCATTTGTATCTTGGAAATTGGCATCTGTTATATTGTTTTCTGCTCCATCTTGCAAAATAAAAGTTGGAAGACCTTCATTATTTAAACCTGTAAATTGGTAAGAATACAATGAATTTCTTGGGTGTCCTACTGTGTTTCCTCCGTTTGTAGCAATCAAATCAAAAACAGCTGGTTTGTTAGCCAATTTTGTAATTTTTTGATCATAAACAGAGAAGTTTACTGTAGTAGACCATTTAAAATCTTTTGAAACAATGTTTTGAGTTGTAAAACCAACTTCAAGACCTTTAGTTTCCATGTCTGCATTATTACCTTGCTTGATAGATTCTCCACCTACACCAGATGTAATTACGTAATCGATCAAATCGAATGCTTTACGACGATAAATATCTGTTGTAAACTGTACTCTATTTCTAAACATTCCAAGATCTACCCCAATATTTGTTTCATATTGTTTTTCCCAAGTCAAGTCTTTATTCTGTAAATCTTCTATACGAATTGCATTTTCTCTATCTCCAACAGCAAAACGGTCTGTGATAAAGCTTTTATAAATTGCCAATGAATTTGTTGCTGGTCCAGCTGTTGCTGTTAAACCATAAGAAGCTCTAAGTGCCAATGTATTGATAGGCTCAACATCTTTCATAAAACTTTCTTCTTTAACATTCCACTTACCACTCACAGTATAAGTTGGCAGCCATCTAGAAGAACCAACATCTCCTTGTCTATTTGACCCGTCATAACGACCTGTTAAAGAAGCCGTATAACGACGATCGTAAGTATATCCTACTTTACCAAAGAAACCAACAGTACGCTCTCTTTCTGCTCCAAATTCATAATAAGAGTTTCCTTCATTTATTAATTTTTCAATCAATTTTGGATCAACAAAAGAAGTAAGACCTTTTTCGAACTGAATACCTGCTGCAGTAAAATTGTCATTATTTCTATCTACAGATCTAAACTCTGTACCTACGAATGCTTCTAATTCATGTTTTTCATTAAATGTATTTCTGTATGTAACACTATTTCTAACATTATAAGAAGTCATGTCGTTAGTAAACTTTCTTAAGAATCCACCATTTGGCAATACCGAAACTTTAGGCGCTGTTAAATCATTTGGATTTTGATATAAAAACACGTTATCTTTCTGAATTTGAGTATTCAAAGTTGCACCAACTCCAGCATTGTAAGCCCCCACTACGTTTGAATCTTCGTAGATTTTGTGTTCTCTTGAAGTATTAGCATAACGTGCTGATGCTGTAAGATTATAAGATAAGTTCTTGTTGATTTTATAATCTAAATCAGCTTGAAAACGAATATCATTTACTTTGATGTCTAAAGTATTATTTTCTAACTCGTTAAGAATATTCATTGGTGCCCAGTTATTTTGATAATATTCACGATTTCCATTATCATCATAAGGTCTTAACGTTCTGCTTGTACTCAATACATAATTAAATGGGTTAATATCAAAATCTCTAGTTACTTTACCAAAAACAAGATCATTCTTGCTATCGTAAGCACCTGGAGCTTCTTGATCACGCATCGATCCTAAAGTCGATAACGTAATATTTAATTTGTCGTTAATGTAGAATGTCCCTTTAATGTTGGCTGACAATTGTTTTACATTATCTGCCACTGTCCATCCTGGATCTGTATAATATCCTAGAGAAGCATAAAAAGTATTATTTTTTCCTCCACCAGAGAAGCTTAACGAATGATTTTGAGTGATTGATGGTCTAAATAAAACTTTAAACCAATCTGTATTAGCCAATTCGTACTTTTTCAAGAATTGGTTAATATATGGCTGTTCATTTCTAATTCCGAATTGACCATTTGAACTATCGTACAAATTAATCTGTTTTGCCAAAATACCATAAACACCACTAAATCTAGCCGTTAATGATGAACTTTGATCTAAATAGCCTTTTGCTCTCATTTCTTGGAAAACACTCATAGATTCTTGAGAGTTTAAGATATCAAACTGAGTATAGCTTGGTACTGTTCTAACTGTATTCTCTACAGAATAGTTAATTTTTAAAGGAGAATCTCTACGACCTTGTTTTGTAGTAACAACCACAACCCCATTTAACGATCTTGAACCATAGATCGAAGTAGCAGACGCATCTTTAAGAATTTCAATGCTTTGAATATCATTTGCATTTAAACCTGCAACTGCAGAACTTAATAATGTAGCTGAGTTTCCAGATGCTAAATCAGCAAATGTTACATTGATAATATCTTCTTGAACAACACCATCAATAACCCACAATGGCTTTGTATCACCAAAGATAGAAGAAGATCCACGAACCGTAATTTTTGGAGTAGCACCAAAAGATCCTGTTACGTTTTGTACCGTAACTCCGGCAGCTTTACCTTCAATCATTCTACTAACATCTACGACACCATCAACTTTTAATTCAGCTCCAGAAATCTTACTAATTGCCCCAGTAAATGTTCTTTTTGAAGTTTTTTCGTAACCCGTTGTAACAACAACCTCTTTAAGATTCTGACCTGTCTCAGTTAAAACCACAGTTGGTGTAGGATTATTAATTCCGATTTCTTTTGTCTCCATACCCACATAAGAAATAACTAAACGGTCCACGTTTGCAGGCATTTCAATAGAGAAATTTCCATCAAAATCAGTTAACACAGCAGTTTTTGTTCCTTTTGCCATTACAGTAGCTCCAGGAAGAGGTGATCCACTTTGATCTGTAACTTTTCCTTTGATGATAGGTCCGAAAGTCAAAATTTCAAACAAAGAATCGTGATTATTTGCGTTTGAAAAAGAAACAGCACTCTTTTGAAGCACAATCTGATTACTCACTTCAGAAAAAGTAATATTAAAAGGAACCAGCACTCTGCTCAAAATACTAGCAAGAGTTTCTTGATTTGCTTCTATACTAACTTTCTCTCCAAGCTGAGGAAGTCTTGAGTTGTAGGAAAATTTTACATGAGCAGATTTTTCGATTTTCGATAAAGCATTGTCTAAAGTTAGGTTATCAACTGTAATCGTGACTTTAGTATCTAATTTTTTCTGCCCATTTACATTATTTGCGAGAGTAACACTTGAAAACACAAGCGCTAACACAAACTGAAACAGCGTTATTTTCATGATTTGGTGAAGTAATCGTTGCTTGACAACAGGTTTTTTCATAATTTTGGTTTGTTTTGATTAATACTATTCGAGTGTATTTTAAGAAACATCATAAATTACCCTTTACAGAGAGTGATTTATTCAGATTTAAGTGTCGTTAATGTTACAGCATTCTCGGCACTTTTTTTTTATGTATTAGTTTTTTTACATAGGCAGTTATAAATTATTTTTTAGTTTTTGAATTAGTTTAATTTTGGATTTTTTTGTTTTTATTTTTGATTGAATTTAGAACTCTAGTTACAGCCAGAAGTCGTAATTACAATCTGATTTCCGTTCATTTCATAATTAGTGTCGTTACCGATACTTTTACAAATTATTTTTAGTTTTTCGGCCAGTGGCTGATCACTCAATGAAGTCGTTAATCGACAGTCTTTCAGTTTATCGTGAGGAAAATCAATATCTACCAGATAAGCCTGTTCGATAGTTTCAAGAATTTGAGCTACAGGGATATCAGTAAATTCAAAACTTAATTGTTCGATATTTCGAACACTGCTCACTAAAATTGGATCTTGGGTAATATTGGTAATTTTATTAAAAACCAATTCTTTACGAGCAAAACGCAATGCTTGATTTGGAAGAAGAACAATCTCCTCGTTTTCGGCGCTTCGAACCAAATCATTAGACTTTACCTTTACTTTACCGGTGCGAACAAGAACTTCAACATTCTGCTGATCTGGATAAGCCTTAATCCTAAAGCTTGTTCCAACAACACGAGTTACAATTTCGTTAGCGTAAACAAAAAAAGGCTTTTTAGGATTTTTACTAATTTCAAAGAAACCTTCGCCGGATAAATACACCTTTCTTTCGTTTCCGGTAAAGATCTTAGGGTAACTTAATTTACTATTTGGCTGCAATAAGACGGAACTTCCGTCAGACAAAGTGACGATCTGTGATTTTTCAGAGTTGTTAGTTTGTTCTACTAAGCCTTCATCATTATCCAGAATAAGTTCGTTATAAGTAACTACATTGTCAGTAGTTGCTATATTATTTTTAAAAAACCAAACAGAAAACATACCAACTAAAACAGCTGCTGCAACACCGCTGATCCAATATCTCTGTATTTTAAGTTTTTTAATTTTTGAAGTGTTTTGAGAAAGTTTTTCTCTTTGTTCAATCTTTCGCCAAGTTTCCTGCAAGGCTTCATGAACTTCGTTTGAAGACAACTGAGATTTTGGAGCTCTCATTGCTAATAGGACAAGTCGTGCATCTTCAACAAGTTTTGCTCTCTGAAGATTTTCCAGTGTCCATTCCTCCCAGCCTTGCTCATCAACTTTAGATAAAATCCATAATTGAAAAGATTCATCAGCCAAGAAGTCCTCTATTTCGGTATAATTGTTACGTTTTTGCATCTTACTATTAAGGTTACAAAAACATAGAGGACAGTTTTTTTATTATATACTCACCTATTTAAGATTTTTTTTTGATTTTTTCTTAAATATTTAAAAAACCCCTGAAGATATAAGGACTAAAAGCGGAATACTTCCCTTCCATTCCTTGCGAAGACTCAGCAAACCGCGATGAAGAAGATTACTAGCAGATTGATAATTAACATCTAGTAAATCTGCTATTTGATCTACACTCAATCCTTGGTGGTAGCGCAGATACAAAGCCTCTTTCTGACGACCAGGAAGATCATTTAGTAACTTATTCAAAAGGAGAACACGTTCGGCTGTGACTTCATCCTCAACCAAATCATTTTCTATAGAAAAATCAAAAAGAAATTCCAAAACATCTGTAGTTGTCGTTTTTCTAAACACATGATCTCTTTCGTGCAAACGCGCAATCCTTTTTCTAACGCTGGAAAGTAAATACGCCTTAACTATAACATTATCCTGGAGAGAATCACGATAAAGCCAAATATCAGCAAAAACATCTTGAATACAATCTTGCACCTTTTCCGCATACGGACAAAGTGAATTGCCATAACTGATTAAGTCTTTATAGTATTTTTCAAAAAGTAAAGAAAATGATTTCTCATTACCGTTTTTTACATTATTCCATAGAATAAAATCATCTAAAATTTTATTTTTCAAAATTTGGCTCATACAAAAATACTTTAAGGCGTAAATATCAAATCATTTCAAGTAAAATCTTAAATGACTATTAATTACATTGGGTTAAATAGATCTTTAAAATTCTAATCTTTTTCAGAATTTAAATTGAGGTCAAAAACTTAAATTTAACAAAATACAAACAAGTATTTTACATTCAACAGCTTTAATTCACATAAAAAAAGAATCAAATTTTAACATTATTTTTTGTTTTTTGTGTGATAAATATAGAAAAGCAAATGATTAAAACCCAATAATTCTCCAAAATTTACATCTTTTTTCAAATTCATCAGTATTTACCCTACTTTTTTGACTAAACTTAAAATTTACTGTAATTTAAACTTTAATTAACAGAATTAAGCTAAATTATCTTGTTTCTCAAATATTAAATATTATAATTTTCTAAACAGAATCAAGGTTATTTTGATGCTATATTTCATTATCCAAAAACAAAAAAGCCTTGCTGTTTTATCAGTAAGGCTTTTTTGTTTTTGATTTTTTTACTGCTTAAAAAGCAACGTTCCATCTTGGTAATTTACCATTTTCATCTAAGAAATTTTGTAAAACTTGCCCTTCAACAGCTGTTGGAATCGCTTTTACATCTCCAGCAAAAGTTTCGTACCAAACTACTTCTAATGCTTCAATATTTTCTAATTTCATTTGAGCTGGCCAAGAATATTTTCTTCCTGTTTTAGCAAACTGATGTCCATTTACGATTTTGTCGTAAAGTCCACCATTTTTACTTTTTAAAGTTCCATCATTCTGAACGGTTCCTGTAGAACCAACCATAATTAACTCTTTTGCATCACCTTCAACAGCGTACACCACAAATATTCCAGCACTCCCTTCTGGAGCATTGCAAGCTTCTTCTAAACTATCATTTACAGTAAAAGTAAAACTGTTTGTTGCTTTAAATTTTTCTAATTCTTTGTACATATTTTCTTTTTAAGCTTCTATCCCGATAGCTATCGGGACTGAGGTTCTCCGATGCTAAGTTTTTTTTTATTTATACCTCAGTATTTAAAAAATGTAAAAAAGTCTCAACAGGATATTGAGACTTTTTTTTGGAATTTATTATTTTGAATATTAGAAATTATCCTAATACCTCTTTTACTTTTTTACCAATTTCAGCTGGCGAATCAACAACGTGAATTCCGTTGTCTCTCATGATTTGTTTTTTAGCAGCAGCTGTATCGTCAGAACCACCAACAATTGCACCTGCGTGACCCATTGTTCTACCAGCAGGAGCAGTTTCTCCAGCGATAAATCCAATAACTGGTTTACGGTTACCATCAGCTTTTACCCATCTTGCAGCATCTGCTTCAAGCTGACCACCAATTTCACCAATCATGATGATAGCTTCAGTCTCTGGATCGTTCATTAATAATTCAACAGCTTCTTTAGTTGTAGTACCAATAATTGGATCTCCACCAATTCCGATAGCTGTAGTGATTCCTAAACCTTGTTTTACAACTTGGTCAGCAGCTTCATAAGTTAAAGTTCCTGATTTAGAAACGATACCAACTGTACCTTTTTTGAAAACGAAACCTGGCATAATACCAACTTTAGCTTCACCTGGAGTAATTACACCTGGACAGTTTGGACCAATTAATCTTGAATTTCTTTCTTTAACATAATTATTTGCTTTAATCATATCTGCTACAGGAATTCCTTCTGTAATAGCAATAATTACTTTAATTCCAGCATCAGCAGCTTCCATAATTGCATCAGCAGCAAAAGCTGGCGGAACAAAAATGATAGAAGTATCAGCACCAGCTTGATCAACAGCGTCTTTTACTGTGTTAAAAACTGGACGATCTAAATGGCTAGTACCACCTTTTCCTGGAGTAACACCTCCAACAACATTAGTACCGTACTCAATCATTTGAGAAGCATGGAAAGTACCTTCGCTTCCTGTAAATCCCTGAACAATTATTTTGGAATCTTTATTAACTAAAACACTCATGATATATATTTTATGTAGTTTTTAAATTTGTGTTGCAAAAATAAGGTTTTGTAATGTATTTTGCCTCTTTTATTGTCAAAAAAATATTAAGAAAATTGACTCATTTGATAACCTCTATAAAGTTTATCATCTTTTATCTGCCAAATGGTAGCAAAATGTGCTAAAAGCATTTCTTCTCTTGGATTCTCGATTGTTTTTACAAAATGAGAGTAACGCACTGATACTAAATCATCTTCGCTAATAATATGGCTAATTCTAACTTTAGAGCGCACATAGGCACGGCTAAGCTCATTGGCCATTTCAATCATCGAATCATAATCCATCTGAATAAAACCTTTACTGCTGTTCCATTCAAGCGTAACATCAGGATGCAGATATGTTTTTAAAATTTCGCTATCAATTAATGCATCTGACTTATAAAATTTCTGAACAAATTCTTTAATAGACATATTACTTCAATTTACTTAAAATTTCAGGAATCTTCTTGATATTGGCAAGTTGTTTCAATTTTTCTCTTGATTCTTCAATCGGAGTACCAAAATATGATTTTCCTCCTTCAACTGATTTAGTTACACCAGTCTGCCCCATTACAACTGCTTTTGATCCAATTGTAATACCGCTTGTAGTTCCTACCTGTCCCCACATGGTAACTTCATCTTCAATAATTACGCAACCAGCAATACCAGTCTGCGAAGCAATTAAACATTTTTTACCGATTACGGTATCATGTCCCACATGCACTTGATTGTCCAATTTTGTTCCCGCACCAATTGTAGTATCTCCAGTAACACCTTTATCAATTGTACAAAGTGCACCAATACCTACATTATCTTCAATAACCACTCTTCCCCCAGAGATCAGTTGATCAAAACCTTCAGGACGTTTTTTATAATAAAAAGCATCAGCTCCTAAAATAGTTCCCGCGTGAATAATTACGTTATCACCAATTATAGTGTGGTCATAAATAGAAACATTCGAATGAATTAGGCAATTTTTCCCAATTTTCACATGGTTACCTACAAAAGTATTTGGCTGAATCACAGTACCATCACCAATTTCTGCAGATGATGCTATAGCAACATTAGCAAATTGAAATGGTTTAAAATGTTTTGTAAGAATATTAAAATCTCTAAACGGGTCATCAGAGATTAAAAGAGCTTTCCCTTCTGGACATTCTACTTCTTTATTTATCAAAACAATTGTAGCAGCCGATTGTAAAGCTTTATCATAATATTTCGGGTGGTCAACAAAAACAATATCTCCAGGCTCTACAACGTGTATCTCGTTCATGCCTAAAACTTGAAAGTCTTTGTCTCCAATAAATTTGCAATTAAGCAAATTGGCAATTTCTTGTAAAGAATGACTCTTTGGAAATTTCATATAGTATAATTAGAAAATCTGTCAATTAGAAAATGAGTCAATTAGAATGTGAATATACAAAATTATGTCGACTCACTTAGCATCTAATTGACTCATTGTCAAATTTATCTTAATTAAAAAAACTACTCTTTTACACGCTCCATGTAAGAACCTGAAGCTGTATCGATTTTAATTTTATCCCCTTCGTTGATAAACAAAGGAACATTTATGTTTGCTCCTGTCTCTACTGTAGCATTTTTAGTAGCGTTTGTTGCTGTATTTCCCTTTACACCTGGCTCGGCATAAGTAACTTCAAGAATTACAGATGCTGGCATATCTACTGATAATGGTAAATCTGTTTCTGTATTGATTTGCACCATTACGTTTGTTCCTTCTTTTAACAAATCTGGAGCATCCAAAATGTTTTTATTTAAAGAAATTTGCTCAAACGTTTCAGCATTCATAAAGTGAAACTCGTCACCTTCTGGATATAAATATTGAAATGTATGCGTTTCAACACGAATAACGTCAATTTTGTGACCTGCTGAAAAAGTATTGTCTAATACTTTACCAGAAGTTAAACTTTTCAATTTTGTTCTTACGAAAGCTGGACCTTTTCCAGGTTTTACGTGAAGAAATTCAATGATTTTATAGATATCGTGATTAAATTTAATACACAATCCGTTTCTAATATCTGATGTAGATGCCATTTGTATTTGTTTTATTTTTTTGTTTAACCGTTTAACTGTTTAACTGTTTCTTCGATTAAACGATTAAACAAATAAACAATTAAACTCAATTTTTAATAATTTCCTGAGTAACCTTTCATAATTCCTCGAGAAGAATTTCTAATAAAATCTAGAATTTCATCTCTTTCAGGAGTCGCTTCCATTTCAGCCTCAATAATACTTAAGGCTTGAGTTGTATTGTAATTCTTTTGGTATAAAATTCTATAAATTTCCTGGATTTCTCTAATTTTTTCAGTAGTGAATCCTCTTCTTCTTAAACCAACAGAATTAATTCCTACATAAGACAAAGGCTCTTTTGCTGCTTTTGTAAATGGCGGAACATCTTTTCTTACCAATGAACCACCAGAAATCATAGCGTGATCTCCAATATGAATAAATTGGTGAATTGCCGCTAAACCTCCAATAACTGCATGATTTCCAACAACAACGTGTCCAGCCAAGGCAACACCGTTTACAATAATAGCATTATTTCCAATTTCGCAATCGTGCGCAATGTGAGCATAAGCCATTACTAAACAATTATTTCCAAGAACAGTTTGACCAGATGCAATTGTACCTCTATTTATAGTTACACATTCTCTAATTGTACAATTATCACCGATAATAGCAAGAGAATCCTCACCTCCGAATTTTAAATCTTGTGGCACAGCAGAAATTACAGCTCCTGGAAAAATATTGCAATTTTTACCAATTCGAGCACCTTCCATAATGGTCACGTTTGAACCAATCCAAGTACCATCACCAATAACAACATTATTGTGAATTGTTGTAAATGGCTCTATTACAACGTTTTTAGCGATTTTCGCGCCTGGATGAACATATGCTAATGGTTGATTCATCTGTATGTTTTATATTTTTAATTAAAATATTCTAATTTGAAGCAACAAACCTAAACAATAAATTTGATAATTTATTATTGTTTTCTTGCTATTTGTGCCATTAATTCTGCTTCAGTTACTAATTTACCATTTGCATAAGCATTAGCCTGCATATGGCAAATCCCTCTTCTGATTGGAGAAATTAACTCACATTTAAAGATTAAAGTATCACCTGGCAACACTTTGTGTTTAAATTTAACATTGTCAATTTTCATGAAATATGTCAAATAGTTTTCAGGATCTGGAACTGTACTTAAAACTAAAATACCTCCTGTTTGTGCCATTGCTTCAACAATTAATACACCTGGCATAACTGGGGCTTCTGGGAAGTGACCAACGAAGAAATTCTCATTCATAGTAACATTTTTCAATCCTACTACATGACGATCAGACATTTCGATAATTCTGTCAATCAACAAGAACGGCGGTCTGTGAGGTAGCATAGACATGATTTTATGAATATCCATCAATGGCTCTTGATGTAAATCATAAGTAGGAACATGATTTCTCTGCTCTATTTTAATAATTTTTGCTAATTTCTTTGCAAATTGAGTATTTACAAAATGTCCTGGTTTGTTAGCAATAATTTTTCCTTGAATACGAACTCCAATTAAAGATAAATCTCCTATTACATCAAGTAATTTGTGTCTTGCAGCTTCGTTTGGATAATGTAAAGTCAAGTTGTCTAAAACACCATTTGGTTTTACAGAAATCTCTTCTTTACCAAATGCTTTCTTTAGATTTTCCATAGTAGATTCAGAAATTTCTTTGTCTACATATACGATTGCATTGTTTAAATCTCCACCTTTAATAAGTCCGTGCTCTAATAAAGATTCTAATTCGTGTAAGAAACTAAAAGTTCTAGAACTTGCAATTTCAGATTTAAAATCTGCTAAACTTTTAAGGGTAGCATTTTGAGTACCTAAAACTTTTGTACCAAAATCTACCATTGTTGTAACCTGATATTCATCACTAGGCATTACAAGAATTTCGCTTCCTGTTGCTTCGTCTGTAAAAGAAATTACTTCTTTTACTACGTAAACATTACGTTGTGCGTCTTGCTCTTCGATACCAGCTTTTTCAATAGCTTCAACAAAATATTTTGATGAACCGTCCATAATTGGAAGTTCTGAGGCATTCAATTCAATAATAATATTATCCAAATCGCATCCAACTACTGCAGCTAAAACGTGCTCTGGTGTCTGAATTTTTACACCAAGTTTCTCAAGATTTGTACCTCTTTGAGTATTAACAACATAATTAGCATCAGCCTCAATGACTGGTTGACCTTGCAAATCTACTCTTACAAAAGTGAAACCATTATTAACGGGTGCAGGTTTAAAAGTCATTGTAACTTCTTTTCCAGTGTGTAAACCAACTCCTGTTAGCGAAATTTCATTTTTGATGGTCTTCTGTTTAACCATTATTTCCATTTTTTGGGTTTATTATTTGTTTCTTTAATTCTTCAACTTCGGCCACAATTTTAGGCAGATTTTTAAAATGAACGTACGATTTATTAAAATCTGTATATCCTAGAGATGGAGTTCCTTGCAAAACTTCATCATCTTTAATGTTTCTAGCGACACCCGATTGAGCTTGAAGCCTAACATTATTCCCTATTATTAAGTGACCTGCAATACCAACTTGTCCACCAATCATACAGTTTTCGCCAATCTTTGTAGAACCTGCAACACCGCTTTGCGCAGCTATTACAGTGTTTTTTCCTATTTCTACATTATGGGCAATCTGAATCTGATTGTCTAATTTAACTCCTTTTCTAATAATTGTAGAACCAAGAGTTGCTCTGTCAATTGTAGTATTGGCACCAATATCTACATTATCTTCAATAATAACGTTTCCAATTTGTGGAACTTTACTGTACTCTCCATTTTCATTTGGAGCAAAACCAAAACCATCTGCACCTATAATAACTCCAGAATGAACAGTACAATTATTACCAATTACAGTTTCAGAATAGATTTTTGCACCAGCAAAAATGAACACATTATCGCCAATAACAACATTATCGCCAATAAAACTATTTGGATAGATTTTTACATTATTACCCAAAACTACATTTTGTCCGATATAGCTAAAACTACCCAAATATAAATTCTCACCGTACTTTGTTCCTTCAGACATAAAAGACTGAGGCTCGATACCGTTTTTATTTAATTTTACCTGATTATAGAAATGCAAAAGCTTAGAAAACGCTGCGTAAGCATCTTCTACCTTTATAAGCGTAGTATTAATTTCCTGTTCCGGAATAAAGCTATCATTAACAATTGTTACTGTCGCTTTTGTAGTATATATATAATTGATATACTTTGGGTTAGCCAAAAAAGTAAGAGATCCTTCCTCTCCTTCTTCGATTTTAGAAAGCTTAGAAACTTCTGCATTGGGATTCCCAACAACTTCTCCTTCTAAAATTCCTGCTATTTGTTCTGCTGTAAATTTCATCGCGACAAAAATATAAAAAATAGATTTTAAATGTTAATTTTATATAAGTTGTTTTGGAAAACAGATATAATATTTTGTTACCAATTTAGATAACGATTTCAAATTCAGCTGGTCAGAAGCTTCAACAACATCTTCAATTGTTTTATCTTTTTTCAAAATACGAATAGGTTCTGCTTCCTTACTATAGGCCTGATTTTTTATTTTACCTCTAAAAATAAAATATCCAGCGTCTACTGCTGAAATTTGGTGCGCTTCTGCAAACTCTTCTTTTAAAGACTGTGATTCTTCCATCGGAATTTTTTCTGCACTAAGTTTAATTTTCAACAAATCTCTATTGATGATCATTTTACTTAAAGTAGAAAGTATAAAATCACTATGTTTCTGCCAAGCCTTTAGAGCGCTTATAATATCAAAATCATCTAATTGTGAAAATAAATCTAATTTCTCAGCATCAAAATCTTCGAGCGTAATTTTATTTTGCATGAAATACATCAGAGGTTCACTGCAAGGTAATTTAATTCCTTTTAAAGTCAGTTCTTTTGCTCTCTTCAGCACCTTCATTAAAATCAACTCGGCTACTAAACTTGTTTTATGCAAATAAGCTTGCCAGTACATTAATCTCCTAGAAAGCAGAAATTTCTCGACAGAATAAATTCCTTTTTCCTCAATTACCAAAACATCATTTTCTACGTTCATCATCTGAATCAATCTTTCAGAGTTCACGTTACCTTCTGCAACACCTGTATAAAAACTATCGCGTTTCAAATAATCCATTCGATCCATATCCAACTGACTAGAAATCAATTGCAACATAAATTTTCTATGATATTCTCCTTTAAAGACCTGAATTGCCAAACTTAATCTTCCATCAAACTCTTCATTCAGCTGATTCATAAACAGTAGCGAAATAGCTTCGTGATGCACATCTTCAACAATACTTTTTTCCATTGCATGCGAAAATGGCCCATGTCCTATATCATGAAGCAAAATTGCAATTAGAAGTGCATTTTCTTCTTCGTCAGAAATAACAACATCTTTAAAACGAAGCGTATCAATTGCTTTCTTCATCAAATGCATACATCCTAAGGCATGATGAAAACGGGTATGATTTGCTCCGGGATACACCAAATAAGACAATCCCATTTGAGAAATACGACGAAGGCGCTGAAAATATGGATGCTGAATTAAATCGTAAACCAACTCGTTCGGAATCGTTATAAAACCATATATAGGATCGTTGAATATTTTAAGTTTGTTGATCTGAGTCACTACTGAGTTATTTTTTTAGGTCAACAAATATAAGTAAATAAGTATAAAGAGATTGGTGTTTTTTATTTAAAAGTCATAAACAGAATCATCATGATTATCAATAAAATACATTTAAAAATGTTAAAATACAAATCAAAATCGTGCGCCAACTTTGGTAATTTTATACTATTTTTAATACTTTTTAAGTTCTATAACTTTAAATTGCAGTAAAATTAAATTGATTTATGGATAAGATAAAAATACTTTGGGTCGACGATGAAATCGATCTTTTAAAGCCTCACATATTATTTCTAGAAAAAAAGAATTACGAAGTTACAACTTGCAATAACGGCCTTGATGCAATCGCCCTATTTGAAGAAGATAACTTTGATATTGTTTTTTTGGATGAAAACATGCCGGGAATGAGTGGTTTGGAAACGCTTTCTGAAATGAAAGAAAAAAAATCAGCTATTCCGATGATTATGATTACGAAAAGCGAGGAAGAATATATTATGGAAGAAGCCATTGGTTCTAAAATCGCTGATTATTTGATTAAACCAGTAAATCCGAATCAGATTCTTTTAAGTTTGAAGAAAAATCTAGATGATTCGAGATTGATTACAGAAAAAACAACCTTAGATTATCAAAAAGAATTCAGAAAAATTTCAATGGAATTGGCCATGGTTAATTCGTACGAAGACTGGATTGAATTGTACAAAAAATTACTTTTTTGGGAATTGAAACTAGAAGACATCAACGACACAGCGATGATTGAAATTCTAGAGTCTCAGAAAGTAGAAGCAAATTCACAATTCGGAAAATTTATAGAAAGAAATTACGAAGACTGGTTTGCGCCAAAGGCTGACAAACCTATACAGTCTAATACTTTATTCAAAGAATTAGTCGTTCCAGAAATCAAAAAGAAAGACAAACCAATTCTTTTTGTTGTAATTGATAATCTTCGTTACGACCAATGGAAATCTTTTGAAAGCGTAATATCAAATTATTATAAGCTAGAAAAAGAAGTTCCTTACTATTCTATTCTTCCAACTGCTACACAATATGCTAGAAATTCGATTTTCTCTGGTTTAATGCCTTTAGAAATGGAAAAACAATTTCCCGAATATTGGAAAAACGACGTCGAAGATGGCGGAAAAAACCTTTATGAAGCAGAATTTCTATCTGCTCAATTAAAAAGATTAGGTTTAAATATTAAGGAAGATTATTTTAAAATCACCAATTATGCTGGCGGAAAAAAGTTAGCAGAAAACTTTAAAGCATTAAAAGGAAACGACTTGGTAACGGTAGTTTACAACTTTGTTGATATGCTTTCTCACGCTAAAACTGAAATGGAAGTCGTAAAAGAATTGGCTTCAGACGATAAAGCGTATCGTTCTCTAACATTAAGCTGGTTTAAAAATTCTCCATTATTAGAAATTATTCAGCAGGCACAACTTTTAGGCTTCAAATTGATTTTGACAACAGACCACGGAACAATTAATGTAAAAAATCCCTCAAAAGTTGTGGGAGATAAAAACACCAGTTTAAATTTACGTTATAAAACTGGACGTAGTTTAACATACGAACAGAAAGATGTATATGTTGTAAAAGAGCCAAAAACAATTGGTTTGCCGGCAATAAACATGAGCAGTTCATTTATTTTTGCCAAAAACGATTTTTTCTTGGCGTATGTAAACAACTACAATCATTATGTGAGCTATTACAAAAATACGTATCAGCATGGCGGAATTTCTTTAGAAGAAATGATTATTCCGTTTCTGGTATTTAACCCGAAATAAAAGTTTACAGTTTCAGTTTTTAGCGGTGAATACAATTAAATAAAATATTTTTTGCCACAGATTTCAAAGATTATCACTGATTAAAAAATCCTTTTTAATCTTTTTAATCTGTGGCATTAAAAATAATTCGCGAAAATTTGCGAAATTCGTGGCAAAAAATAAATAACAATGAGCATCGTTTTTTCATTAGATCAAATTCAAGAAGTTGCTGAGCAGATTATAGCTTCAAATCCTAATAAAATTATCCTTTTTAATGGAGAGATGGGAGTCGGAAAAACCACCCTAATCAAACAGATATGCAAAAGCCTTGGAGTTACTGATGCAACTAGCAGCCCTACTTTTTCTTTAGTAAACGAATATCAAATTCCAAGCGGAAAAAAAGTCTATCATTTTGACTTTTACAGAATAAAACAAGAAACCGAAGCACTAGATATGGGAGTTGATGATTATCTATATTCTGGAAATTGGTGTTTTATTGAATGGTCAGAAAAAATTGCAAATTTGATTCCTGAAGAACATTCTACTATAAACATTGAATTACTATCTGACGGAAAAAGAGAACTGAAATTGATTTAAGATTATTTTAAAACAGTATCATTGAAGAAAAAATTACTTATTTTATTTGCCACTATCTTTAGTTTAATTGGACTTTTTTTCCTCTTTCTTTTAGGTATAACGACAGATTTTTTATCAGATGAAGTGGAAGCTTCTAAAATCGAAAAATGCAAAGAGATTGTTAGGATTATTGATCGAAATAGCAAATTTATCAATGACAGCCTTAGCATCGATGCACCTGCAGATGGAAAGTGCATAAGATATTACATTAAAAATAGCAACGACATTAATAATCTGTTTTCCGAGATTAACACTTCTGACAAACAGAAATTTAAGCAATTGGTTGATAGCAAATTTTGTGAATACATTGAAATTGGCGAAGCAGAAAATTGTATTATGTTTTGTATAAAGACATCGATACATAATTATAAAATTGTGGGAGCATATAAAAAAATGTTCATAATCTACGAAAAAAAACCTGAATGCAATTGCAAGGACAATCCTATTGGATATCCAAATTACCCAGATTATGTAAAGCCATTATCAAAAAATTGGTACCAAACAAAAGTACGTGTACCCAAGCGATATTTTGGATGTTAAATAGAATCTTTAACATTCGGCTTGTAGTATTAGCAGAATTTTTACACTAATTTTAAAACTTTTTACGTAATTTGTACTCTTAATTTTTTGCACAATCCATGTCAATCACGTTAACTCCATTTACAAAACAACAATTAATACCGCAGGAAGAAAAACTTGAGGTTGGTCGTTTTAAAAGAGAACTTTTTATAGGAATTCCTAAAGAAACAAGTTATCAGGAACGTCGTATCTGTCTTACGCCCGATGCCGTCAATTCCTTAACTTATGAAGGTCACCGTGTTATGATTGAATCTGGCGCTGGAGAAAGTTCGAGTTATACAGACAAAGAATACGCCGATGCCGGTGCAGAAATCACAAAAGATACTAAGAGAGTTTTTGGCTGTCCGTTTCTATTAAAGGTAGAACCGCCAACTTTAGCAGAAATTGACATGATTAATCCAGAAACGGTTATCATTTCGGCTATTCAGCTTAAAACCAAAAAGAAAGAATACTTCGAAGCATTAGCAAAAAAGAAAATCACTGCCTTAGCTTTCGAATATATTAAAGACGAAGACGGATCTTATCCCGCAGTAAAATCCTTGAGCGAAATTGCAGGAACCGCTTCAATTCTTATTGCTGCCGAATTAATGATTACAGACGAATTTGGAAAAGGGCTTTTATTCGGAAATATAACAGGCGTTCCTCCTACTGAAGTAGTAATTCTTGGTGCTGGAACTGTAGGCGAATTTGCGGCAAAAACTGCAATTGGATTAGGTGCCAACGTTAAGGTTTTTGATAACTCAATTACAAAACTGCGTCGTTTACAAAATAATTTAAATCAAAGAATTTTCACTTCTACTATACAGCAAAAAGGCTTGCTAAAAGCTTTAAGACGTTGCGATGTTGCGATTGGAGCCATGCGCGGTAAAGAACGTTGCCCAATTGTCGTGAACGAAACAATGGTAGAACACATGAAAAAAGGTGCTGTAATTGTTGATGTCAGCATAGATACAGGCGGCTGTTTTGAAACATCAGAAGTAACTACTCATGAAAAACCAACATTCATAAAAAACAATGTTTTGCACTATTGCGTACCAAACATTCCTTCAAGATATTCTAAAACTGCTTCATTATCAATCAGTAATATTTTAACTCCTTATTTACATCAGATAGCCGAAGATGGTGGCATTGAAAGTGCAATTCGATGCAATAAAGGCCTTAAAAATGGAATATATCTATATCACGGAATCTTAACAAATAAAGCGATTGGCGAATGGTTCGATTTACCAGATAACGATATTAATTTACTTGTATTCTAAAGGAACTTTAACGTACCTTTGCAAAAAAATTATTTCATGAAGTTCGCTTATCGTTTTGCATATTATTTGATTGGTCTCGTAATGGGATGTTTTATTGTATCAGGATTTTTCATCGGAAAAGACACCCGATGCAATTATTTTCCAAATGCCAGAGTTTTAAACAATCTTAGAACAAAACCTTTTCAATATTCAGATAAAGCAGTTCAAACGCTTAACGAAAAATGGGTTGATACAGCAGACGTCAAAAATACATTAACTTACGGAGATGTTGATTTTGACCAAAGTAATGTTCCATTCAAAAAAGGAAAACTGTATATTATTGAAGGAAAAACAATAAAAAATCAAGAAATTATTCTGAAAGTGGTCAATTATGAAAATAAAGCCGTTTTAGAAGAAATCGTAAAAAAATAAAAATTAAATCTTTTGTTTCTCGCAGATTCTGCAGATTCAAAAGATTTTTTTTAGCGACAAGTATTTCTGGCAAAGCCACAAAGACACAAAGTTTTTCCCTTTGCCTCTTAGCAACTCAGAATCTTTGTAACTCAGAATCTTAGCAACTTAAAAAAAACTACCATTCAATTTCTTTCAATCCTTTAGATTTAAGAAATGAATTTGTTTGACTAAAATGTTTATTTCCAAACCATTTTCCTTGATTAGCACTCATTGGCGAGGGATGGCCTGATTCTAAAACATAATGTTTTGACCGATCAATTTTTGCCCCTTTTTTCTGAGCAAAACTTCCCCACAAAAGAAAAACAACATTTTCCTTCTGATCAGAAATAGCTTTTATAACAGCATCGGTAAATAGATTCCATTTTAAGTGTTTATGACTATTTGGACTATCTTTACGAACGGTCAAAGAAGCATTAAGAAGCAAAACGCCTTGCTGAGCCCATTTTTGAAGATTACCAGATGTTGGCATAAAAACGGAATCAAAATCAGTATTTATTTCTCTAAAAATATTTCGCAATGAAGGCGGTATCTTAATATTATCATTTACAGAAAAGCTTAATCCATTGGCTTCTCCTTCTCCATGATAAGGATCTTGACCAATAATAACAACCTTTACAGCATCAAAACTGCAATTGTTGAAAGCTGAAAAAATTAACTCTGCAGGAGGGTAGCAAGTATGCGTTTTATATTCAACTTCAAGCGCCTCCATCAATTCCTGAAAATACGTTTTTTCTATTTCATCTTTTAAAACTCTCTGCCAGTCTTGAGCTAAATTAATTTTCATTTTATAAATTTTATTACAAATAAAGCAAAGTTTTATTCAAACTACCAACTATTAGTGCTATTAAGTTTTTAAAACTTTGTAACTTTGAAATCTTTACAACTTACGTTATATAATGGTATCTATTACAGAAAAAACATTACAAGATTTACAATTTCCAACGGTGCTTGAAACCATTTCTGATGGTTGCAATACCGATATTGGAAAAGAAAAGGCTTTACAAATAAAACCATTTAGAGATAAAGAAGAATTAATGCAAGCGCTGATGCAAACATCAGAGTATGTATCTTCTTTTCAAAATAATAACGCCATTCCGAATCACGGATTTGACGCCATAACGCATGAAATTAAATTTCTTGCAATCGAAGACAGTTTTCTTGAAGTAGGAAGTTTTAGAAAAATTGCTAATCTTTCTGCAACTACTAATGTCTTGTTGAATTTCTTGAAAAAATTCGACGACTATTATCCAAACTTAAATGCAAGAGCTTCAAGAGTAGAATTGACTAAAGACATCATAACTGCAATTGACTCTATTGTAGACAAATACGTAGAAATTAAAGACAATGCATCTCCTACTCTAGCCGGAATTAGGCAAAACATGAACCTGGTTCGCGGAAAAGTGAATCAAAGTTTCGGTACGGCTTTAACTCAGTACAATAGCTTAGGTTATTTGGACGATATCAAAGAAAGTTTTGTACAAAACCGTAGAGTTTTGGCAGTTCTAGCAATGTATCGCCGTAAAGTAAAAGGTTCTATTTTAGGAAGTTCAAAAACTGGAAGCATCGCTTATATCGAACCGGAAGCTACTTTGAAATATTCTAGAGAATTAGCCAATTTAGAATATGAAGAGAAAGAAGAGATTACAAGAATTTTAAAAAATCTATCGAATGTAATTCGCCCTTATCTTCCTTTATTAATTGAATATCAGGACTTTTTAAGTGATATTGATGTTGTTGCAGGCAAAGCTAAATACGCAAATCGAATTAACGGAATCCTCCCAACAATTACAGAAGAAAGAAGATTATTCTTTAGAGAAGCGTATCATCCGATTTTGTATTTGAACAACAAACAGAAAAAAGAAGTTACGCATCCGCAAACCATTGAGTTAAAACAAGAAAACAGAATTATTGTAATTTCTGGACCAAATGCTGGAGGTAAAACCATTTCCTTAAAAACGGTAGGATTATTACAATTGATGCTGCAATCGGGAATTTTGATTCCGGTTCACGAAAGAAGTGAAACTTTCTTGTTTGATAGAATCTTAACTGACATTGGCGACAATCAATCTATTGAAAATCACTTAAGCACATATAGTTATCGATTAAAAAACATGAATTACTTTTTAAAGAAATGTAATAGAAAAACCATGTTTTTAATTGACGAGTTTGGTACAGGTTCTGATCCTGAATTGGGTGGTGCTTTGGCTGAAATTTTCCTAGAAGAATTTTATCACCGTGAAGCATTCGGAATTATCACAACGCATTATTCTAATTTGAAAATTTTAGCAAACGAATTGCCTTATGCCACAAATGCGAATATGATGTTTGATGAGAAATCTCTTGAACCAATGTATAAATTAGCTTTGGGTCAAGCAGGAAGTTCTTTTACTTTTGAGGTTGCTCAAAAAAATGGAATTCCGTTTGGATTGATCAATCGTGCGAAAAAGAAAATCGAAGTTGGAAAAGTTCGTTTTGACAAAACCATCGCAACACTTCAGAAAGAGCGTTCGAAGTTGGAAAAAACTTCTTTGAATTTAAAGGAAGAAGAAACTCGTGCTCGTGAGGAAAGTAAAAAGATGGAAAACATCAATACGAGAATTCAACAGAAATTAGAAAGCTATCAAGAATTATATGATAGCAATCAAAAGATAATTTACATTGGACAAAAAATTGATGATATTGCCGAAAAGTATTTCAATAACAAAAACAAAAAAGAACTGATTGGTGAGTTTTTGAAAATTGTTGAAATTGAAAATTCGAAACGAAAAAAAGCTACTCCAAAAGAAGTCAAAGCAAAAGTTGAAAAACAAAAAGAAATTATTGCTGAAGTACAAGTAAAAGTTGAAGAAATTCGAAAAGAGAAAAAAGAGAAAAAACTTAAACCAGTTGTAGAAAAACCAAAACCAATTTTAAAAGTTGGAGATAGAGTAAGAATGCTTGACGGAAGATCTGTCGGAAGTATCGATTCTATCGAAAAAAATAAAGCAACAGTAAATTACGGTATTTTTACTTCGAAAGTAAGTTTGGATGAATTGGAATTGGTAGAAGCAGTTAAGAAATAAGTTTTCGGTCTCCGTGGCGGTTTTTAGTCCTTAAAAAGTGGTGAAAAAACCTCAAAATTAAAATAAAGCGATTTAAGGGACGATTTTCATTTTTACACTAAAGAAGATTTCTAACTTTTAAAAACAGATTTAAACTAATTTACTGATGTTGTTTTTAATTTATAAAATTTATTAAAAACAAAAAATTAATAGATATTTTAAATAAAAATAAAAAAACGTATTAATTCCTGTTTTTTCAATTAAAAATTGAAACATAAAACTTGAAACACAAATTATAAAATGGAAAGCCTTCCAAAAAATAAAAAAATAGTTCTTTTTGACGGAGTTTGCAATCTCTGCAGTTCTGCTGTACAGTTTATTATAAAACATGATAAAAAGGACATTTTTAGATTTGTCGCATTGCAATCAGAAAAAGGAATTTCAATATGCAAACACTTAGGAATCAGTTTTTCTAAAATGGACAGTATTATTTTGTATGATCCAGGAACAGCATATTTTTACAAATCTTCTGCAATAATCGAAATTGCTAAAAATTTTGGCGGTTTGTGGAAGCTAACTCCTATTTTTAGAATTGTACCTATTTTTATGAGTGATAGGATTTATGATTATGTTGCAAAAAACAGATACAATTGGTACGGTAAAAAAGAAAGCTGCATGATTCCAACTCCGGAATTAAAATCTAAGTTTTTGTAGAAAATTCCAATGTAAAAATTCCAAATTCCAAAAAGCAAAACTTCAGTGACGCAATATTGTCATTTCGACGAAGGAGAAATCTTCGTGAGAAACTCGACAAAGATTAGATTCTCGTTACGGAGTTACTTGCGAAGATTTCTCCTTCGTCGAAATGACAAACTTAACTTAAAAACATACAAAATAGAAAAATCCCAAATTCACATCAATTGGAATTTGGGATTTTTTATTTGAAATTTATTAGAAAAATTATCTAATCAATTTTCTGTATTTCAAACGTTTCGGAGTTAAATCACCGCCAAGACGTTTCTTTTTGTTTTCTTCGTAATCAGAGAAACTTCCTTCGAAGAAATAAACTTCAGAATCTCCTTCAAAAGCTAAGATGTGTGTACAAATTCTATCTAAGAACCATCTGTCGTGAGAAATAATTACGGCACAACCAGCAAAATTCTCCAAACCTTCTTCAAGTGCTCGAAGTGTATTTACGTCAAGGTCGTTTGTTGGCTCATCCAGTAAAAGTACGTTTCCTTCTTCTTTCAAAGTCATGGCTAAGTGCAAACGGTTACGCTCTCCACCAGAAAGCATTGACACTTTTTTGTTTTGCTCGCCACCACCAAAGTTGAAACGTGATAAATAAGCTCTTGAGTTAACTTGCTTTCCTCCCATCATAATCAATTCCTGACCATCAGCAAAGTTTTCCCAGATTGATTTATTCGGATCAATATTAGAGTGCGACTGATCTACGTAAGCGATTTTTACTGTGTCACCAACAGAAAATTCTCCACTATCAGTAGCTTGCTCACCCATAATCATTTTGAAGATTGTAGATTTACCAGCACCGTTTGGTCCAATAATTCCAACAATACCAGCTTGTGGCAAAGTAAAGTTCAAATTATCATATAATAATTTATCACCAAAAGCTTTGGCAACATTTTTAGCTTCAATAACATTTGTTCCTAAACGAGGACCATTCGGGATATAGATTTCTAATTTCTCGTCTAGTTGTTTTTGATCTTCATTCAATAATTTGTCGTAATTCTGTAAACGTGCTTTCTGTTTTGTCTGACGACCTTTTGCTCCTTGACGAACCCACTCCAACTCACGCTCTAAAGTTTTTCTACGTTTAGAAGCCACTTTTTCTTCCTGTGCTAAACGATTTGATTTTTGATCTAACCAAGAAGAATAATTTCCTTTCCATGGAATACCTTCTCCTCTATCCAATTCAAGAATCCAACCAGCAACATTATCAAGGAAATATCTATCGTGTGTTACAGCAATTACAGTTCCAGCATATTGAGCTAAATGCTGCTCTAACCAAAGAACTGATTCAGCATCAAGGTGATTGGTAGGCTCATCAAGTAACAATACATCAGGCTGTTGCAATAACAAACGACATAAAGCTACACGACGGCGCTCACCTCCTGAAAGGTTTTTAATTGGCGTATCACCTTCTGGCGTACGCAAAGCATCCATTGCAATTTCTAATTTGGTATCTATTTCCCAAGCACCAAGAGCATCAATTTTGTCTTGTAAAGCTGCCTGACGATCCATCAATTTATCCATTTTATCTGGATCTGAGTAGTTCTCTTCAAGACCGAACAAATCATTAATTTGATTGTACTCTTCTAAAACTGCCATAGTCTCAGCTGCTCCTTCACGAACAATTTCGATAACTGTTTTAGAATCATCAAGAATTGGCTCTTGCTCCAAGTATCCAACTGTATAGCCTGGCTGAAATACTACATCTCCCTGATAATTTTTATCAACTCCTGCAATAATTTTTAAAAGTGAAGATTTTCCAGAACCGTTAAGTCCCAAAATACCAATTTTAGCTCCGTAAAAGAAACTCAAATAAATATTCTTAAGAACTGGTTTGTCTGCTCCTTGATAGGTTTTACTCAATTTCTGCATTGAGAAAATTACTTTCTTATCGTCTGACATTTTTTATTTTTTATTATAATTATTTATTTTTCTGAATTTCAAAATTCTAAACTCTCCCTTTCAAAGCATTGAACACCCAAGCATTTGCAAAAAAACCAACTCCAACAGCAGCAAATCCCCAGCCTGAAACATCACTGTACCTAAAGATTCCAAGACCTATAAGTAACAATCCCATAAGCACCATTATTAAAGTAGCCCATCCTAAAATGGTATTTTTATTCATTCCCATAGTTTTATAAATATTTTAATGCAAGATTTTAAAAAGGCAAATATCGTGAATTTTAACGGCTTAATTAAAAATTTTATACAGCATTTCTTTTAACAAATCTGACTGAGGCAAAGCATTCGCTCCCACACCTTTACTCTTAACATCAATATCTCGTAAAGCCCCAACAATCTGACTCACCTTTCTCATCGGATAATTTTTTACTGCCAAATCATACTCTTTCAAGAAATATGGATTTACCCCAAGTGCAGATGCTACATTTTTCGGATTTTTATCTTTTAATCCGTGGTATTTTAAAAGCTGAACAAAAAATCCAAAAACCAAACCAGTCGTCATAACCAAAGGATATTCTTTAGGATTGTGAGCAAAATTTTCTGCAATCTTATATGCCTTCAATTGATTGCGCTCACCTATTGCTTTTCGAAGTTCAAATACATTATAATCCTTGCTAAAACCGATATTTTCTTCGATATGATCTGCTGTAATCATGGTTCCTTGCGGTAAAATAATCTGCAGTTTTTCAAGTTCGTTATTAATTTTACTTAAATCGGTACCCAAAAATTCCACTAACATAGCATTTGCTTTTGGATCGATAGTATATTTTTTTCCAGCTAAAACACGTTTAATCCAGTCTCCAACTTGATTTTCGTATAATTTTTTACTTTCGTAAACAACACCTTTTTGTGCTAATAATTTGGTGACTTTTTTACGTTTATCTAGTGTTTTATATTTATAGCAAAAAACCAAAACGGTTGTTTGCATCGGATTATCTACATAAGATTCAATTTTATCAATTGTTCTCGATAAATCTTGCGCTTCTTTTACAATAACAACCTGACGTTCAGCCATCATAGGATAGCGCTTGGCCGTTGAAACAATATCGTCTACAGAAACATCTCTTCCATATAAAACTGTCTGATTAAAACCTTTCTCTTCTTCAGCTAATACATTCTGCTCAATGTATTCAGACAATTTATCTATATAATAAGGTTCTTCACCCATTAAAAAATAAATCGGTTTAATATCTCCGGCTTTAATATCGTTAACAATTTTTACTACTTCGTCCATTTATACTTGTTTCAAGTTTAAAGTTTCAAGTTACTTTGAAACAAAAAACTATTTTATATTTTTGCTTTATGCTTAAACTTAATTTCCCTGCTTATACTTTCCGATTCAAAAATAGCGAAAATAAAGTGTCTATTTTTGATGAAATCAGGAAAAAATTTATAATTCTTACGCCAGAAGAATGGGTTCGTCAACACGTTGTTCATTTTTTGATGCATGAAAAAAAATATCCCAAATCGCTTATTAACGTAGAAAAAGTTTTGACCGTCAACGGATTACGAAAACGTTATGATGTAGTTGTCTTCAACCCTGATGGTTCTATACATATATTAGTAGAGTGTAAAGCACCAGAGGTTAAAATCTCACAGGCAACTTTTGATCAAATTGCTCGTTATAATATGACAATGCAGGCACGGTTTTTGAATGTAACAAACGGACTAAACCATTTTTATTGTCAAATGGATTTTGAAAACGAAAGATATGAGTTTTTAAGAAGCCTTCCTGACTATAAAGAAAACCATTAAAACAAATAAATAACTAATTACTTTTGGATAAAATAGCAGTTGTCATTTTAAATTGGAACGGAGTAAAATTGCTTGAGCAGTTTTTACCATCTGTTATTCAGTTTTCAGAAGGAGCGGCAATTTATGTTGCTGACAATGATTCTACGGATGATTCTGTCGCATTTGTTACAGAACACTTTCCAACCGTAAAAATTGTAAAAAATTCAGGCAATCATGGTTTTGCAAAAGGTTATAATGATGCCTTACAACATATTGATGCAGAAATTTACGCTTTAGTAAATTCAGATATAGAAGTAACTGAAAATTGGCTGAAACCAATTCTTGATACTTTCGAAAAAGAAAAACAAACTGCCATTATTCAGCCTAAAATTCTTGATTTTAAAAACAAAGAATATTTTGAATATGCTGGAGCAGCAGGTGGTTTTATTGACAAATACGGATTCCCTTTCTGTAGAGGAAGAATATTTGAAACCATCGAAAAAGATAATGGACAATATGATGACAACATAGAATTGTTCTGGGCTTCGGGCGCTTGTTTCTTTATACGAAAGAATATTTATCATGAATTAGGAGGTTTTGACGAAAGCTTCTTTGCACATCAGGAAGAAATTGATCTATGCTGGAGAGCCGCAAATGAAGGACATATTATAAAGTATAATTCTCAATCTGTAGTTTACCATGTTGGAGGTGCAACATTGCAACAAGGAAATCCAAAGAAAACCTATTTGAATTTTAGAAATTCATTATTAATGATGGTTAAAAATCTACCGAAAAGAGGATTATTCTGGGTGATTTTTTTTCGTATGGTTTTGGATGGTATTGCAGGTATCCGTTTTCTTACACAGGGTAAAATTAAGCACACTATTGCTATTTTAAAGGCACATTTTTCATTTTATTGCTTATCTTTAAAATATCTCAGAAAACGAAAAGATTTTCAAATACAGCAGTACTATTCGGTAAAAAGCATCGTTTTCCTTTATTATATCAAGAAATTGACCTTATTTAAAGAAATCTTTAACAGTATTCAAAATATTAAAAACTAAATTTGTAATCAAGTCTAATTAAAATTAAATTTATGAGAAAAATAGTTATCGCACTATCAGTATTAATGGCCCTAACATCATGTGTTTCTAAAAAGAAATATGCTGAGTTGGAAGCTAAAAACAAAGAGACTCAAGATTTGTTAAACTCATGTACTGTAAAATTAAATACGTGCTTAGAAGAAAAAGCTGGATTAGCTGCTACAGCGGAAAGCTACAAACAACATAATCAAGATTTAATCAATAGTTCTAAAGATTTAACTATCTTAACTACTAAAGGTGCTGAAAACCTTGAAAAATCTCTTGAAAGTTTAAAAGAAAAAGATTTGAAAATCTCTAGACTTCAAGATGCTTTAACTAAAAAAGACAGTGTTACTTTAGCATTAGTTACAAGCTTAAAAGGAGCTGTTGGAATCAACGATCCAGACATCGAAATCAATGTTGAAAAAGGAGTTGTATTTATCTCTATCGCTGATAAATTATTATTCAAAAGTGGTAGCTATGACGTAAGTGACAAAGCTAAATCTGTTTTAGCTAAAGTTGCTAAAGTTGTAAACGATAAACCTGATTTTGAGTGTATGGTTGAAGGACACACAGATGACGTTCCTTACAAAAGCAACGGAATTATCTTAGACAACTGGGATTTAAGTGTTAAGCGTTCTACTTCTATCGTTCGCGTATTGACAAACGATCTTGGTGTTAACCCAGCTAAATTAATTGCTGCAGGTAGAAGTTCTTACGTACCATTAGTTGCTAACGATTCTCCTGAGAACAAAGCTCGTAACAGAAGAACCCGTATCGTAGTTATGCCAAAAATCGATCAATTCTATGATATGATTGAAAAAGAAATGAAAAAACAAGCTAAATAATTCTTGTTTAGCATACTATAAAAACAGAAAAAGCAGGTCAATCGACCTGCTTTTATGTATTCTTAATTTTTTTTTAATAACCAATTAAATATAATTAAGAATAGCATTATCTTTAAGTAACTAACTAAATTTTAACATAATAAAGTTACTCATAATTTTCATACTTTTATACTTTTAGTGTATTTTTTTACAAAATACCAATATCCCCTTTACCTTCTCTGACTATAACTGGCTCATGTTCAGAAAGATCTATAATTGTTGATCCGACATTATCTCCGTAACCGCCATCAATTACCATATCAACAAGATGCTGCCATTTTTCGAAAATCAATTCTGGATCTGTAGTATATTCGATTACATCATCTTCATCGCGTATGGAAGTCGAAACAACAGGATTTCCTAACTGGCGAACAATTTCTAAAATAATATTATTATCAGGAACACGAATACCAACAGTAGTTTTCTTTTTAAACTCTTTTGGCAAATTATTGTTTCCTGGCAAAATGAAAGTATAAGGTCCAGGTAGCGCTCTTTTTAATATCTTAAACGTTGATGTATCTATCTGACGCACATAATCTGATAAATTACTCAAATCATGACAGATAAAGGAGAAATTTGCTTTCTCTAATTTTACTCCCTTGATCTTAGCAATTTTTTCTAAAGCTCTAGAATTGGTAATATCGCAACCCAAACCATAAACAGTATCTGTCGGATAAATTACCAAACCTCCATTCTGAAGCACTTTCACAACTTTTGCAATTGCAGCTTCACTAGGTTTATCTGGGTATATTTTTATAAATTCTGCCATGATTTTTTAGTTTATTTTGTTTTAAGTTTCAAGTTTCAGGTTGCTTCTTATAATGTGAAACCTGAAACTTAAAACAATATTTTTTATCCTACTACATCTAATTTAGCAAATCTTAACAACAATTTCTTAATTCCGCCCACTTCAAATTTAATTTCTGCTTTTCGGTCTGCTCCAACGCCTTCAAGATTAATCACTTCACCTTTTCCAAAACGCTCATGCATAACTACATTTCCAACAGTAAGTTTACTGTCAAATAAATTTGAGTTTCCATTGCTTGGCACATTTCCAGAAACTGGTTTTAGTTTTCTAATATTTAAATCTGGTTTAGGACTATTTTCTGTAATATGTTTTGGAGGAGTTCCTCCTACTGGTTTTGCTAATCTTAATTTTGATTTATCTACATCACCAAAAATATCACCATCGATTGGAGATTTATAACGATAATTAGTTTCAGCTGGCGTTAAATATTCTAAAAATTGACCGTCAATTTCTTCAATAAAACGAGATGGTTCACTATCTGTTAGTTTTCCCCAACGATAACGCGATTGAGCATAAGTCAAATAAGCCTGATGTTCTGCACGAGTTAAAGCTACATAAAATAATCGACGTTCTTCTTCTAACTCACTTCTAGTACTCATACTCATAGCACTTGGAAATAAATCCTCTTCCATTCCCACAATAAATACGTGCGGAAACTCCAATCCTTTTGCTAAGTGAATAGTCATCAAAGCTACACGATCTTCGTCATTGGTATCTTTATCCAAATCGGTTGCTAAAGCTACATCTTCCATAAACTCAGAAAGCGCACCTCTTGCTCCGTCAATTTCTCTCTGTCCTTCAGTAAAATCTTTAATACCGTTTAAAAGCTCTTCGATATTCTGAATTTTTGCCATCCCTTCAGGAGTAGCATCTTTTTTCAATTCTTGAACTAATCCAGTCTTTTTTGCAACGTGATCTGTCAAATAAAAAGCATCCTGATTTTGATCGATAACCTGAAAACTCTGAATCATCGTTACAAAATCTTTCAATTTATTTTTTGTACCGGCATTCAGTTTCAAATCGATTTTATCAATATTAACCATTACTTCCCAAATCGAACGTTTGTAATGATTTGCTGCAATAGTTAATTTTTCAACCGTCGTATCTCCAATTCCACGAGCTGGATAGTTAATTACACGAATCAAAGCTTCCTCATCTTTTGGATTCAGAACCAAACGCAAATAACATAAAACATCTTTAATTTCTTTACGCTGATAGAATGACAATCCACCATAAATTCTATATGGAATATCACGTTTTCTCAATGCATCCTCCATCGCACGCGACTGCGCATTGGTTCTATATAAAATCGCAAAAGAGCCATTATGAAGCTGATTTTGCATTTTCTGTTCAAATATAGTACTTGCTACAAAACGACCTTCTTCGGCATCAGTCAAACTGCGGTGCACTTTTATTTTCGGACCAAAATCATTAGCCGTCCAAACCACTTTATCCAGTTTGGTTTTATTATGCTCCATAACCGTATTTGCGGCTTCCACAATGTTACGTGTCGAACGGTAATTCTGCTCTAAACGGTACATTACCACCCCTTCATAATCTTTTTGGAAATTCAGGATGTTATTGATATTCGCTCCACGAAAAGCATAAATACTCTGCGCATCATCTCCAACCACACAAATATTCTGAAATTTATCAGACAAAGCCCTAACAATCAAATATTGAGAATGGTTCGTATCTTGGTACTCATCAACCAGAATATAGCGAAAACGGTTTTGATATTTCGCCAAAACCTCTGGAAAACGAGTTAACAATTCATTGGTTTTCAACAATAAATCATCAAAATCCATTGCGCCCGCTTTGAAACAGCGCTCCACATACTGCTGGTAGATTTCTCCCAACCTAGGCTTTTTCGCCATTGCATCAGCCTCCTGCAATTCAGGATTGTTAAAATAGGCTTTTACCGTAATCAAGCTGTTCTTATAACTAGATATACGTCCTAAAACCTGTTTTGGTTTATAAACATCACGATCCAGCTGCATTTCTTTAATAATCGAAGAAATTAAACGCGCCGAATCCTGAGAATCGTAAATCGTAAAATTAGAAGGATATCCCAAAAGCTCCGATTCTGCACGAAGAATACGAGCAAATATCGAGTGAAAAGTTCCCATCCAAAGATTCTTCGCTTCAGATGCTCCCACAATATCCGAAATCCTGTGCTTCATTTCTCTTGCCGCTTTATTAGTAAAAGTCAGCGACAAAATATTAAATGCATCAATTCCCTGATGCATCAAATAAGCAATTCTAATCGTTAAAACACGGGTCTTTCCCGAACCTGCACCAGCAATAATAATCATTGGCCCGTCTTTTTGTAAAACAGGCGCTCTCTGCGCTTCGTTGAGCTGGTCAATATATTTCTGCATGTAATTTATCTCCTTTTAGGCAAAAATAAGAATTTAAAGAGAAAGTTCCTAAGATACTGAGACGCTAAGGTTCTAAGTTTTTTTTGAAGCCAAGCAATTGGCATTTTATTAAACATAGTTTCCCGCTTTCGGCTATATCTCTCCGCTCCGCTACGAGGATACCGCCTCAATCGGGGCTAAACTCAAACAATTAGATCAGGTTAAATTGAAAGAAAATTCTTTAAAATAATTTATATTTGTAAACTTATAAAAAAGCAAATGAAAGTTAAATTAACAGAAAACGCCGAAAAGACATTTTTACAAATTATAAGTAGATATAGTAATCTCAAAGCGACTAAATTTTCAAATCAAACCATCTCGACTATAGAGATAATTGTTCAAAATAATTTTATTGGCTCTAAATATAAAAAAACAACTTATAGAAAGTTTCCTATATCAAATCAGGTGTTTTTATTTTATCAAATAGAAAAACAAATCATTTAC
Organism: Flavobacterium luteolum; assembly: GCF_027111275.1. NCBI lineage: Bacteria > Pseudomonadati > Bacteroidota > Flavobacteriia > Flavobacteriales > Flavobacteriaceae > Flavobacterium > Flavobacterium luteolum. Next base: position 4,834,583 of record NZ_CP114286.1, on the reverse strand, counting down.
ATTGTTTTATTCTGGGATAATAAAAGAAACCCTCTAGAATTAGATAGTATACTTAGCTCTTAACTTTTGTTTGAAATCTTCAAAGTCAACTGTTCTTCCTGCCTTAATATCTTCTTGACTTTTTTGCAATTCTTGCATTAAAATTTCTTCAGGAAATAGTAAAGAAGTAATTAACTTCACTTCTTGATGTGTAAAACTATTCGCCTTTAATTTTCTATAATAGGTCGCATGTTTTAAACCCAGTTTTTGAATAAAAAACTCCGTCTTATAATAAGACTTATCAATTAATTCAGCCAATGAATTAATGTATTTTTCATAATTCTCAACTATTTCTATCATTTCATGCAAATTAAATTCTCAAAATATGATACAAAAATAATCATTTTATAGTTGCGAAAGATAATTTTAACTATAATATCAAAAAAGGAAAACTTAGAACCTTAGAATCTTAGCAACTCAGAACCTTACTTAAAAAACACATCATAAGCAAATCGGATCAAAGTGCCCACAACCACAATCAAAAAGAAAATCCTAATAAATCCATTGCCTTTGTTTATGGCTAATTTTGCTCCAAGCCATCCACCAAGTCCGTTGCTGACAGCCATCGGAATGGCAATTGTCCAGATAATTTTTCCTTTAATCATAAACAGACAAATCGAACCAAAGTTCGTTGCCAAATTTACCATTTTAGCATTCGCGGAAGCGTGAAGAAAATCAAAGCCTAAAAGCGCAATGAAAGCCACAACAAAAAAACTTCCTGTTCCTGGACCAATAAATCCATCGTAAAACCCAACAATTATACTAATTACAACAGCATACATTATCTGCGTCGCCGCAGAATGGTCTTTGGCAACATGTTGTCCGAAATTTTTCTTGGCGTAAGTATATACGAACAGTAAAGATAAAACCACCAATAAAAGCGGTTTCATAAAATCATTGCTGACCAAAGTCAAAATTGTAGATCCCAAAAAAGCCGACGGAACCGCCAGACACATCATAATAATCAAGAGTTTCCACTGAATAACAACTTTCTTTAAATATTGAAAAGCAGCAAAAGCTGTTCCGCTGAAAGCAGGAATCTTTAATGTTCCAATAACAGTCGAAACTGGAAGATTTGGTAATAAAATTAATCCCATCGGCGTCTGGATTAATCCGCCGCCGCCAACAATTGCATCAATAAAACCAGCGGCAAAAGCTGCTAAACAAAGAAAAAGTATTATGTATGAATCCATTAAGAACATATTTTGGTCGCAATAAAAAACAAGCTGCAAAAATACGGCTTCCTTTTTGTTTATTACCACAAATTTAAAGTTGATTTTTAACCAAAAAGTATATTTTTGCTTAAAAATTATTTCAATGGATTTCAACAAAATAATAGAACTTGCTAGTTATACTTTACCAGCCTTAGTTACAGGAGTTGTAGCTTATCGTTTCTTTGAGCTACACATTAAAAACAACGATAGAAAACGTGCTTTTTTACTAAACAAACAAGCTCATAAAGAATCTCTTCCTGTACGTCTACAAGCATACGAGCGTATGACTTTATTTTTAGAACGTATTAATTTGACAAAATTGTTAATTAGAATTGCTCCTATTTCGCAAAACAAAAATGATTACGAAAATTACTTAATTGACCTAATTGAGCAGGAATTCGAACATAATTTAACTCAGCAAATATATATGTCTGAAGAGTGTTGGACTATCATTACAACTGCTAAAAATGCAACAATCCAAATGATTCGCAAAACTGCTATGAGCGATAAAGTGGATAATGCCGATAAACTTCGCGAAGTAATCTTAAATGATTTATTAGAAAAGCAATCGCCAAGTAACGCCGCTTTAAGTTTTATCAAATCTGAAGTTGCAGAACTTTGGTATTAAAAATATTATATTTGAGATTGAGCATATATTAACTGCTCAATCTCACATTTCTTTTTAACTTACCCACTCTTGGTGATATTTTACTACAATCCATTTTCCTTTGATTTTTTCAAAGAAAACTCGGTAACCAGCACCACATAATCCTGAACAATTTAAGGTATACTTGACATAAGCTTTTTTTCCATCTGCTGAAATTATTGGGATCGTAGCATGATAATAGCTAAAATATTTTTCTTTTTTCCAGTCCTTCTTTATTTCTTCTATTGATCTAATAACTACCTCATTAAAATCATTTTGCGATAATTTGAAAGTATTAAAATTTTTATTTTGAAATTGTATATATAATGAATCTGATTTTGAAAATAAGAATTTCTCCTCTGGTATATCTGGTGATCCTATGAGTAATTCTATCAATTCGGAGTCTTCTTCTGCACTTTTTGGCAATTTGCCTTTCTCAACGTGGTCAATTTTCAGCTTCTGTAAATCTTCGCAAAAAGAAATCTTTTCATTATTTCCTAAATATCTAGCAATCTCTACACTGTCACTATTGATAAGAGTCTTAATTATTGCATTTATTTCTTCATTTTTGGGCAATTTAAAATTTGCATCTTGTTTGTCTTTCTGACAGCTTGAAGAAAAAACAAGTACTACTAAAACTAATAAAAAAGAAAATATGCTTCTCATGCTACTTCTTAAATCAATATTTTATTATCACTCATTGCTTCTGACTTATTCTGAGCATACTCGTAACCTTGCTGCCACCATTCTTTCATTACCTCTTTATTAAAAATCAAGGCATTATCGGTTAATTTTATGGGAGTATAATATAGATTAAGTTTGACATCCTTATTATTTGCCATAAGTTTTCCTATAGCAATGTCGTGTTTTTCTACCTGATCTAAAGCAATTCGGAACAAATCAATCATTAAAGAAAACGGATTTTTACCGATTACAGTTTTAGTTGTATTAACCTCTGTTTCAAGAACAATTACATCAATTTCTGTTGCTCCTCTGTTAATTGCTTCACGAATTGGAACTAAGCTTGAAAATCCGCCATCACCGTATTCACAGTTGTTTTTTTCAACCAAACTCATAAAAGGAACATAATTACTCGATATCCAAGACCATTCGCAAAATTCTTCGTAAGTACAGTCTTTTACCGATTTATATTCAGATTCATTTTTAGTAAAATTGGTCACCGTAACAATAACGTCGGTTTTAAGCTTTTTGAGTTTATTAAAATCTGAAAGAGAAAAATTATTCTGGATATATTTTCTCAGTCCTTTACTTTCTCCAAAAGTACGTTTCCCTTTAAAAAACTGACGTAATACATTAAAGTGATTTATGGTTACAATATCAACGCCATCCTTATTTTTTACTACAAACGGACAAATATTAAAAATACTTGACATCGTAACATTGGTATATACAGAATGAATTTTTTTAATATGACCGAGAGCTAAATGCGGAATCAATAAACTTCCAGTAGAAGTTCCTATAAACAAATCGTATTCATGTTTTTTCTCTTCTATTAAATACTGGGCAACACCACCGGCAAAAGCGCCTTTACTGCCACCTCCTGAAATAACCAATGCTCTCATAAATTGTAATGTAGGTTTTATTTTGGGATATTTTTTTTAGAGGGTATAGAGAAAAGAAGCAAGAACCAAGATTATTTTTAAAATCCTTTTCTGTTAATCTTGCTTCTTGCTTCTTCCTACTTTCCACTCTAATTTACTCTTTCAATAAACGATTCAATTGGAATTGCTCATCGGGTGTCAAATTAGGTAAAATTCTATTAAAAGAAGCACGCATTTCAGGATTTTTTAACAGAAGTCTTATCGTATCTCTGCCAAATTTCGAAAACTGCCACATATGATGCGTAGTTGCGCCAACTAAATTACTCAAAACCTGATCGTTAATAATTTTAAAGGCAATCAGTTTTTCTAATGCATTTTGCCTGGTTGTAGCTTCGTATTTTGTTGATGAAAATGCAATCAGTTCCTTTACCAAAACATCTTTTTCATTAATATAGTTTGGTGTTGACAAAGCAAGAGAAAGCCACAAAGTTCTAAGATTATAATCGTTGAAGCCTATCCAGTTTTTTGATCTATCCAAATATTCTGTTCTATGCTCGGGAAAATTTCTCCACAACCAATAAAGCGCTATTTCCTGCGTCTGATACGATTTGTCATTCAAAAGAGTTTCATAATTTTCTCTAAAATCTTCTGGAATTTTAGTCAAAGAACCAGCTAGATTTTGGCGTACTTTGATGTTATTAGTCTGCATTGCCAAAAGCAAAAGAGCTTTTTTATCTTCGTATTTCTCATTTTCTAATTGATCAACAACAGCTTCTTTCACAGATTGATACACATCCGATTCTAAAGTGCTTTTTAAAATAGCTGCTTTTTCGGCTAAAGGCGTTTTTTTTAATTTATCGATTTCCAATCGCTTTTGAATTGTTTTGTTTTTGCTCAACAATGCATTTGCAGTTGGCGTATCAAAAGCTGTTGATTCCAACCAAGTTTTCTGAAAATTATCCAGATCAAAATCGGAAACTTTTTTTATTTCGTCGAAGAAATTCTGTGTATTTACGGTTTGATATGCGTATTTTTTCAAGTAATTTCTAATTGCTTTTTTGAAGGCTTTATCTCCAATAGATTCATGCAAAACAAATAATGCCCAAGCACCTTTTTCGTAAAAGGTAAGAGAACTCGCTTTTGCATTTAAAACGGGAATCGTGTCTGTACGAGAAGCAAATTTAATCTGCTGTGCCGTATCATATAGTTTCGAATAAAAATAATCTTCTCCATAAATATCTTTCTCTGCCAACAAAGCAAAATAGGTTGCAAATCCTTCTTGAAGCCAATGATGTGTACTGCTTTCGGCAGTAATAAGATCTCCAAACCAATGATGTGCTAATTCGTGCGCATCGACATTGGTATAATTTCGGTCACAAAAACCTATTGAATCTACCACATAACGCGTTGCAAAAAGAGTTGAAGTGGTGTTTTCCATTCCAGCATACAAAAAGTCTCTTACTGGAATTTGTCTGTTGATTTTCCAAGGATATTTTACACCAATTTCTTTTTCAAGGAAATCAAAAATATGTTTAGAATATCGGTAAGTTGACTCAAAACGATCTGCATCTTTGGGTTCATAATAATATTCTAAAGAAACTCTGCTTTTGGATTTAAATTCTTTTTTATCAAATTTCCCAATAGCCAGCATTAATAAATACGAACTCATTGGTTTTTCCATTTCAAACTGCCAGTGATTCAGATTTCCGTTTGTTGGCTTTTCTTTTAAAACTCCATTAGAAACTACTTGATAATCTTTATCATATGAAATCCCTAAATTGAAAATCAATTTTTCGTTTACATCATCAAAACTCGGAAACCAATTACTTGTATATCTCCCCTGTCCTTGTGTCCAGATTTGTATTTCGTCATTATCCATATCAACAAAATACAATGCCTGTTTTGGCTTTGCTGTATAATTAAAAGTCAAATGATTCTGTCCTTGTTTAAAAGGATAAATCAATTTTAACTGCTTGTCGGTATTGATAAAAATAATCTCCTTATCATTAATTCTTACATTCGAAAAACCCATGTTTTTAGCATCAAGGGCAATAGTGTCACAATCTTTTAAAATCTCAAATTGAAAATCGACAGTTCCTGAAACTAGTTTATCTTTCGGACTTAATGTCAATTGTCCAGAAACCGATTTAAAGTCAACATATTGAGTTTGCTGCGCAAAAAGAAGACTGGTGAATAATAAAAAAATGTATTTCATTGAAACGGATTTTAAAGGCAAAATCCCAAAGTTACAAAGGTTTCCTTTACAAATAGAACGAATTTTGTAAGTTTACCATATAAAACAGTCAAATCGTGTCTACACCTCAAAAAGCCTTATTTAACTGGAGCAGCGGAAAAGATTCTGCTCTTGCCCTATATAAAACATTACAAAATAGTGAGTTTCAAATCGAATGTTTACTGACAAGTGTAAACCAACAATTTCAGCGAATTTCAATGCACGGGATCCGGGTTGAATTATTGCAAGAACAGGCAGAAAATATCGGAATTCCATTAAAAATTCTGGAAGTACCCGAAATGCCGACAATGGAAGTATATGAAAAAGTGATGACCGAAACGTTAACCGAACTAAAGCAAAAAGGCATAACACATTCTATTTTTGGAGATATTTTTCTGGAAGATTTACGCCAATATCGTGAAAATCAATTAGCAAAAATCGGATTAACAGGCGTTTTTCCGATTTGGAAAATCCCAACTCTTGATTTAATTCAAGAGTTCATTTCGCTTGGATTTAAAACAATTGTGGTTTGTGTAAACGAAAAGTATCTGGATAAAAGTTTTGTTGGCAGAATAATCGATCAGGATTTTATAAATGATTTACCTGAAAATGTTGATGTCTGTGGTGAAAATGGCGAATTTCATACTTTTACTTTCGATGGACCTATTTTTTCTAAACCTATTGATTTTGAAATTGGCGAAATTGTGTATAGAAAATATGAGAAGCCACAAAAAAAAGATTCATCCAATACAGCCTGCGATACTAATGATGAAACTGCCTTCGATTTTGGATTCTGGTATTGTGATTTAATTAAAAAGTAAAATGAAATTTTTATTTAAATTCATAAAGCCGAAAAAGAACAAAAAATGACTTTTCCAGCTATGCAAAAATGGATTCGAAATTAAGTTGATTGATCAACCCAAGTTTTCAAGAACCACTTACCATCTTTTAATTCATAGATATAATCAATATAAATTCCATTATCTAGTCCACGCTCTTCAAGAGTGACTTTGCTTTTCTTTATCGATAAAGTTCTTTTTAAAAATTTTTCGTCTGCTTTTCTATTCAAAGTAAGCACTTTGTAATTCTCTTTTGTCTGCGTATAATCCACCAATTCAAGATCGTCATTATTTGCCCTGTATTTTAGAGGAAAAATCACTCTGCTCACTTGAAATTTCGGATCAGCATTGAATTTACTGAAAAAAGCATTGAAGTCTTCGGGAGCTGTTTTTGCGCTTTGAGCAAAAACAGCAGTATTTAAAGCCATTGTTAGAACAAAAACTAATACGAAATACCTTTTCATTATTCTTCATACATTTTAAGCAAGTTCGTAACCGTATTCCAGTTTCGAATTGTTGCTGTTACATTCAATTTTTTCTCGATATATTTTTGGTCAAAACGAGTTTTTCCAGCACCAACAGCATATTTAATGAAAATTCTGTTTTCGTCAATACTCGCTTCGTCTGGCTTAAACTGACTTATCTTTAAATCGTTTATGTTTTCTTTTTTTAGAGTTGTTGAAACAAAAGCAACATATAGTTTTTTCAGGTCAGCATCTTTTTCTTTCAAGAATGCATTATTAACAAAACACGACTCTAAATTTTCTTTGGTAATCATAACAACTGGAACTTCATGACCAAATACCTTAAATATTTCCTGTTTGATCATAAACCCAACTTTTGAAGCTTCTTCTTCGCTATCTACAAAAACATTTCCGGATTGCAAATACGTTCTTACGTTTTGAAAACCAAGATTTTCCAGCATTGCTTTCAAAGCTTCCATTTTCATCATATTATGCCCAGAAACATTGATCCCACGTAAAAGCGCTAAATGTGTTTTCATTTTTTCTAATTTTTATGCAAAGATAAAAAAAGCTCCGTCATAAACGGAGCCTCCAAATTATCTGAATTAGTAAGCATTCAAAAATTATTTCTTTTTCTCATATACTAGTCTTGGACCATCGCATACACTCCACGTTCCATACAAATTTCCGAAACTATTAATGATATATAAATTTTCTTTTGTCTTGGAAGTACAAGATGCTACTATATCGCTCTCTGCAGTATAATTTAGTTCAAACTGAATTTGATCTGTCGTTTTTACTACAGAATAAGTTCCTGAAATGGTTGTAATTTTACCATCTTTCTTTCTTGTTTTAGAGAATGTATTATTAGAATTAAAAGTATACGATTCCTCCCATTCTAAAATATCTACCGAATTTACTGCGGGATTACTGTTGCCCATCGCTGTAAGGATCCATTTTCCGTGATAGCTTTCGGTTGGTTTATTTTCATTGTCATCATTAGAACAAGAAACAAGCGAAATAAACAATACGATTAAAAGTCCAATTTTCTTCATTTTTATAGTTTTTAATGGTTAATTATTATTAAGATTTTACTTTCTTAAAATGGTTGCGTCTAAACTTAAGAAATTAATGATAAATTAATATTCAAACACTTGAAAACAATAATTCATTTTCAAAATTCCTAATTAAAATCTATCTTCGCTTTTTAAAGAAATAAAAAATCAAGAAGAAAGAAAATAGAATATACTTTGTCTTTCTTCTTGGTTCTCGACTCTTTTATTCTTGGCTCTATAAAATCTAATCTTCGAATGTCTAATAATCTTTTTGAAACTCCGATTGAATACTTAAAAGGTGTTGGTCCAAGCCGTGGACAGCTGCTTCGCAAGGAATTGGGCATTCATAAATATGGAGATTTAGTCAATCTTTTTCCGAATCGATATATTGACAGAACGCGTTATTATAAGATTAATGAATTACAGAATACTGGTTCTGAAGTTCAGATTATCGGCAAAATAATCAACATTAAAACAGTTGAATTTGCCAAAAACAAAAAACGTCTTGTAGCTTCTTTTGTTGATGATACTGGGCAAATTGACTTAAACTGGTTTCAAGGTCATAAATGGATTCGCGAAAGTTTAAAACTCAATGAACCATTAGTGATTTTTGGAAAATGTTCGCTGTATGGAAGCCAGTTTAGTATGGCGCATCCGGAAATAGAATTGCTAAGCGAACACGAAAGAAGTTTACGCTCGGCAATGCAACCGGTTTATCCTTCGACAGAAGCTTTAGCTAATAAAGGCATTTCAAACCGAACCATTAATAAATTAATGGAACAGCTTTTTTTGGAAACACAAGCGTTGTTTACCGAAACTTTTCCGCCATTTTTAATCGAAGAATTAAAGCTGATTCCGAAACGCGCTGCATTATTCAATATTCATTTTCCGAAAAGCGCTGATATTTTAGCGAAAGCACAATTCAGACTGAAGTTTGAAGAACTGTTCTTTATTCAGTTGCAGTTAATTACAAAGAATCTCATTCGAAAACATAAAATAAAAGGACATCCATTTGATAAAGTGGGCGAACTTTTTAATGAATTTTATAAAAACCATCTTCCTTTCGATTTAACAAATGCTCAAAAAAGAGTAATTAAAGAAATCAGAACCGACATGGGAAGCAACGCTCAAATGAATCGTCTGCTTCAAGGAGACGTAGGTTCTGGAAAAACAATCGTAGCTTTTATGAGCATGCTTTTGGCTATCGACAATGGTTTTCAGGCTTGTTTGATGGCGCCAACAGAAATCTTAGCCAATCAGCATTTTCTTGGATTATCTGAATTTGCTAAAATATTAAATATCAATATTCGAATATTAACGGGTTCTACCAAAACTTCTGAAAGAAAAATTATTCATGAAGAATTAGAAAGCGGCGAACTTAAAATTCTAATTGGAACTCATGCTTTACTGGAAGATAAAGTGCAATTTCAGAATTTAGGCTTGGCTGTAATTGACGAGCAGCATCGTTTTGGTGTGGAGCAAAGATCTAAATTGTGGAAGAAAAACGATATTCCGCCACACGTTTTAGTGATGACCGCCACTCCTATTCCGAGAACTTTGGCTATGAGTTTATATGGTGATTTGGACATTTCGGTTATTGATGAATTACCACCAGGCAGAAAACCAATTCAGACTGTACATCGTTATGATACAAATCGTTTGAAAGTTTGGAAATTTCTTCGTGATGAAATTGCAAAAGGCAGACAGATTTACATTGTTTATCCGCTGATTCAGGAATCGGAAAAAATGGATTATAAAGATCTAATGGACGGTTACGAAAGTATTTCTCGTGATTTTCCGTTACCTCAATATTCAATTTCAATTCTTCACGGAAAAATGAAACCAGCCGATAAAGATTCTGAAATGAAGCGTTTCTCTGAAGGAAAAACTAATATTATGGTTGCGACAACCGTAATTGAAGTTGGTGTAAACGTACCAAACGCCAGCGTAATGATTATAGAAAGTGCCGAAAGATTCGGACTTTCGCAATTGCATCAGCTGCGCGGACGTGTAGGCCGTGGCGCCGAGCAAAGTTATTGCATCTTGATGACAGGACATAAATTAAGCTCTGACAGCAAAACGAGAATGGAGACTATGGTACAAACCAACGATGGTTTCGAAATTGCCGAAGTAGACTTAAAACTTCGCGGTCCAGGCGACTTAATGGGAACACAGCAAAGCGGTGTTTTAAACCTGCAAATTGCAGATATTGTAAAAGACAGAGAGATTTTATCTCTAGCCAGAAATTACGCCATGAAAATCTTAAAAGAAGATTCAGCTCTTCAAAAACCCGAACATGCCATTTTAAGAAACATCTTCATAGAGCTGACTAAGAAAAAGAATATTTGGAATTATATTAGTTAAGCTTCTAAGATACTAAGATACTAAGGTTCTAAGGTTCTAAGGTTCTAAGGTTATATCCTAGCCTCTTTTTTCGAATACCAAAAAAGCCCAAAGATTTTAAACTTAAAATCTTTGGGCTTTAAAACTTAGCATCTTAGAAGCTTAGCACCTTAGAAACTTAAAAAAAAAAAACTCCATTGCGTCCTATTTATCATTCAGGTGATTTAGTTTTGTTGGGGGACAAATTTAAAGGGGTTGAATATTTTGCCAGACACAATGAAGTATATCGTTGATTATTTCTTTTTCACATCATTCTTTTTTTCAAAAAGGCCACTGAATAAACCTTTGCTAATTTTGTTTTTATCGTCTTTACCCGTTGCAATCAGATGATCAATATATTCCATATACGTTTTCTTTCTTTCTTCCAGAAAACCTACCAAATATTCTTCAGAAGCATGCATACCGCTGGTTTCTTCAATCTGTAAAAGTTTCTTGTACAAAGGCTCAATAAATTTGACAATAATCTCATTTGGAACCGACTTTCTCGTGCCAAAGAAACCTACTATTTCACCATCTGTATCAGCGATTATTTTAAAATCGGTTACAACCCAGTAATAACGTCCAGTTTTAGCCATGTTTTTTATTATAACATGAATATTTTCACTGGATTTAATACTGTCCCATAAAAATTTAAAAATAACCTTGGGCATATCCGGATGGCGAACTATATTGTGAGGCTGGCCGACAAGCTCAAATTCATCATAACCAGAAACATCTATAAAGTCTTCATTGGCATATAAAATGGTTCCTTTTTTATCAGTTTTACTTAGCAATACTTTATTCTTATTCCAGTCCACTTCTCTATCCGAAGGTGTTGGACGGTGTAATCTAGTATCCATAACTTTTACATTTAAATTAATTTACAATTCAATAAGTATAAAATGAATCCTTAAACCTTAATTTGACTCGATTTCCAAGACAAGAAGAATATTTCTGATTTTACGAAAAACTGTTTCTAATTCATTTTCAAGCCATTCTGGAATTTCATTATTAACAGCAAGATTAAGCTGTCGAATATCATTCATAATCTGAATTAGCTTTTTATATTGAAAATCAAGATCGTAAACATGTGAACTCATTCGGTAATTTTTGAAAATCTCCTTTACTTCTATTTCAAAATCAGATTGAATCCCCATTTTTTCAATCGAATCTAATGTTATGCTTTCATTCAAAAAATCTTCAATTATTCTTTTAAGATTATGCAGCGTAGGCACTGCAGTTGGTAAATCATGCTTAAACATACAACTGGTTTAAAAAATATTAATATTGTTTTTTTTGGGACTTGGTTTTAATTCTAGTTTTAAAAACTAGTTTCTGTTTGTTGTCGATTTTACATGAATGTCATTCACCAAATCATCAATTTTCTTAGCGCTTTCTCTCATCATTTCAAGATAACTAAGCAGTTTATCATTATCTGTATGTCCTTTTGAAACATCAATTAGTTTTAAAACTGAATTTACAGGCAGTTTCAAATCTAAAGTAGTTCTATGAATAAAATCATTGTAATCTTTTGTAGCCGACATAGAACTGTATTTTGCAGAAGCCAGTTTCATGTTCTCTAATTCATATTCATCTGAAATTTTTGAAATATGATTTTCGCTATGTTCTTTAAAATAATAAGCCCAATAGCCGTTCATAAAAAATACTACAGCCGCTAAAACGGTATGAATAATTAAGGTTTCGAGATCAAAATTTACCTGCGAAAAATAAACCTGAAGTCCGTTGGCATCATTGTAAATATAATTTTGCAAATAAGCCAATCCAGCGTGATGCAAGACAACCAGTAAAGTAAGCGGAATTTGAAGCTTCCAATTCTGATAGATAATCAAAATAGTACTGGCAATAAATACCGTAAAATGCATTTCGAACATACCATGCATCTGGTAAATGTACTGAGCCATAAAAATAGCCAGAACAACAGATAGAACATATTGGTAAAATTTAGAGTTTTTCAAGAAAAATTTTGCCGAGTAGTACAGCAAAAGATTCAATGTTCCAACGCCAACGCCAATTTCAAAAGTATCGTATTTAAAAGACAGTCCGATACCCAAAAGAAAATATACTGCAAGTACATAATTAATAATTGTATCTGACTTTTGTGTCATAGTAGACATAAAACTGTGCAGATAATCTTGTTCGTTTAAGCTAGCTTTTGCTTTCATAGGGTTAAGATTTAGGTTTTTGGAAATAGTTATTTAGTACATTTTGGTAATGAACATCCGTAAGCTCTAAGGGCTAGAGCATTAAAAGAAGGATTGTACTTTTTACTTAAAAGAGAATCAATAGCCATTTGGGCATAATTGCTTTTAGTATCTGTACAATATCTTGTTTTATTGTAATTCCCTCTGTAATACAAGTCGTGCGACTGATCTAGTAAAACTGCCTGAGGAGTAGAAAAAACACCACATTTCTTAGCGATTCCTTCATCAAAATAAACCGGAATTTTAGCATCAAACTTCTGCTGTATTTCATCAATTGTAAAATTTTTCTGTTTGTTTAACACTACGATTTTAAAATTGACTTTATCTCCATATTTTTTGATTAAATCGCTAACATGTGGTACGTTGAACCGCGAACAAGGGCATTCGGGATTAAAAAAATGTATAAAAATGGGTTTATTATCAAATGCACAACAAGGACCGAGTTCTATTTTTGACCCCATTGTAACAGCATGATAATTCTTAGGGATTGGCGTTGGAAGACTGTACTGGAACTCGTTCTGCCAAAACAGATAACCAATTGAAAGAAGTAAAAATGTAAACCATAAGCTTAGAAGTAATTTTTTCTTCATAAATTATTTTTTTTATAATATTCAACAACAAACAATAAACACTTGTTAATATAATTATTCATTATATAGAATCAAAAACCAAAAAAAACAACTTCTGCATACGTATTTTAACACAAAAACCAAACGCAACCGTTAGCTTTCGTAAAAAATCTTCTCATTTTGTTTAACATATCAATGTTACAAATAAAATCGATAAAGTGCAAAAAAAATCAGACAAATTGCTTAAAATTTCTTTCAAAGCAGAGATAGCCTGCCTTTATACAATTCTAGAGTTAGTCGTTTTGACGAAGTTTTAAAAAAAATTAATCTTTAATTAAACCTTTTTGCCTGCCGATAGTCTAAACGCAAACCTTTGTACATACAAATGTTAAATAAAAGCCAACAGCTTCCGATTTCATAGCAAAAAGTTAAATTTGTAACCATACTAAAAACAGAAACCAAAAAATCTATATTCACCTCAATTTTATGAAAGTAAAACACCTCATTTACACCCTTTTAATTATTACAATTGGAGGCTTCATTACCTACAGAATTATTTCTAACAAGGGCAAAAACGACGACTCTAAAAAATTCAATGATAAAAAATCTCCAACAACTGTTAATGGAATCGTAATAAAAACAACCACTTTTGACAATAATCTAGCATTATCAGGGTCTATTGAAGCAAATGAGCAAATTGAAATTCATAGCGAGGTTTCAGGTATTGTAGAAGGAATATTTTTTAATGAAGGTTCTAATGTGACAAAAGGACAAGTACTTTTGAAAGTAAATGATATTGAGTTAAAAGCACAATTAAGACAAGCTTTAACAAGAGAAGGTTTGGCTGCCGAGAATGCGAGAAGAGCAAAATTACTGCTTCAAAAAGAGGCAATTAGCCAAGAAGAAGCAGATGTTGCAAAAGCCGACCTTGCTTCTGCTCAGGCTCAAAGCCAATTAATTAGAGCGCAAATTTCTAAAACTTCTGTTAGAGCTCCTTTTTCAGGAAAAATTGGTTTGCGTAATATTTCTCCTGGAACTTACATTACACCAACGGTTTTAGTAGCAAAACTGGTCAATACTAGTAAATTAAAAATCACTTTTTCTATACCAGAAAAATATGCTGCAGAAGTAAAATCAGGATCAATAATCGATTTTAAGGTTTCTGGTTCAGACAAAACTTATAATGGAAAAATTTATGCTATCGAACCAGAAGTTGCTGTTGCAACACGTACACTTCAGGTTCGTGCCCTTGCTGATAATGCTGATGGAAAACTTTTCCCTGGAACTTTCGCAGATATCAAATTGCCTTTAAATATTATTAAAGATGCTATTGTAGTTCCTTCTCAAGCTATTATTCCAATTCAAGACGGTAAAAAAGTTTTTATTGCTAATAACGGACAAGCAAAAGAAGTAATGGTTGATGCAACAACAAGAACAGATTCTTCTATTTTAATTTTATCAGGATTAAAACCAGGAGACACTTTAATTACAAGTGGTGTCATGTCTTTAAAAGATGAAGCTCCAATTAAAGTTCAAATAAAATAGTTCTAAAGCCAAAAGTCATAAGACTTGAATATAGATTTAAAGATGGTAGTCAAGATTTAGCGATAAATCTGAAATCTAAAATCGACAATCTAAAATCTAAAATCACACATGAGTTTATCAACTACAAGTATAAAAAGACCTGTTTTAACCATAGTACTGAATTTATTAATTATTTTATTCGGTTTTATTGGTTATACTTTTTTAGGAGTCAGAGAATTTCCTTCTATTGACCCTGCGCAGGTATCCATTCGTACCAATTATACGGGCGCCAATTCCGACATTATTGAATCGCAGATTACAGAACCACTTGAAAAAGCGGTAAATGCAATTGACGGAATCAGAAACATTACTTCATCTAGTAACCAAGGAAGCAGTAACATTACAATAGAATTTAATCTTGACAAAGATTTAGAAGAAGCGGCAAATGATGTTCGTGACAAAGTTTCGCAAGCCATTAGAAGTTTACCACAAGATATTGATGCTCCACCGGTTGTATCTAAAGCCGATGCAGATAGTGAGGCGATTATTTCAATGACTGTTCAAAGTGACACCAGAAGCTCTTTAGAATTGAGCGATTATGCAGAGAACGTTATTTCGCAAAGATTAGAAACAATTCCTGGCGTTAGTGCTGTGCAAATCTGGGGACAAAAACGTTATGCAATGCGTTTGTGGATTGATCCTGCAAAACTTTCTGCTTACGGCTGTACGGTTTCAGATGTTCGTACGGCATTAAATTCACAAAATGTCGAATTGCCTTCTGGAAAACTTACAGGAAACAATACTGAATTAACGGTAAAAACGGTTGGTAATCTTTCTAAACCTGAAGAATTCAATAATATCATTATTCGTACAGACGGAGACAAAATTGTTCGATTAAGTGATATTGGAGGAGCAGAATTAGGGCCAGAAAACTTAGAAACAAAATTAAGCCAATCTGGACTTCCGTTAATTGGTCTTGCAATCGTTCCAATGCCGGGAGCAAATTATTTGGATATTTCTGCTGAGTTTTATAAAAAATACGAAGCTTTAAAGAAAGATCTTCCAAAAGATATCAAACTTAATATTGCTTTAGATAATACCATTTTCGTAAAGAAATCAGTACTTGAGGTGGCTGAAACTTTAGGAATTTCAATTATACTGGTTATCATTATTATTTATCTGTTTTTTAGAGACTGGGCTATTGCATTCAGACCTTTGATTGATATTCCTGTTTCTTTGATTGCTACTTTCTTCATTATGTGGCTTTTCGGATTTTCTATCAACGTTTTAACCTTATTAGCCATTGTATTAGCAACAGGTCTTGTTGTGGATGACGGAATCGTAGTAACTGAAAACATCTTTAAAAAAGTTGAAGAAGGAATGTCGCCAATTGAAGCAGCAATTAAAGGTTCTAATGAAATTTTCTATGCTGTAATTTCTATTTCGGTAACCTTGGCAGCGGTATTTTTACCCGTTATTTTCCTTGAAGGTTTCGTTGGACGACTCTTTAGAGAATTTGGGGTCGTAATTGGAGCCGCGGTATTAATTTCTGCCTTTGTATCCTTGACTTTAACACCAATGTTAAATGCTTATTTAATGAAAGGTGGCGAACAGAAAAAATCGAAATTCTATATTAAAACCGAGCCATTTTTCGAAAAAATGAACAGTAGTTATGCCGAAGCTTTAACGAAATTCATGGACAGAAAATGGATTAGCTTCCCTATCTTAATTGCTTGTTTTGGATTAATTTATTTATTCTTCAATATTCTTCCAAAAGAAACTGCTCCTTATGACGACCGAAGCTCTGTAACCATGCGTATGACTACTCCAGAAGGTTCTTCTTATGACTATACAGATAAATTTATGCAGGAGATTTCGAGACTGATTGATGACTCTATTCCAGAGAAAAAAGTTAGTTTGGTTATTACTTCGCCAGGATTTAGTTCAAACTCTGTAAATAGCGGATTGGTAAGGCTTACTTTAAAAGATGTTGACGAAAGAAAGAAATCTCAAAAAGAAATCGCTGAAGAGTTAACTAAATGGACAAAACAATATCCGAATGCTAAAACTTCTGTAACCCAACAACCAACAATTGCAGTAAACAGACGTGGAGGTTTGCCGATTCAATACATTATTCAGGCTCCAAACTTTGATAAGTTAAGAGAAAAAATTCCTGTGTTTATGAATGAAGTCGGGAAAAGTGATGTGTTTTCGACAACAGATGTAAACTTGAAATTTAATAAACCAGAAATCAACGTTACCATTGACCGTGCAAAAGCAGAAAGTTTAGGAATTTCAATTCTTGATATTGCGCAGACTTTACAGCTTTCTTTGAGCGGACAGCGTTTTGGTTATTTTATTAAAAACGGAAAACAATATCAGGTAATTGGACAATTTGACCAAAAAGACAGATCGAAACCTCTGGATTTGACCTCAATGTTTGTGAAAAACAAAAAAGGCGAATTGATCCAGATGGATAACGTAGTAAACGTTTACGAGCAAAGTAATCCACCTCAATTGTATCATAATAACAGATATATGTCTGCAACGGTTTCTGCTGGTTTAGCGCCAGGAAAAAGTATGGGCGACGGTATTGAAGAAATGGACCGAATTAAAGCTAAAGTTTTAGATGAAAGTTTCACTACAGATTTAGCTGGAGAATCACGAGATTTCGTAGAAAGTAGTTCTAATACTTCTTTCGCTTTCGGATTGGCTTTATTGTTAATCTTCTTGATTCTAGCAGCACAATTTGAAAGTTTCATCGATCCGTTTATCATCATTTTAACAGTTCCAATGGCGGTGGCAGGAGCTTTATTCTCACTATGGTTATTCAATCAGACTTGGAATATTTTCAGTCAGATTGGTACGGTAATGCTAATTGGTCTGGTGACCAAAAACGGTATTTTGATCGTAGAATTTGCCAATCAGTTGCGAGAACAAGGAAAACCAAAATTAGAAGCTATTTTAGAAGCTTCAGAAGCGCGTTTACGTCCAATTTTAATGACGAGTTTAGCCATTGCTTTAGGAGCACTTCCAATTGCACTTTCTCTTGGAGCAGCATCGACTAGTAGAATTGGTATGGGAGTTGTAATTGTGGGAGGAACTATCTTTTCTTTGGCTTTAACGCTTTTTGTAATTCCTGCAATTTATTTTATGTGGTCAAGAGCAAGAAAGCATTATCCAGAATTTGACCATATTGACGAATACGAAAGAGAAAGCATTAAATAAAAACCAGAAATATACTTTTTGGTTAAAGAAAACGAATATGAATATCAAAAAAATATATTGTACAGTACTTATCCTGCTTTTTTGTGCAATTCAGACAAAGGCACAGGAAGTTCTTACTATTGAACAAGCTATGACCATAGCTTTGGAAAATAATTTTGAGATTAAAATTGCCAAAAACAATTCCAAAATAAACGAAACAAACGTTACCATTGGAAATGCAGGAATGTTGCCAACTGCAACGGCAAGTATTACAGACAATAACAATCTTACGAATTCAACACAAGTACGTCAAGATGGTACGTCAACGACATTGAATAATGCCAAAAATAACAGTTTAAATTACGGTGTTAGTTTAGGCTGGACTGTTTTTGATGGAATGAAAATGTTTGCTAAACTAGACCAGCTAAAAGAACTACAAAAATTGGGCGATGCAGAACTTAAAAGAACTATTTTACTGAAAATTGCTCAGGTAAATTCTGCTTATTATGATTTAGTATTACAACAGCAGCAATTGGCCGCATTAGATACTACAATCGTAATTTCGAACCAGCGTCTGACTTTGGCTAAAAACCGTTTCAGTATCGGAAAGGCTTCAAAATTGGAGGTTTTAAACGCTCAAGTAGATTTAAATTCAGATCAAGTGGCTTTGTTAAGACAAAAGGAATCTTATGCTAATGGCAAAATTTTATTGAACCAATATTTAGCGCGCGATCCAAAAATTGATTTCAAGGTTACAGATGAAGTAAAAGTAGACAATAAATTAGTTTTGGCAGATTTAATGGATTTGGCTCAAAAACAAAATCCAGGTTTAGAAGCGCAGGTAATCAATAAACGTATTGCCGAATTGCAGCTGAAACAGATAAAAGCAGACCGTTATCCTACTTTAAGATTAACTTCGGGATATAATTTCTCTGAAAGTCAATCCAGTTTAGGTTTTACCAGCGAAACGTCTTCAAAAGGTTTAAATTATGGTTTTAATGCTTCTATGAACATTTTTGATGGTTTTAATCAGCATCGTAATGAGAAAGTAGCCAAATTACAAATCGAAAATTCGCAAATTGCCATAGAACAGCAAAACACGATTTTAAATACGCAATTAAGCACTGCTTTTCAAACGTATTTAACCAATTTGGAATTGATTGGTTTAGAAGAAAACAATGAAGCTATTGCCAGACAGAATTTGGAAATCACATTAGACAAATTTAAAATCGGGACCATTACAACACTCGATTTTAGAACTGCTCAGTTAAATTATGTCAATGCAAAAGTGCGTTACAGCAACGCACAATACGAAGCAAAATTATCTGAAATTGCCTTAAAAGAATTAGCTGGAAATATTAATTTCTAATTTCCTTTTAAAAATCCAATTATATCTGCCGAATCTGCTAAATCTGCGAGCTATTTTTCTCTCGCAGATTTAGCAGATTTGGCAGATTTTTTTTAATGATTGCGAAGTATTACAAAACCTTTTTCGAGAAAACATTCTGTTTGTATGATCTCAAATCATTCATAATTCTTGGTGCCGAATATTTTTCTATTTTACACACAGCAGAATATATTTTTAATTTAAATTTGTTTCAAAACATACTTCAATGATTACATACAATACCAAAGACTGGTTCACTTTTATTTTCCATTTTCATAAATCGGATACGGTCCGAAAATTGTTTACGATTATGATTGCAATTGGAATATATGCCACTATTGTATGTTATCTCGAACTTCAGTATTTTAAGGTAACCAAAAACGATTATATTTATAACATTCCGATGATGCATGGAATGCTTGGATTCGTGATTTCACTTTTGCTCGTTTTTAGAACCAATACGGCTTATGATAGATGGTGGGAAGGCCGTAAACTTTGGGGCGGACTTGTAAATAACAGCCGTAATCTAGCTATAAAACTTTCGGCAATTTTAAAAGACGAGAATGACAGAAAGTTTTTTAGAAAATATATTCCGATGTATGCTGAAATTCTGAACATCCATTTAAAAGACGAAGAAACCAGCAAACAACTTTTTGAAGATGTTGATTTGGAAATTGACCATCACAAACACAAACCAAATCAGTTAAAAAGAATAATGTATCATAAAATTAACGATTTGTATGATGCGGGAAAAATATCTGGCGATCAGCTTATTACCATAAATGAAGAATTAGTAGCTTTTACGGATATCTGCGGAGCTTGTGAGCGTATTAAAAACACTCCTATTCCCTACTCTTACAGTGCTTTTATAAAGAAATTCATCTTCTTTTATACCATGACACTTCCATTTGGCTATTCTGTTAGCTTAGGCTATCTCGTTGCGCCTGTGGTGGTTTTTATCTTTTATGTATTGGCAAGTTTAGAGCTTATCGCCGAAGAAATTGAAGATCCGTTTGGAAATGACGAGAATGATCTTCCAACAAGAAAAATTTCTGAAAACATCAAAAAACACGTTGAAGAACTGATTTAACAAAACGTTAAATCTGCCGTTTATATTCTTATTTTCATTAAATTTAAAGTCTTCACCAAAAAATAAATTTAATGAACAACCAACGATTTTTAGTCAATCCGCTCCAATTATCGCAAGAAAAATCATTAAAAACTCTTGTCGAAAACAGAACTATTTACAATCTGAATCATTGTGAATTAAATTTGTTTGAAACCTACGAATCGACTAAAATGGTTCCGTTAAAATTTAACGACTTAGTAGTGACCAGCATGCTTCGCGGCAAGAAAGTCATGCATCTTTTTGATGATCCTGAATTTGAATATCTGCCTGGGGAAACTGTAATTGTGCCTTCAAATGTAGAAATGAAAATTGACTTTCCAGAAGCATCCAAAAGCAATCCGACTCAATGTCTGGCATTGGCTATTGATCAATCTAAGATTATAGAAATCTTAAACTTCTTAAACGAACAATATCCGAAAGAAGGAAATAACATGTACTGGCAGTTAAACTATCAGAATTATTTCTTTTACAACAATGTAGAAATGGCTGCAACGATTAATAAGCTCATCAAAGAATGCATGAGCACATCGATCACTAAAGATATTTTTGCCGATTTAACTTTAAAAGAACTGCTAATAAGAATTATTCAGACGCAGACAGTAAAATCTCTTAATGAGGGAAAATTTCTTGAAAACAATAATCCAATTACAGAGGTTACCGAATATATCAAACAAAACCTAAAAGAGAATATGAGCTTAAAAGTATTGAGCGAAAAAGCTTGTATGAGTACAACTTCTTTCTACCGCTTCTTTAAACGCGAACTTGGAATGAGTCCAATAGAGTATATTTTGAATGAAAAAATAAAATGTGCTAAAAACTTATTGAAGAATCCAAGCTTACAAATCAACGAGGTCTGTTATTTGGCTGGTTTCGAAGATGCCAACTACTTTATTAGATTATTCAAAAAATACGAAGGAATAACACCAAAGCAGTATCAGTTACTGTATATTAATTAAAGGTGCTAAGGTGCTAAGGTTCTAAGTTTTTCAACCTGAAACTTGAAACCTGAAACTTGAAACTTGAAACTTGAAACTTGAAACCTGAAACAAAAAAACTCATTCAATTCTTGTGATCGGTTCTAAATCCTTCTCTTCTTCGGGAGTAAAAATCCTATATTCTATTTGAAAAGTCTTTTTTAATGGAGTTTCTAAAGAAAAACCTCCTACTCCAAATGCGTCAATAACAGTAAGAGTAAAGTGAGCATGTTTCCAGTATTCAAATAAATCTTTGTCTACCCAAAATTCAACATCTTCAACTTTACCAATACAAACATCTCCAGTTCGCTGATAATAACCTCCTTTTTCAAAACACTGCGGCTGTGTACCTTCGCAACATCCTCCAGCCTGATAAAACATTAAATCACCGTGTTTTTCTTTTAGAACATTAATCAGTTCGACTGCTTTTTCTGTGGCATCAATTCGTTTAATCATCGCTATAAAAATTAAAAAAAGCAGTAAATTCAATTAAGATTTTACTGCTTTAACATAACCAACTATTTAGGACTGTGCTATATCTAGCACAATTCTTCCTTCTATTTCACCTTTTTTCATTTTATCAAAAACGGTGTTTACATCTTCTAGTTTTGAAGTTGTGACAGTTGCTTTGACTTTGCCGTCAACAGCAAATTCAATTGCTTCCTTCATATCTTTTCGAGTTCCTACAATAGAACCTCTAATGGTGATTCTATTTAAAACGGTATCGAAAATAGACAAATCAAAATTGCCTGGAGGAAGTCCGTTTAATGCCATTGTACCTTTTCTTCTCAATGTTTCAAGCCCTTGTTTGAAAGCAATTGGAGAAACTGCGGTAACCAATGCCCCATGCATTCCACCGACCTCTTTCTTTAAGAATTCTCCAGGATTTTGATTTTTAGCATTCACCACCAAATCGGCGCCTAATTTTTTTGCCAGTTCCAATTTATCATCTCCAATATCAATTGCAGCCACATTCATCCCCATAGCTTTTGCATATTGCACAGCAACGTGCCCTAAACCTCCAATTCCAGAAATTGCAACCCATTCGCCAGGTTTCACCTCAGTTTCTTTTAATCCTTTGTAAACCGTAACACCAGCACATAAAATCGGAGCCATTTCAATAAAATTCACATTTGAAGGCAAAATTCCAACATATCTGGCATCTGCAATTACATACTCTGCAAATCCGCCATCTACACTGTAACCGCCATTCTGCTGACTTTCGCATAAAGTTTCCCAACCTGTAATACAGTGGTCGCAGCCTCCGCAGGCACTGTAAAGCCAAGGCACGCCAACAGCGTCTCCCTCTTTTACATTTTTAACTTCTGGTCCTACTGCAACAACATATCCGACAGCTTCATGTCCTGGAATTAAAGGCATTTTAGGTTTAACTGGCCAATCCCCATCTACAGCATGTAAATCGGTGTGGCACACTCCACTTGCAATTACTTTTACAAGAATTTCATTTCTACCTGGGCGTTTTACTTCAACTTCTTCAATTTGTAGAAGAGAACCAAATTCTCTAACGACCGCAGCTTTCATTGTTTTTGGAAGCATAATTCTATGGTTTTAAGAGAATAGAAAACTTTTTAGCTTTCTATTCTCAAGTTTATATTCTCTTAGAAGAAACCTAATTTCTTTTTATCGTAAGAAATCAGCATGTTTTTGGTTTGGCGATACTGGCTCAACATCATTTTATGATTTTCACGGCCTATTCCAGATTGTTTGTAGCCTCCAAACGGAGCTCCTGCAGGATAAGAATGGTATTGATTAATCCAAACACGACCAGACTGAATCGCTCTTGGAACCTGATAGATTTCATGTGCATCACGTGTCCAAACTCCAGCTCCTAAACCATACATGGTATCATTTGCAATTTCGATCGCCTCTTCAGTAGTTTTAAAAGTCGTAACCGCCAAAACTGGCCCGAAAATTTCTTCTTGAAAAATTCTCATTTTGTTGTGACCTTTAAATAAAGTCGGTTTGATGTAATAACCGCCTTCTAAATCGCCACCCAATTTATTTTCATCACCTCCAATCAATAATTCCGCGCCTTCTTCTTTTCCTAATTTGATATAAGACATGATTTTTTCTTTCTGAACAATTGAAGTCTGTGCACCAATCATAGTTGATTTATCTAAGGGATTCCCAGCTATAATGGCTTCTGTTCTCTCAATTACTTTTTTGATAAACTTGTCGTAAATATCTTCATGAATTAATAATCTAGAAGGACAAGTACAGATTTCACCTTGATTTAAAGCAAATAATATGGCACCTTCTACGGCTTTGTCAAAGAAATCATCATCATGATCTGCTACTGATGGGAAGAAAATATTTGGAGATTTTCCGCCCAATTCTAATGTAACCGGAATAATATTTTCTGTTGCATACTGCATTACCAAACGTCCTGTAGTGGTAGAACCTGTAAATGCTGCTTTTGATACTTTTTTATTAGTTACTAACGGACGACCTAATTCGGCACCAAATCCGTTTACTATATTCAGAACTCCAGGAGGAAGAATATCTCCAATTAATTCCATTAAAACCATAATAGATATTGGCGTACTTTCTGCTGGTTTCAAGACAATTGTATTTCCTGCTGCAAGAGCTGGAGCAATTTTCCAGACTGCCATTAAAATTGGAAAATTCCACGGAATAATCTGCGCCACAACCCCTAAAGGTTCACTTAACGCAATAGAAACCGTCTGCGAATCCAATTCTGCTATCGAACTTTCTTCTGCACGAATAACTCCAGCAAAATATCTAAAGTGATCAATTGCTAACGGAATATCGGCTGCAAGTGTTTCACGAATTGGTTTTCCGTTGTCTACTGTTTCAACTGCAGCGATATATTCTAAATTGCCTTCAATTTTTTGTGCAATCTTATTTAGTAAAATACTCCTTTCGGTTACAGAAGTTTTTCCCCAAGTTTTAAATGCTTCATAGGCAGTATCTACAGCCAATTCGAGATCTTGTTTTCCAGAATGTGCTGCTTTTGTAAATACTTTTCCATCAATAGGAGAAACTACATCAAAGTATTCTCCTGTAATTGGCGCTACAAATTTTCCGCCAATATAGTTATCGTATTTTGCCTTAAATTCAGGTCTTTTTACTGCGGTACTCATAATATTCTTTTTTTGATTTACTCCAAATTTAGTTTCATAAAAAGAAACAGAATAGCATTATTCATTCATCTTGTAGCACAAAAATTACACATTCGATTTTTTTGCTCTTTTATAATAATCATTTATCAAAATTTCAATCCATAAATTGCTAAATAATTAGTAAGCAGCATTTTTCGGTCAATTAAAAACAACTAGAAAAAACTACTCAATTTTTTCCTACTCCAATGCGCAATCCTTATATTTGTAACCTCATACAAAGAATTAAAGAACTACAATGAAAATATCTTACAACTGGTTAAAACAATTTATTAAAACAGATTGGACATCTGAGCAGACTTCTGAATTACTAACAGATTTAGGTTTAGAGGTTGAAGTTGTCGAAAAATACGAGTCAATAAAAGGAGGTTTAGCAGGCGTTGTTGTTGGACACGTTCTAACATGCGAAAAACATCCTGATGCTGATAGATTGAAAGTTACTACCGTTAATATTGGCTTAGAAGCTCCTGTACAAATTGTATGCGGTGCTGCAAATGTAGCTGCAGGACAAAAAGTGCCAGTTGCAACAATTGGAACCGTTTTATACGATAAAGAAGGTGCCGAATTTACCATTAAAAAGGGAAAAATTCGCGGACAGGAAAGTCACGGAATGATCTGTGCTGAAGACGAATTAGGTTTAGGTACAAGCCATGACGGAATTATGGTTTTGGCTGAGGATTTAGTTCCTGGAACTCCTGCTTCTGAAGTTTTTCAAATTGCAAATGATGAAGTTTTCGAAATTGGATTGACACCTAACCGTGCCGATGCTATGAGTCATTTTGGAACTGCGCGCGATTTAAGAGCGGGAATGTTGCAGCGTGGCGTAAACATAGAATTGATTACACCTTCTGTAAGCAATTTTAGAGTTGACATGCGTACGCTTAAAATTGATGTAAATGTTGAAGATACTCATTTAGCTCCAAGATATTGTGGTGTAACTATTTCTGGAATTTCTGTACATGAATCTCCAAGCTGGCTACAAGACCGTTTAAAAGCTATCGGATTAACTCCAAAAAATAATATTGTTGACGTTACTAATTATGTTCTTCATGAATTAGGGCAGCCTTTACATGCTTTTGACGCTGCCAAAATCAACGGGAAAATTATTGTAAAAACAGCTGCTGAAGGAACTAAATTTGTAACTCTTGACGATGTTGAAAGAACACTTCACAAAGAAGATTTAATGATTTGCGACGAAAAAGGCCCGCTTTGTATTGCTGGAGTTTTTGGAGGTAAAAAATCTGGAGTTTCTGAAGGAACTACTTCTATTTTCTTAGAAAGTGCTTATTTTGATCCAGTAAGCATTCGTAAAACAGCCAAAAGACATCAATTAAGCACTGATGCTTCTTTTAGATTTGAAAGAGGAATTGATCCAACAATTACAGAATATGCTTTAAAACGTGCAGCGCTTTTAATTCAGGAAGTTGCTGGTGGAAAAATCACTTCTGATGTTGTGGAAGTTTATCCTAAAAAAGTAGAGGATTTTTCTGTTTTATTGAATTTCAGCCATGTTTCTAAAATTATCGGACAAGAAATTCCAAAAGATACGATTAAAAAAATCTTGGTTTCTTTAGATATTAAAGTAAACAGCGTTTCTGATACTGGTTTAGGTTTAACGATTCCTGCATATCGTGTAGACGTTCAGCGCGAAATTGACGTAATCGAAGAAATCTTGAGAGTTTACGGTTATAACAACATTAATTTTTCTAAGAAATTTAATGCTACTGTAGCAAATTCACCAAGAACAGAAGATTACAAAGTACAAAACGTAATTGCTTCTCAGTTGAATTCGCAAGGTTTCCACGAAATGATGGCTAACTCATTGACAACTGCAGCGTATGCAAAGTTATCGACTTCATTAAAAGAAGAACATAATGTATCGATGCTGAATCCGTTGAGTAGTGATTTAGCGACACTTCGCCAATCTTTATTGTTTTCTGGATTAGAAGCTGTTTCTTATAATATCAATAGAAAAAATTCGGATTTAAAATTATTTGAATTCGGAAAAACATATCACAAGTATTTAAACGGATATGAAGAGCATAAACACCTTTCTTTATTAGTTTCTGGAAACCGAAACAAAGAAAGCTGGACAAGTCCGCAAAAAACAACAGATTTCTTCTTGTTGAAAGGATATGTAAAAGCTATTTTATCTCGTTTAGGAATTGAAAAAATTTCGAATGCACCAGTTCAATCTGATATTTATTCTGAAGGAACGGCAATCACATATAACAATGATGTTTTGGTTGAAATGGGCGTTATTAAAAAGCCAATTTTAAAGCATTTCGGTATTAAACAAGATGTTTATTACGCTGATTTTAACTGGGATTTGGTTTTAAAAATCATTACTGGAAAAATTAAATACACTGAAATTCCTAAATATCCAGAAGTACGTAGAGATTTGGCTTTATTAATTGATCAAAGCACGACTTACGAAAGTATCTTTAACTTGGCAAAACAAACAGAGAAAACGCTTTTAAAAGACGTTAACTTATTTGATGTTTACCAAGGTGATAAATTACCAGAAGGGAAAAAATCGTACGCATTGAGTTTTACTATTCAAGACAATACTAAAACTTTGACCGATACTCAGATTGACAAAATCATGTCTAAATTACAGCAGACTTTTGAAACTGAGCTTGGTGCTAGTTTGAGATAGATTCTTTCTAGTTCTAAAATAAAAAACCCGACAGGTCTAAGATCTTGTCGGGTTTGTTTTTTTGTTTCAAGTTTGAAGTTTCAGGTTTCAGGTTTCAGGTTTCAGGTTTTTAACCGCAAAGAACGCAAAGGTTTACGCAAGGTTCGCTAAACTTTGTGTTCTTTGCGTAAACCTTTGCGTTCTTTGCGGTAAATCTACACCCAAAGTTTATCAACTTGAAACCTGAAACTTCAAACCTGAAACAAACTCATTTAGAATATTTCTGATACGCTCTCATCAACTTTTCATCGTGTTTATTGGTTTTGTAAGCTGGTCCGTTGTATTTTAAAGCAAATGAACCCCAGTTTTTGTTTCGCAGCAATCCAATCAAATTATTCTTTTCGAGAAATAGACCGAAAGCTTTTAAATGTTCACCTTCATTCTTATTCATTTTTTCTACATATTCATCAACACTACTGTAACCGATGGAAACTGCATTAAAACCCATAATCTGAAAAAGTCCCCAAGAAGCCGAACTATTTGCTGCGTCTGCGATTTTTTTATCTGTACCAAGATTTTTTGCCTTTTCTAAACGCACATATTCGGCTGTTCCGCCAACGTAGTACTTTTTAGTATAATTTTCAAATAAAATATCCTGTGTATTTGCATTGACATAAATTCTTGGATTGACACCTCTTTTTTCCAGTTCTCGCCAGAAAATATGCCCTTCAAATAAAATCTTCGGACGACCATCGATCAAAAAACCTTTTCCATTGCTTTCGACTTCGTTTACCGCTTTTACAACCGCGAGTTCTAAATTAAACTGATTTGAAAAATCGATTAAATCCTGTTCTGACAATAATTTACTGTTTGCCGAAAAGCCATTGCTATTTTTCTCTAAAAGTGCCGACCAAGTTTTTAGTCCCACTACTCCATCAACGACAAGACTGTTTTTTAACTGAAAATCCTTGATTGCTTTATCTGTTTCTGTCCCGAAATAATCGGAAACAATTACACCGTACTTTAATTTGGACAAAAGCTCGTTTAAATAATAAACTTCGGGAGATTTTGTGCCTGCTTTTATGGTTCTCATTATTTTTTATTTATGGTGAGAATTGATGTTTTGGAAAAATCAAAAACATCGTTTTTAGAACCTGTGAGATTATCATTTTTGTCAAAATAATTAACTTTATATGAAATCAGTGTCGTATTGTTCAATGTGTTTTTCATAATAAAATTGAACAATATAGGCGTCGAGAATTCAGATTTTAAGCGCTCGATTGCAAATTTACTTCCCGTTTCCTGAACTGTTAATTCAACCGTTATCCTTGTCGTTGCAGCTGTCTGGCTTTTAATCTGAACTTGAACATACCTATTATAAGATGTTGATTGCGAAACAATCTGGCTAAACTCAGAACTAATATTTTCGATATTTTCAAAATCAAAAAATACATTTTTCAATTCGCCCGAAGAACTTGGGTTCAATGCCGTAAAATCAAGAAATTTAGTATCGTTACTTATCAGCTGCGGATAATTTTTAAAGAAAACACTGTTCAGATATGTTGCATTTTGATTGTAAAGCAGCAAAATAGAATTGAGCTTGCAGTTTGAAATAGACTGATTGTTGATTTGAATTTTCTTCGTCGGATTATCAATCAAACTTTCGACAATTTCTCCGATAGTTTCTTCAAGATTTAGTTCGATTACGCTTGTATCTTTTATTTCTTTGTATTTAAAATTGATGTTAGCATATTGCGAAATTGTATTGTTTAACGCATTGATTAAAATGCTGGCTTCCGACAAATTTTCGGTTGAGAGATCAAAAATATAATGTTTTCCATCTGCCGTAATCAATGCTTGCTGAAGAAAGTAGTTTCCATTTACCTCAAACTCAGCTCCAACATCGTTAGGAAATAGAAACTGAACCTTATCAAAATAATCGGCTGCATCACCATCAATAAAATTGTTCTGCAATAAAGCAATTTTCAGCTTCGCAAGATCATAATTGGAAAGATTCGGACGAACAGCAAATTGAAAAGAGATCTTCGAAATTTCTTCAGATGTATCAGTGCCTTCTTCGTATGCATGAAAAATAGTCGTCACACAAGGCCTCATATTATCTAAATCTTTGGAGAGGCTGTAAATTTTAGAAATCAATAAAAATGTATTAGGCTGTACCATTGATTTATAAATCGATAATTGGCTAAAGTTATATCCTGAGACGAATATCTGTTTAAACTCCGAAAAATCTTCATTTAAATTAAAAGGATTATTAAAAAACGGGCCTTCGTTATTCCAGTATAAACTTGTCTGAGCATTGGGTACACGCGGATAATTTACCGTTTTATTGATTTTAAGCAGAAAAGTGCTTTTTACATATTCTTCTTGAACCTCGGCTTGTATATCATTATCTCTTCTAATTCCAGAAATTACCATTTTTGGCGCTACCGTTCCCGTTCTCGTAGTTTTTACCATTAACGGACTTGATATAAGCGTTGCTTTTGGCTGTAAAGTTGTTTTGGCTGTTACATCATTTTTAGTGATAATTGGGTTTCTTAAAACCGCTATATCTTTCGCAAACAAAAAATTACGTTTTACCTTAGAATATCCTTTAAAGTCAAAAAACAAATCAACATCGCACATTAAATCGCTTATTTTTGAAACTAAATTCGAAAAGGCAATTTTTACAGCTTCATCAATTAAATCAAACTGAATTTCCTGAGTGGCAGTATTTACAGTTCCGTTAACTCTAACAATATCATTTTTTACTTTTAAATTCAAAACGGCCTGTCTAAAATTTAAATCGATACTTTTCTCGTTGGCTTGCAATGGTCTATTTTTAATACTGTATTTCAATGTAACTCTTCCCATAAATCCGCCTTCATCGGCAGATTTGCCCGGCACTTCTTCATAATAAAACAGCGTTCCGTTGTTAGGTTCTACTTCTACTTGAGGAAAAAATAAGGTAATTTCATTTTTAAAATAATCCTTAAAGGAATCATTCTCTGTAATAACCTTATCTCCCTCTATCAAAGGACAATAATTTTCAATAAGTGGCAAAACTAGAATGGATTTAATATCTATAGAATGAATAATAGGATGCTCGATTACCTTAAATTCAGCATTATTTAAAAGTGTCGCAGTTGCAAATGCCGTACTGGGTTTGGCAGGCTCGAGATTGAATCGGTTTACAGGAACCAATTTGGTTCCGCTAAGCTTAAATGTATTTAAATCTGGCATGACGTTTAGGTTTAAGTGATGAGTTAAGAAACAAAAGGGACATTACGTCCCTTTTGCAAAATGTCTCAAAAAAATTATTCCATAAATGGAGCTCTGATTTTCTCGATATCGGCATTTTGAGCGTCTGTTCCTGTTGGAATTTCAAACAGAACATCGCCTTCCTGATAATCAAGTTTGATGTAATCTGTTGAAACAGAAACTTTTTTAGACTTCTTGCCAATTTTACCGTTGCAAGTATATTTTACTTTATACTCTGTCGGTTTCACCGTATAATCTGCCTCATACCACGCTCTGTAAGGAATGGCATCTTCAAAATTATCAACTGTAAATTTGTACTTCTTAGAAGACATTTTATCTGCTTTCAAAGTTACTTCGAGAGTGTCGCAATCATAAAGCGCTTCTGTAGAAAGCGTATAATTGATCATGTTCTGAATCGGAAGCGGAACGAATATTTTAGTTCCTTCAAATTCATATTCTCTCGTTGTGTCTTTTAACTTGATTCTCTTGTCTTTCTCGTACATTACTTCTTGTTTTACTTTAACTTTAGAAGAGCCGTTGTTTTTTACAAAATCAAATACAAAAGCATTTTTTTCTTTGGATTTATCGTTCCAGGTTGCAGGGAAAATTGCATCGATTTCTTTACCAGATCTGCTGACATTTTTCACATACGGAGTTCCTTCTGGCGCAATCATTCTGCCTGAACTTTTCCAGATTATTTTGCCTTTAGAATCTGGATATCCCACTTCAATAGAAACTTGACTCACCGGATTATCATTCACAATATCACTGTCTTTATCCAATTTAACTAAACCTCCGTTTAAAGATGCGATCACTTGTACTTTTGAGAAATCTTCATCCAATTGAATTTCGGTAATGTAGTTTTTCAAATCTGCTTTTGCTTCAGCGCCAGATTTTAAAGTTAAAGGTGTTAAGTTTCCACTGATTTTTGAATCTAAAACTTCGACCGCAGAAAATTTGATTTCGTCTGCAAAATCAGTTTTTCTAACTTGACTTCCATGTTTTAAGCTTACTCCTACACTTGCACCGCCAAACAGTATTCTGAAAAGCCCTCCTGACTTTTCTGGAGCTGACGCAGGTGTAAATTGCTTATCTGCGACATCAAAAATCTGTTTCTGCAGCAGTTGAAATGCAAAATCTCTTTGTTTGGTAAAAAGCGCCTCCTCTACTTTTTTTCTTTCTTCATTAGAAAACTGGTTATCAGTAATAATTTCGCTTACGATACCGCCTTCGGTCACGATTTTCTCATATTCACTTTCCCAGTCCACATTAACAAATCCTACACTTACATCTGCTTTTGCCGAAAAATAACTATGCACTTTTTGCGCCTTAACTTCTGTTCTGATAGTGGTTGTTGGCATGTAGCCTTTGTATTTAATTTTGTTTTCGACTACCAGATTATTAGAACCAGATTCTAATGCATTTTTTACTAACGAAGCGCTGTTACGCCCCATAAGCACAGAAAGTGCGTTATCTCCTAATCCAAATGTAGTTCCTGCTCCTTCGCCCTGAATATTGAATGTCCAAGGATTTGCTCCACCAAAAGGATTGTTTGGGGATTTTTCGCCCACGACGTGCATCGTTATCGTATTCTCTGTTAACTGAATAGGTCTAACATTGGTTTCATTAAAATCGCGATCGACACCTTTTAGGAAAGAAAATAATCCAAACAGTTTTGATTGTCTCTGATTATTGTAGCTGGTATGTAATTTTGTTTTTAATTTATCGATTGCTTTTTTCAATAATGCTTCAGGCAAATCTATTGTACTGGTTAAAGTAGTGTATGCCCCTGCTTCTTCTTCTAATCCTTCGGCTCCAATTACGGTTGAAGAATCTCCTTCTGATTTAAAAACCTGCATCGCAAATTTAAATCTTCCATCTGGGTGTTTAGCTAGACGTGGTGCTTTTGGATAATAGTAAAACTGCATTGGCAGACCGGCATCTCGTAATAACATATTATTAGGATCTGGCGAAAAAAGCACTGCATAATCTGCTCCGTCTTCTTTTTCTAAAAGAATTTCTACTGTTCCGGCTCCTGCATGAGGATAACCTAGAGGTGTTGGTTGTGACATAATTTAAAAATTTAATTGATTATTTAATAGGTTACATTTATGATTGCCTGTTTTTTACCTTAAAACTGACGATGTAAAATTCTATTTTTACAAATTATTATGTAACAGTACTTTAACCCAATTTTTTAAATATTTTTACCTAATCAAAAAAGGGTATATTTCCCCTTGCCGGAATTTTTCGTTTCAAATAATTTTGTCTTGCATAACAACTCAAAAAGCTGTTAACTAAACATTTAACCAATTAATCAATAATAAACTATGAAAAATCAACCCGCAAAACCAAGTCAGTTGATCACAAAAGAATTTGCTAGACAATTAAATGTGAATTACAACAATAAAAAAGCTTCGCTAACAGCAAAAAAAGCAGAAAAAGAAGATGCGAATGCTATCTGGTATTCTCTAGAAGAACTGGAAAATTATATTCATTATATCAAAACTAATGGAGCGAAAGACGGTTATGATGTAGACGGCATCCGTTTTTATTTTGGGGTATATCCAGACGACGAGGCACATGGAGAAAAAGCAGGATTGACCACTTTATTTTTGGTTCCTACAGGAAAAAAAACACAAAACAAAAGCACACAAATGCAAAGTTTTGCTTTAATGCAAGAAATGTCTTCTGATATCCAGAGCCTTGAGCCAATGAATTACGGAAACATCGGAAGACCTCCAAGCTTATTATACTAAAAAAATTATGTTCGAATTCTTAAGATCTTATATCATCTATATGGCTTTATTGTCAGGAACGATTGGTTTATTTGCGTTGCCAAAACTTCCTGGTAATAAAGCTAAATTTTTAGTAATTTTGATCTGGTTTTCTATTGTAATTGAAATTGTGGGCTATTATTTTACCTCATGGACGGGTTTGCTCAATTTTTATGTCTACAATTCCTATATGTTTGCCAGCCTCTCTGCCTATATCCTGCTGCTAAGAGCCCTTCTTACAAAAAAAGACCACAGAAATTCGGCTGTTCTATTTTTAATTTTGTTTATGATGTCTTTTTTCTTGAATATTTTATATTTCAAAGAAGACATAAACCGTTCCTTTACCTATAGTTTTGCAATTGGTGTATTGTTAGTTTTAATATTATCCTGCCTTTATCTGATTGAGATTTTTAATTCAGAAAAAATATTGAATTTTAAAAAATCGGTATTTTTCTGGTATATTCTCGGTATACTCGTTTTTCATGTTCCTTTTACACCTTTTATGCTGGCTATTAACTTGTTTCTAATCAAACAAGACGATTCTATTTTTAGTTTGGTTTTGTTTATTTTAAATTTTCTGACACATAGTTGTTTTATAATTGGATTTATATGGAGCGAAAAGAAATACAATTATTAGTCATTTCCCTGAGTATAGTTCTCTTTACCTTAGTTGGTGTTCTGCTTATTATTTTCTTTTATTTTCTAAAGAAGAAAAATAAATTTTTAGTAGAAAAAATGGAAGCCGATTTGTATTTCCAATCCGAATTGGTTAAAACGAGAATCGAAATAAAAGACCAGACATTATCTGAAATCAGTAAAGAATTGCACGACAATATTGGCCAGATTATTTCGGTGGCTATTATGCAGCTTAACATCTGCATTAGTAGTAAAAATGTACAAATAAACGAACTTAAGGATCTAAAAGCTGTTTTAGCAAAATCCTTAGACGAATTAAGAATTCTTTCGCGAATTATAAACAAAGACAATCTTCTTCAAAACAACTTTCTCGAAGCCATTCAGCAGGATTTAGAAAGGATCAAGAAACTTAAAAAGATTAAATTCAATTTTAATCAAATCGGGCCAGTTCCAGCCATAAATAAGGAAC
Source organism: Flavobacterium luteolum (assembly GCF_027111275.1). Lineage (NCBI taxonomy): Bacteria > Pseudomonadati > Bacteroidota > Flavobacteriia > Flavobacteriales > Flavobacteriaceae > Flavobacterium > Flavobacterium luteolum. The sequence goes on along the minus strand of NZ_CP114286.1, from coordinate 4,800,198 downwards.
ATGAACTCATTATCTATAGAATTTTCCAAGAAGCGCTTCATAACAGCTTAAAACACTCCAGAAGCGATTTGTTTGATGTTCATATCGAAACTACCGATTCTCATTTCACTTTAAAATTAAAAGATTTCGGAATTGGTTACGATCTTAAGAAGTCAAATTCAGGAATCGGATTGAATAATATGAAATTAAGGGCAAAACTTATTGGTGCCGCATTAATCCTTGATTCAGACAGCACCGGAACCAGTGTAACTATCGAATATCCTTTAACCCAAGACCATGAAGACTAACGCTAAAAGAAAAATAATAATTGTAGACGACCATTTGCTCTTTTCGCAGTCGCTTGAATTGCTGATTAAGAGTTTTGGCGATTATGAAGTGATAGAACGTTTTGAAAACGGAAAAGTTTTTATAGACTACATTGAAGAAAATAATTCTACCGAAATTGATCTTATTCTGCTCGATGTCAATATGCCTGTTCTGGACGGTTTAAGCACCATGAAATGGCTCAAAGACAACAGACCCGATCTTAAAGTAATTGCTTTGTCTGTAAATGATGATGAAGAAATTATCATAAAAATGATTACAAACGGAGCAAAAGGCTATCTGCTAAAAGATACTTCGCCCGAGATTTTTAAAGAAGCGATTGAATGCGTTGTCGAAAAGGGTTTTTATTTCACCGAACTTGTTTCTGGAATGCTAATCAACAAAGTCAACAGCGATAATAAAAGAATCTCTTTAAAAGAAAAAGAAATTGTTTTTATTAAACATGCCTGCACCGAAATGACATACAAAGAAATTGCATCAGAAATGTGCTTAAGCCCAAAAACCATCGACGGCTACAGAGAATCGCTTTTTGATAAATTGGAAATAAAAACCCGAATCGGACTAGTGCTTTATGCCATTAAGCATAAAATTGTTTTTGTTTAGACTAATACGTTAATGCGGCAAAAACGGGATACGCTGCAATTTTTTCTCTTCCGTTCAAAAAAGTCAATTCCATCAAGAAATTGCATTGCACGATTTCGCCTCCTAATTTCTCCACCAATTCACAAACTGCTTTTGCGGTTCCGCCAGTAGCTAGAACATCATCATGAATTAAAACGCGATCTCCTTTTTTAATAGCATCGGTATGCATTTCTAAGCTATCTGTTCCATATTCCAACTCGTAGGACGCAGAAATCGTATCAAACGGAAGCTTTTTTGGTTTCCTTACTGGAACAAATCCAGCGTTTAATTCCTGCGCAAGCAGCATTCCGAAGAAAAAACCACGCGATTCAGCACCAACAACTTTGTCTATTTTTTGATTTTCTAATGAATCAACCAAGATTTTTAAGCAATTTGTTCGCGCTTCTGGGTTAATTAGTAAAGGAGTTATATCTTTAAACAAAATTCCTTCTTTTGGAAATCCCTGAATATCACGTATATAATTTTCAATCTTCATTTTTTTTTAATTTTCTGTTATTTTTCTCTTGTTTATCTCACATTTATGTCTATCTTTGCACCCGCAATAAGCAATCAACAAAGCTACAAAAAAATAGCTAATTGATAACAAAAAGGCCTCGTGGCGCAACTGAATAGCGCATCTGATTACGGCTCAGAAGGTTACTGGTTTGAATCCAGTCGAGGTCACTTAAGGAGACAACTAGCAAATAGTTGTCTCTTTTTTTATGCCCTAATGTGTAGATTTTTCAAGCCTTCACAGCCTAATATTTGTGGTTCGATTTTTTCACAAGAAATTCTTAGTCTGTTTGAAATAAACAGTCTTAAAGTGGCGCTATCAGAGATTTAATCGAAGCTGAACGATGGTTCGAAATCCCGTTAAGGATATAGGATTTTTTTCTCTTTTGGTTTATCGTAATTTTTTGATACTAAATACAGTAATTCTAAAATAATTTTAGCTTCCTTCTCATCTATCTGAATACCGTTTTTGGAAAGAATAATAACGGCTTTCTCTACTGAAACATTCTTCTCAATGAAATTCATTTTTTCTATTGTTTTTTCGGTTTCTTTTTTTTGATAATATTTTTAAAAATGCTTGATTTAAGCCTAAAGATAGATCTCCTGTTTTAAAATTAATTTCCGTCGGTGGAATAAGATTTACAAGATGTCTTTTATCTGAAGCCTCAAATTCAGAAAATCTTTGAAAGATTTCAACTAATGCTTTTTCTTCTATTTGATTTTTTCTATCAATCCCTTTTAATTTAACGGCAATATCATGCACTTCCTTTTTAAGATTTTTAGTGCTGACTTGATTCTCTTTTCTTAATTGGTTGTAGTCATCAATTTTTAATATTCCAGCTATAAATAATTTTCTGCCTCGAGAAAGGGTCAGCTCCTCCTCATTTATTTTCCTCTCCAATACCTTTTGAGTGCATAAATAACTTGCTTTCTGTGTTTTTATATTCTGGTCTTCCAAAACTTTTTTAAATAATTCAACTGCATTCTTTGAGAGCATTAATTGTCGAAGCTTGTTATAATAACGGTCATTAAGGAATAATGCATTTATTCTTGTTCTACATCCATTATGACAATGATAATATGGATAGTTTTTTGATCTGCCTTTTGAAACACTTCCGCTAAGTTTTCGATTACAAACAGGGCATATTAAAAAACTTCTAAGAAAAAATAATGATTGTAAATCATCTTTCTTGGCAGTAATTCTTCTTCTTGTATTGATAACAGACTGAACCTGATTAAACAATGACTCAGATATCAATGGCTCATGTAATGCTTTTACCACTCCCTCATTACCAGAGTCAAGTGTTACCGGTATAAGCCCGCAATAAACAGGATTATGTAAAATCCTAAAAAAGTGCGATCTTGAGCATACTAATCCTTTCTCATTGACTATTTTAATGATTTTGGATATTTTATGATCGTTCCTCGCAACTTGATAAAAAGCCCATTTTATAATTTCGGCTTCGGGCTCTTTAGGAGCAATACCTTTCCTACCATCCATCATTGTCAAATTGATAAATCCTAACGGTGCCTTACTAGGATGTCTGCCCATCAGCTTTGCCCGACGAATGCCATTTGAAGTGTTTTGAGCCCTTCTCGCATTTTCTGCTTCCGGAACAGCCAAATATACAGCCAGCATTACTGTGCTTTCCGGCACAGAAAAATCAATTGGCTGATCAATAGCCTTTGCTGTTGTTTTGTATTTCCGGAGCTTTCCAATCATTTCGTAGGCATATTCAACATTGCGGCTAAATCGATCCCATTTGATAAATAGTATATTTTTGTCTTCTCCTGAAGATTTCTTTTTGATTTCTGAAAACAATCGGTTCCATTCTGGCCTATTGAAATTCTTGGCTGAGTAATCTTCTCGGTAAATTCCTTTGACTTCGATATCGTAATATTTACAATACTTTAATAATCTGTCCTCCTGTTCTGGCAAGGAGTAACCTTTTCTTTTTTGTTCGTCCGTACTTACACGAACGTATAAATAGGCTGACTTCATATAATTATATATTTGTTGGTTCTATAGTATCTATTCAAATCAAAACAGAATTAACCTGAGAATAAAATTTTGCCATACTAACCTACAAAGAGAATATGAACATAGTTATCCCAGTATTAATTAATTTAATTTATTCTTTCTTAACATATCAATTGGTTCAATTTCACCTAAAGTGATTGGAATGACTTTTTATCAAATAAAGGTGTCATTTTTCTTTTTTATTTACCATTAATAAAATTACTATATTATCACTAATAAAAAGGATCAAAATAAGCATAGTGCAATTTAAAACTGTTCTGCAATTTGTTAACTTTACATCTTATCACACATCTATTTATTCTTAATGTTAGATATTCTATATTCAAATCCACCAATAATTACCGAAGCATATATCAATAAACCATTGGCATTGGCAAATAAATCTTTTCCTTACAATGAAATTGCAGACAGCCGAAGGTTTGAAGAATTACTTTATAGTATTAGCTATACATTGATTGGCAAAAATAAGTTTCAATTATATGATTCTGTGAGTTTGATGTCGGGTGTTCGAGATAAAGGAAGAGACTGCGCATTTTTTACAAATGGAGTGTCAACAGGAATTATACAGTGCAAAAAATATAAAGAGCCTCTCAAAAAATCAGCTTTTGGAGAGGAAATAACCAAATTTATCCTCAATAGTCTTTTGGATAACAGACTGATTCCTAATCCTTCTGAATTTACTTATTACATTGTAGTATCCAATGGCTTGGATTCAGACTGCCGTGATTTCATTGATGGTTTACAGCATCTTGTTGATAACGAAAATAATTTTGAGAAATGGGTTGTAAAAAACTTAAAGCAGCCAACTTTACAATCATTATTGCTTCCTGACACCTTGGAAGAGGTGCGCAGAATAATTAAATTGATTACAGTGGAAACGTTAATTCCTGCTGATCTCGACATACTTCTATCTGAGCCTGAATGCTTAAAATTTATTCCCCTTTTTTTTGAAGTAAAATCTGTTGTAGATAATAGAGCAGTTCAGGAGCTTGAAAAAAAAGTATCCAATTATATTAATCAAATACTTGATGAGCCTGTTTTACGCAGCGAATTAATAAGCGGTTCTTCAAGCCTACAGATGGAACTCAATGAGTTTGAAGAAATTTTTGACAGCCACATTGAAAGAAAAGAGACTGCACAATTGTTAGACTGGGTGAATTCGCCTGCAGATAAAAACATTCAGGAAAAAGAATTGAATATTTGTCTGCTGGCAGGAAATGCGGGAATGGGAAAAACCGTTATTCTCAAAGATTTATACGATGCCCTAACTGCTCAAGAAATACCGGTTTTAGGCCTGAAAGCCGATAAGCTACATGCTGCAAATTTAACTGATCTAAAAGAAAAAGTGGGACTTTCGATTCCCATAATCGATTTTGTAAATCAATGTAAGGCAAATTACAATAAAACTGTAATAATTATAGACCAAATAGATGCATTGTCCCAATCAATGTCTGCCGATCGCAACTTTCTGCAGGTATTCAATACGCTAATTCAAAATTTTAAACATGATCCGAAGATAAGGCTTGTCATATCAGTTAGGATCTTTGATCTTAATCATGACTCCTCACTGCGAATCTATAAGAACCTCAAAACTATCAATGTAGAAATTCTTGATGAAAGCCAGGTTTTGCATCAGCTGGAAAAAATTAATATAACCAGTAAACAGCTAAATAATAAACTTTTCCAATTATTGCGCACTCCAAACCATTTGAATATTTTTTCAAGAATTGCAAAAAAACTTGCTCCGAATTATAATTCAATTAGCAGTCTTCAGGGCCTATACTCAGAATTATTCGAGCAAAAAATCCTATCCATTGAAAGTTATGCTCCTGTAAAAAGTTCAGCCGTTAAAATCCTTTTGTACCAGATTTCAAGCAAAATGTTTGAACAGCAGTCCATAACAGTTAGCGAACATAACTTTGAGGAAAATTATCAGGAACTAAAGTATTTAGAAAGCCAGCGTCTATTGAAGAAGGAAGACAAACAGATACAGTTTTTCCATCAGACGTTTTACGATTTTATATTTGCCAAACAGTTTGTCGAAAACAACTGGAATCTAATCGACTACATACTAGAGCAGGAACAGTCTATTTTTATAAGATCGGCTGTCAAAATGATCCTTTCGTATTTAAGAGAGATTGACAAAATCAACTATGCAAGAACTATAAATCAAATTCTTAATGATCAGACTATACTCTTTCATATCAAACAGATGGTGTTTATAACTGTGCTGACGCAGGAGAATCCAACAATTGATGAGCTTGACTTCGTAGTTAATACAACAAAAATAGATCCAAATTTCCTTCTTGTGTTTTTTGAACATGCAACAGCAGTGAAATGGCTGTATTTGGCTATTGAAAAAAAAATGGTTTTTACCGTTTTGGATGATCAACTGTCATGCGGAAAAAACAATATCCCGGAGGAGATGCTGAAATACATTCAAATGATAATCTCTTGGTTTTTTAACAGGTTTATAGAACAGAATGAACAAAAGGCATGGGAATTTGTTCTCAAATACAAACAAGATTATTTAAAAAAAGAGATATTAATGCGTATTTCTGATTGGTCAAATAGACAGGCTTATACACTTTTAGAACAGTGCTCAGACTTCCACATTAGTGATTCTTTTGGATATTTTATGGTCCTAAAAAATATGGCAAAGAATGATCCGCAGTTCTGTTTTGAAAAATTCAAACAGAGATATCTGGATGATGGTTTTCTCGATCAGCAAAGCAGGACTAAAGATCAGGGAAAAGAGCTTTTAAACGAGCTTTCAAATAGTATTCCAACGACCGTATTCAATTATTTGATCGATATCATCAAAAAAGATTTGGATAAAAATGAGTACATCTACGAAAACATAGATAGCGACCAGCTGTTTACCGAGGTAGAACTTCAAGACGATTATTTTATATATGGAAAAGAATACTTGTACTGGCAGGCAGCCCACTGCCTTCGATTAATGGCAAAAGAAAAAAATGATAAATTTATGCATTTTGTCAATGCGAATAAAAAATCTGCATCAGCTGTAATTCTGCGCCTGCTTGTATTTGCTTTGAAGAATAATGAAACAGCATACAAAGACATTGTTTTCGATCTATTCTTTCATGTTGTTCAAGAAAACTTTTATCTTGCTTCAAGTGATTTTGGAACGGAGTTTCTTGCAGTTTTTGAAACAGCCTTTGCCGAAATGAATACAAAACAAAAGCAGGAAATCTTAATAAAAATACCATTGATCAGAATTAAGGGTGAAGTTGGAATTTGGTCCTTTGGAGAGAAACCGAAGCTCGTCAGCAGATGGGGTTTGACACAATTTGTAATTCTATCAGTAATACCTCAGAAGACCATTGATGCAGATGCTGCTCTGCTAAAATTACAGAATGAGCTTCATCGTAAGGTCAAACATTGGAATTATACAAAATTTCGTTCAACAACAGGAATAGCAGGCTTCGTCCATAGGCCTCTTGATGATGATGCATATGAAAGAATGTCAATTAGACAGTGGCTCAAATCTTTTTTAAAATACAACAGTAACATTCCTTTTTCAGGATCAGATCATCTAAAAGGTGGAATTTATGAGCATTCACATGCGTTTCGAGATTACGCAAAAAAATTCGCAAATAAAAAATTTGAAGAGATTGTCCGACATGCCATACTAAATCCCATTATAGAAAGATCATATCCTTTGGCCGGCCTAGCGGGACTATGTGAAGGCAGGTATGATCCTTTGACAGTTTTCGAACTTTTTAAAAGTGTTCTTTCAACAATGGAAAAGAAATATGATTACAATTTGATAAACATAGCTAGATATTTGTTGGAAAGTGAAATCTACGACACTTTTATAATCTTTTATTTGAAAGAGAATGCATTGCAATGGAAAAACCAGAGAGTTTACAAGGATCTAGAAATTCAGACAACCATAAAAGGGCTTTTTCACAGAGGCTTAAATTCCGACTATGGCATGGCGATTAAAGCAATGATGAACTGTAAAACACCTCTTTATGAGGATATCATATTTGAAACTGCTGAAAAAATCTTAAAAGATGGACCTAGAGACGCTAAAGCTTTAGTAATCCATGAATTTGCCCATTTGAACAGTCTGCATTTAAAGAGATCATATTCCTTATTTATTAAATACCTGCTTAGTGAAGACGATATATATATCATTGCCTCGGGCATATGGGGAATGCAATACATGGTAAAAGATAATTTTGTTTCGTTAATTCCAGTCTTTGAAAAACTTATTAGATGCGATAAATTAGGAAAAGACGATAGCAAAATGTTATTTTCAATTCTCTATTTTTCCTATCTACGAAATACACAGGAAGCAGAACCACTTTTAATCGAATTATTAGAAAATAGTCCGTCGTCCAGAAATTCAGGTCTAAGGGATATTCTGAAACATTTCAATTTTAATAATTCAGCTCCTGAAAAATCAAAACTTCTGTTAGGAAAAATTATAAAATTTGCTCAAGATGACCTTGAAAACAATTTAGAGTTTGATCATCTGCCTATTGAAGACATAGATATCAATGAAATTCGAAGCTTTTTAGAAAGCATCATCAAAATGCCCTATTATAAAATCACAGGCGACTTTATTGAATATTTAAAAAATCAATGTTCTAAGAATATAATCGAAGCAATTGAAGTTTTTAATTTTGTTATAGCAAATAACAAGCTGAATGTTGAAGATTATAGGGTTTATCACAATGATGAACTGGCCAGATTCATCGTCGGAGCGTTCAATGCGCTGAAACAAAACGATCAGAAGAGTAAATTTTACAGAAAGCAGCTGCTTAAGTCATTCGATGATATTTTAAGCGACTACAAATATCGAAGCAGATCGGAAAAAATTCTGGATGAATTATTGTAGTGATCTAAAGTCTGGACACATTTGCCTCTAGTTATGGACACTCTTGAACGATTTAGAGCAAAAATCATAGATTTTGAAAATGATATAACCAGCTGCTACGATACAATAACAAGTACAAATCAACGACAATGCAAAAGAATAGGAATTTGTATTAGAAGATATTCATAAGATTGGTCTTCAATATCAAAAATCCTTTTAAAATTTTAAAGTATTCAAGATTTTTAAGTATTTTCATACCTAATCTAAAATACGTGCACTATGGATGATAAAGGGCAGATAGGTGAAGACTTTGTAAACAATTTGGCATACAAATCGTTTCTTAAATACTGGTGCTACCCAGGTCCCAAATATGAGAATGGTGACAAAAAGGAAATCTGCGATCTAATGATTATATTCAATTCCGTACTGATTGTCATCTCGGTTAAAAACTACGAATTTAAGGGAAACCATTTCAGGTATTTCAACAATACAATTGAAAAGGCAGTCAAGCAAATCCATGGTGCATGCCGCACATTATTCAGTGCAACCGAAGTGCAAATAAAACACCCCGATAAGAAAATAGAAACCTTTCCTAGAGAGCAGATAAATAAAGTCTTCAGAATTGTGATAAATCTTGGGGATGGCGTAAAGTTTTATCCCTTTAACCAGACCACAAAAAATGATGATTATGTGACTCTTTTTGATAGAGATTCATTTGAAACAATTATTGGTCAGCTGGATACAATTCCCGATTTTATAGATTATCTTGAAAAAAGAGAGAGACTTTTTAAGGGTAAGACAACTATAATCATGCCTGGCGACGAATATGATTTTCCTGTTGAAACTCAGAAGGAATTCTTTAAGCTCCATGAGCAGCTGACACAAAACTACATCCTGATTTCAGGCACCGAAAAAGATCTCTTATCGCACTTTTTCAAAAATACGAGAAACTTTCCGCAGGCTCTCAATGAGGATGCAAACGGGATTTTTCTTCAAATAGATGGAGACTGGGATTCCTTCGCAACCAAGCAGGAAGTAAAAAATAAAGCAAAAGCAGACAGAGCCAGTTATTTCATAGACGGGTTTGTCCAGAATGAAATACTAAAAGATGAACTGTTGCAGAATATAACTACGATGAGACTGGGTCTTGCCAAAGCGTTGCTGTCATTTGATAGGTTGACTAGACGCTCCATTGCCAACAGTTATTTCGAATTCTATAATCGCTATAAAGATTCCACAGGGCTTTTTTTTGGAAGGCGATTTGGCGATTATGACGGTGTTGGAGTTCTGCTTACTTTTTATACCGATCAGATGGATTTTGAGATGATAAATGACCTAAACAATCTCGCAATAGAAAGCTGCAATCTCTTTTCAGGCTACAAAAGCAAGTCAATGATCCTAATTTCGGCCAACAGCAGCCACAGGTTCCTATTTGCCTACATCGATAAATTGGAAAAGTACACACCGCAGCATGAAGAAATGATCAGACAGGATGTTAAGAAATTGGGCTGGTTTACCAAACACACCTTTCTTCAAGGAACCGAAAACGAGTTTCCAAAATGAAACCTATATGGAAATTAGCAAGTAACAGAGGATTATTGTTTTGCATACATCACCAGACAGCGGTTAGCATGAATCGTGGCTGCTCTGCCAAAATCGTTATATCCGCCGCCCCATCCTCCATCAAAGCTACGGAATATCTCGAAGCGCTCATACCATTCCGGATTCTGGTTTATAATTGCATATATCTCTTTTAAAAAATCATCTTCAAATCTTTCCAAAAGCTCTTCTGTCTGAGTTTCGGTTTCAACCCCCTCTGGCTGGTAATAGATGTCAAATGCCCTAGCCCTACCTTTTAACATCTGGTCTAGCAGTTCCTTATTCAGATAACTTAAAACGAACTTGTGCCCTTCTACAAAAAATTCTTTCTGATTCATAACAGTTGTATTAAATATTTTGATAATCACCTAAACAAATATAATAAAAAACTATTGTAAACTAAAAAATAATAAAAAATATTTATTTTTATGAATTTTTGTTTGTTAAATATTACGAAACGTCCACGTTTACTTAAGCCTTTCCATACTTTCTAAATGAAGCAATCGTTTGATAAATTCCGTAACTGATAAAAATCCTTCCAAACCAGATAACTAATTGCGTAATCCAGCTCTCATTATAATAGCTTTCAACTTGGAGTTTAGGAAATGAAGTAATAAATAAAACATAATCTTGATAACAGCCACCCGTTGTAAAACGAATGCCTAAGGTATTTAAATACAATATAAAAAATAGTAATCCAATTGCTAATGTAAAAATTATTCCCTGAAACCAGCTTCTGCCATTATTGTTTGAAATTAAATTGAAAAACAGAAGAAAACTGTCAAAACTGAGCTTTTTACTTAAAAGCAATTTCCTGTGTTCCAGGGACTCAAATTTATTTGCGCTGTCAATATCTCCTTTAAGTCTCGCATTCTTTTTTAGCTGGTTATATACATTCTTTAAATTATGGTTTTTTGAAGACTTGTCTGTAATTCCATAACCGGTTATTGGAAACTTGCTTGCTGCCAATATTTTTTTTGGAAAGCGGTTAAAGCTTGCGCCGTCAATATTGCTGTTCGCTATGATAATCTCACCGAAAACATTTATGTCTGAATTTAGAAAATTTAAATTTCCCGATATGGAATCCTGAATTACAAAATGTTGTCCCGATTTTATATTCAAAAAAGAAAGAGATCCAGTGTTTTGAAATTCAGACAAATAAAATGAAGAAATATCTAAATCCTTTAAGAAAATGTTGGCAAGATTAATGCCGAAGAAAGTAAAATCAGCAAAAGATTTTTCAAATATTATTGTCCCTTTATTTACTCCTGACATTCCAATCATCACTAAATTTGACTTATCCTCCGTAAAATTATTTACATTGAGTACCTCCAGATAATTGCAGTTCGATGTATCAAACCTCTTAATTTTTCTGATATTGATCGTTATGTCCTTATCAAAAGTGCAGGAATGCAGTGTAAGATCCTGTATCTCTAACTTTCTAGGTATATTACTTAAATAATCTACATCATTTATTAGAACCAGGCCTTTAAACAAACTCCTATAAAAACTCACATGTTCAAATATGCCTTTTTCAAAATCTATTCTATTACTGAATACGCAAGTATCTAAATACAGATTTTTTATTTGAAATTTACCACTGAAAAGCACTTTCTTTTTAAACTCGCCCTCAAAAAAAACGGAATCATAAGTGCCGCCTTTAAAAGATATCATCGAAAAGTTTGCAGAGCATTCTATCCTGGTTTTCTTAAAAACATTTAGATCCCTAAAATTAATTGAAGATCCCCTATGTGAATAAATGCTGTTCACATTGTTTAGCAGCATTTCTTCTGCGGTACTTTTTATAAAACTAATCTCTTCGTAATCGCCATTGATTTCAATCCTATTTCCGTTTAATTCTCGCAAGAATATATTGGATGATTCATTTGCAACAATATCTATATGATTTGCATTACACTTGTAAAAACTTATTGAATAAAAAATAGACTTGCCAATGTATAAACCTTTATCGAAGTGACAGTCGTTAAAGCTAAATCCTCGACTTTTAAAGTTTTCAAAACTAGCAAACTCTTTGAATGTGCAATTATTAAATGTAATGTCTTTCTCTCTTTCGAAATCATGTTCTATTAAAATTTCATTAAAGGTCCTATTTTCTATTAGAATATGTCCGGACGGAAAGCTGTCAAAAATTGAATCTGCCATTTTACTAATTTGAAAAAAATTAAGCTTTTGAATGTGCTAAAATAATAATCTATTTTGCTATTTAAATAAATTTTCTGTTTCGCCTATGTACGCTTCGGGAATTGGAAGCCTGAAATCCTCCTTGCTCTGCCCGAGTTCATCATCAGCCAGAAGGCTGATGATTTCAGACAAGTCTTCCGCTCCTGCAGTCCTAAATATTAGATTCATATTATTTTTATTGATATAAATTTTAAGTTGTAATGCTTCTCCTTGTACCCCCTGCGCTTTCCTGCTTTTCCATTCCATTCTACTGAGCATGATTATTAGCTTCTCGGAATTACCCATTATTTCATTCCTGATGATATGGTCATACTCCTTCTGGGTCAGTACATCCTGGCCCTCATAGATCCCTCTGTTTTTCAATTGTCTCAGTATTATAGAAGCAACCAGATATTTAGTCACAGTTACTTCTGCACGACAAAAAAGATGTGGAAATTATTCCTATATTCGCTACGAAAAGCTTTGTAATGCAAAAAAACAGCGAAAAAAAGATGGATTAGCGTCATTAAATGGCTGTTATAAATTAGTTGGCTGCGACCCCTAGCCGACTTCGAAAGTGCAAAACATAAAATCAACTTCTAAAAAATATAATCATGACATATATTCCAAAAGGGTTTCTACCAATAAATATTCTTGAAAGCGATATTATCGGCTGGATGGAAAATCACTCAACTGAGTATTTTGCATTTGTAAATTTTTTGGTGGCCAACCACGGTTTAAACAGAGGTATTGTATACCACATAAACGACAGGCCAATACTCTATGAGGCGTACGATCCCATCAATTATAAAATGAAATTAATTGCACAAACACCTCGTGTTATTAAGGACAGTTTTGGAACTAAGACCATTGAACTGCATGAAGTTTTTTTAGGTTATTTATGGAGCATATCATATGCCATGTGGGTTATTTATGACTATGCAATCATTACTCCCACACATTCAAACACATACAATGGAGCTGCAGATTTTTCAGCCGAACCGCAAAAAAGTGCAAGAGAATTGTTCCTTTATGGACTATCACTGATAAAAGAATATAAACCATGGCCTTCTGCTCTTCCCAGTCCGACAAATATAACTCCTGAAACAAAAGAATACATTGAGAAGACCAATGGCATATTTTTAAACGCAATCAGTTTTATATTAGCCCATGAATTGGCTCACGTGAGCCATAGACATCTTGACAATTTCTTGCCATATATTCCTGCTAATTATCCAGCAATCAAAGAAAGAGAGAAAGATGCCGACCAAACAGCCACAAACATTTTGAAAAAAAGCATCAATGGAAACAACACTGAATCCATGGTGGTTTTGGGTTCAATTATTGCGACAGCTTCATTACTGTATTTTGGCAAGGCAATTCAAAGCCCGACCCATCCAGATAAAGACGACAGAATGAAAACGGTTCTTGAAAATTACAATCTTAACGAATTAAGCCACATGTGGGGCATTGCCTCTTTGACTCTGCAGTTTTTCAATCAAAAAGAAAAATTCGGTTTTTCATTTTCACAACCTGAAAATTACAAAGACTTATTTTATAAATTCCTAGAAGAGTTTAAGCAACTGAAAAATATTTAACGACAACTCGTCTGGATAAACAGCCGTCACGAATTAAGAACTCTCAAAAAGAAATCAATTAAAAAAACATTATTTCCTTGTAAATAATGTTTTTTTTTTTTTAAATTTTAAATCCAACGGAACATATCAATCTGCATAACTGTACAATTTACAGGCAATAATTTCATGAAAACGCAAAAATCCTACAGATCCTTATTTTCGAATATATCTTTTTTAAGTTTTGCAAAAGGCCTCATATTAACGTTTTCATTCTCAAAATGGGTTTCAAAGACGATTCGATAGGAATCCTCAAAACCAATTCCATAGGTCCTGGATAATTCATGCATGTAGCGCTCGCCGAAAGCCAGCTTCTTATAAATTATATCCTTGACCAAATCGCCATGGCACTTGTCATAAATATCCTTGATGCCAAAAAACTCATGAGAACTGCGAAGTCTCGTTTCTGTGGCAGGATCACAGTTATATCTAAAACTAAGGGAAATTTCGTTTCCTGCACCATACAAAGAGGCAACATCTTTTGGAAAGCCATGAAACTTAAACGCTTCGGGATCATTAAGGGTATATGGATGAAACAGCGCCGATGAATCCCTGTTATTCTTGTAATGGGTATTGCATATTGTGCAGCTTGGTATAAGGTTGTAAAATGAAACTCCTAAAACCGGATGATCCGCCTGTGCATAAAAATGATCAAATTCGGGATAGACTCTTTTTTGAACCGAATTCCCGTTCTTCTGAATAAAATAGGTCTGATGGGTGGTGGTATAATTCCGATTGCAGTAAGGACAACATGAAATTCCAAGCTGACTGGCCAGTGTAAAGCCATTGTAAATTGTATCTTTATGTTCGCGAAATGCCTTGTAATTGAACAGCAATGGCAGTATATCCGCTGTGCGGCGAGTACCTTTGGCATTGGTATAGGAAATTACAGTTTGGTTATATGGACCATACTCACTGCTTTTGTCAAGCATATCCTGCGGCAAGCAGTTCAGAATATTCATGATTTCTTGCGGTGTTAGCAAATCTCGTAATGTTAGAAGATCGGCACGGTCAGCCTGTGGATCAGAATTCAAAATATCATCGGAAAGATACTTTTCAATCCTTTTTCCAACCCAGTGGAACATGCCTTTAAGCTCAGTTCCGCCCACTGTTCCACCATGAGAGTAAAGTTCGCAATGCTCATGGACTTTTCCAAAATTGATACTAAGCATTGTGTTTCTGTTCTAATTCAACTATAACTCTTTTAAGTCTCTCTATTTCGAGTTTATTGGCCTTCCTATCGTCTTTTACAAATTCAAGATACATTGATTTGAGTTTCTGCTTCACCAATGGCTCATCAATAAGCTCAATAATTTTTGTATAATACTCCTGCTCTTTTACTCTGGACTCGAATTGAGGAAATTCTATTTGTGTCTCTTCAAATAAAAACTCGGTTTTTACTGACTGTCGGGCCTCCTTTTGAAGCCAGCTTAGAACCAGATTAATTTTTTCCTTGGCAAAATTACCAACCAAGCCATCCTTTATAAAAAAGCTGTCTGCTAAAAGATCCGATATATTAGCCCCGAAGGATTTCTTTTTAAAGGGATCAAGCCTTGTAGAGAAACCACTATCATCATCTACATCAATATAGAGAATATTGTTTTTAGGAATATCAGAAAGAATAAAAGGAGAATGGGTCACTAAAATAATATTTATGGCCTTGATCATTTCCAATCCAAGCCTTCCAATACTTTTTCTTAAAAAATCGATATATTGTTTCTGGTATTCTGGATGAAAATATAATTCTATTTCTTCAAGTACCAGATTAATATGTTTGTACTGGACTTTATTATCTGAAACCGAATCAAGGTTGAATAGATGGTACAGTATCGAACTAACAGAATAGATAAGCTGCTTTTCTCCTGAGCTCAATCGCTCCAGTATGATATCCTTTGTCTGTTTCCCTTTAGTTGAACGAAGTATAATATCAATTTTAAATATAGGCGGCGTAACTAATTCAATTAGCCTTTTTTCGGATCCTGCCTCTGAAATCTTCTTTGAAAGATCTTCAATATTAATTGCTTTTTCTATTGGATAATTTATTGAATCAATTAAAAGGTAATTTAGGCTCTGCTTTAATTTAAAAGTGATGTGGCTATTGTCCCCGATTAGGTCTTCCAGCAATTTATAAGGGAATTCTCCTGCCAGCCTTAACTTACTTTTAGAAGGGCTAGAGATGGTTCCGTCTTTCTCTGTTTTGCAAAGTCCATGAACCTGCCTGAAAAAGTTAAAATAGTGTTTGTACTCTGTATATTTCTCCGATATGCTGATTATTTTATAGAGTATATAACTGCGTACCTCATTAAAGTAAGGCCTTTCTTTGTTAAGCTCTATTTTTGTACCTCCGCTGTAGATACGGAGAAGAAACTCTGGCACCTTGTCAGTCAGCCCAAGGATATCAAAAATTTGAAGTTCAATTTTATAAGGCCTATCTTTTCTTTTGTCATATCCATATTCGAAATATGTCTTTTCAGGTTTCAGCTTTAAAGAAAGATGATGCGCTTCAAGATTATCTCCAAACTTGCGGAAATCAGCTGCTCCCTGAACCGACGGGCGAAGCAGGTTGGTAAGAAGACGCTGGCGAAGCAGATCGTTTTCAGTATTAATATCAAAATTTCCATCAGTACGCATTGGATTCAATACCAAAGGTGTCTGATAGGAATCATTTTTATGGAAAAGTCTATCGAGCCAGCGCCCTACTTCCTTACTGTTATATGCATAATGAGAATAATTTACAACTTCATTATAAAATAAGTCCCGCAGCCCAAAAGAATTTTTATCACACAATACAAAAGAGCCATTTATCATTTTGAAAGCTTCAAAATTCCCCTCCTCACCCTTCATACCACCGGTACGAACCTTATAATAATCTAAAGCAGTCCCCAAATTTTCGCCATCTTTTAAACTTTGGCTGTCTTTTGCATTGAATTCATAATTGGGAACAGAAAAGTAAAACTCCGTATGAACACCTTCTACATATATCAAATTTGCAGTGATACTTTTATCAGGAGTTCCTGCGTCGTGGGAATTGAAAAGGAAATTAGTTGCAAAATTGTTTATTGACCAGAAAAAAAGCTCCATGAGGCTGCTTTTTCCACTGCCGTTTTTTCCAACAACCGCAGAAATGCTTATCTGAAGAGGCCCTACATCATAAAAATGGTCTGGTACCGACCCTGAAAGATGCTTAATCGCTGTTACAGAGCTGTCAATGTCTTTGCTGTTTTCAAAAACAAATTCATAATCATTATAGAGCGGATAAACTCTAAAAGGTTCCAAATTTTTTAAAAAAATATCTTCGCAGCCATCAAGTGGCCTGATGCCTAATAATCTAAAACTCATATATTATAAAGTAAACAATCAAAAACATTAAACTATTCTACTTGCACTGTCTCAGTCTTATCTAAATCACGTTATCAAGTGAAAGCTTTACCCAAAATAAATTCTTATTCTTCATCCCCCTCATCGCATATCAAAACAAAAGGCTAACACCTTCCCGCTTTAAATCGGGAAATGCCACAATTGGCATTGGAAGTTCTCCTGCGCGGATATAAGGAGTAGGTACTACTTGGGAAGAGATCATAAATGACTTTACAATGAGTTCGCCCTCAAACTTTACAAGTTTCTGAACCTGCCCCAAGTTTGCATTAAGCCACTCGTGACGTTCCAAATGTTTGTGTACCATCCCTTTTTTGCCGTCTCTTCCAAGATAACGGTCCATTTCGGTTTTCATCTCATGAATGTTTTTAGCCTGACTTGTATTCTTGCATTCCAGACTGAAAACTGTTCCCGAAGGTCTGTGAAACGCAAAAACATCCACATCTCCATAAGATTTCTGGGCATTAAGCGTCCCCCCCGGTTTTATAGTAACTTCGTACTCAATAACCTCAAAACCTTCCTGCTGTGCCGCCCAGTCATGTATAACATTTCTGAATTCAGTCCCTCTTTGATCGGCATATTCACTAATAAGCTTTGTAATTTGCTCTCCTCCATTCGTCAGCCTCGCGCCTCGCAATAGAAAGTCAAACTGGTACCTTGCAGCGGCAGCGCTTCTAAAACCCCATGACAGCATAGTGTCACCGGCGTCATTAAAATGCCTTACAAAAGGCCTTCTGGTCAGGCTGAATTCCCTGTTGTACTTCCAGGGAAACACCTCATTACTGGAATAGCCGTCAGTAGCTTTTAAAAAGGAATCGCGAGGAGATAGCACAAGTTTTTCGATTCCTGCCAGTGCCTCAGCATAAGGAATAGCCGCATCATTTACAAGTCGTTCAATAAAATCCGATTCACGCATAGTGATTACGGAAGATTCCTTTTCGATGCAAAAGTTTGATGCATAATATGTAATTTTATTCAGGCTGCTCCAGCTTACCTCCCAATCTGCTAGGAACGCTGCATCATGTCTATTTATATATTCCTGAACTTCTACTGGTATTTCACCTGCATCTGCAGGCTGGTAAATAGAAAACCGCCCTTCAAAATCTTCCAATTTGCTGTCGATGTCAGCTTTGGCATTCGCCAAACTGAAAGGCTCCATCTTTTCAGAAAAAAGATTTGAAACAAATCCAATTCTGCCTGAAGGCAGGATGCCTACCTCAGGATCATCCATATTAAAATGAATAGCATCGCTCATCATACCAAAAGAGGTTATCTCGTTCATGAGCGCAAGGAGTCTGTCCACGTCGTCCAGAGAAGGAATGAATAGTCCTTTTACAGGCTGTGCAGCAACGAACTCTATTAGATTGCGAAGCGATACCGACGTTCGCACCAGCATCCGTCCATCCTCACGTATTGCATCCAGCTTGCCCTGCTTATTTCCAAAGCAGATTAGCTGGGCAGGGATTATTGTTTTTTCATACTCCCTCTTTTGCACGATAGACTCATGAAGGTTCAGCAGCAGCTTAAGCAGTGCCGAATTTTCATACCTTGAAATTTCTTCCTTCAGTTTTTCAATAAGAACTATAGTGCCTACGTTGAAGAGCTGTTTTTTATCCTCACGGGAGGCAATTCGCTCCGGTATTTCCATACGCTCTGATATCCAAACAGGAAGCTGGTCCAAAAGCATTTCCATTTCCGCATCAGATAAAAGCAGTGGCATCATGAGCCATCTCCTATCAATCATAAGATTCTCCTGGGTATCAAAAAAAAGCATCATCTTAGCCTGGCCCAAAGGCACAAACTTATTAAGAATTTCCTCTATTGTGGAATCTTCAAGCGCAGCTCCCAAAAGACGGAAACTTTTTAATGTATGACGCATGAGTTCCCGCTCGCCTTCATTATCCGCGCCTGTAAAGGAGAGCATCGACGATCCCGGAATGCTGAAGGTAAGCACATTATCTGCGAAGGATGCCCCGTACTCCTGTTTTGGAACTTCCGAAAGCTCTTTGGAGGTCATTGAACTGAATAAGACCGGGTCAAGTTCTAGCTTTATTTCAATGGGCAGCTCCAAAAGCGGATCTAAAACGGATTCAAGTCCCGGCTTCATCTGGTCCAGCCAGAATGACAAGGCGTGGGTATAAAGTCGCACAATACCTGCCATAGCATAATCCTTAACCTGATAGCTGGTCATCCAGATAGGGGAACGGAAACTTTCCAATGACTCAATAAAATACCCTATATGACTGATTGGCTTGTAAATCGGAGCAAAATCCCCGCAAGATACCACAGGTAAAAATCCCAGCATTCCATTATTCAAGAAAGAAGACGCATGATAATTCTGTTTCATTTTGGATTCCCTTATAAGATCGCTTCCCTCGCCAGGAGGCACAGCAAGAAAGTCCGGCATTCTATCATCCGAAAAATAAAATCCTGAGCTTTTATGCTTATAGAGGCTGTACAATTCTACCGCACCCACCATAGTTTGTGTTTTGCTCTGAAATTTAGCCAATGCTTTTGCAAACTTCCATAAACTTTGCTTTTCCCAGTCTTCGCCTTTCGAAAGATTTAGAAAATCATGAACATTGAACGTCAGCCTGTATTCCCTATCCCGCGGCTTCATAAATCTTCCCATTCTGGTGCGCCCGCAGGAATCTGTAAGCTGTAGGGAAAGCATTTGGCAGTCCTGTCTGCTTTGATCATCTAAAATCAAATTTGCTGCCTTGCTCAGTCTATCATCCATTTTTGGCGGATGCATTTCAGATCCAATATTTACCAAGGCGTCTGGAATGCTCAGTGGAGTATCGAGAGTCACATATCCTAGCCTGTTGTAATCAAATGAGTAAATTGCTTCTTTAGGAGAATTGGCATCAGGGAAAACGTCCAATTTTATGTCTGTTTCTCTCCATTGCATCTCTGCACACGCAGCGCGGATATGCCTCCAAAGCTCTTGGCGATATGACTTTAAAAAAAGTTCCTGACATCCAAACTTTAAGGCTGTTCTAAGTATAAATTCATTTATGGCATTAAGCTGATTTGATATGAGGGTAAAATAATAGCGTCCGTTATGATGGGTTATGGGATAAAAAAGCAGCGGCATCATTGACGAGTCATCTGCGTCCAAAGAGGCATCACCGTCCAAAATAAACTGATTTATAATTTTGGGATTAACATGGATCTTACGGCAAAGTTCCTCCAGTTCCTGCTCAGAAATAGAAAAATCGGTCTGAAGACCACAAACCTCCATTCTGCCTCCTGATCTAATAGCTTCCATGTTTCCCCTTAGGCCTGCCTTATGTGCTAGCTTGTCTCCCAGCTCCAGTAGTAGACTGATTCCCTGATAGACCACATCGGTGAATTCCTGGGGGAACACAGTTCCTGAGTTAAAAATGACCTGGCTGAAACTAAGGAAGATGTCAGCAGCATGTGCTGCAATCCCTGGAAATGCTATATGGTTCCCATGGAAAAATACGACATTTTCGGTAAAAAGGTTCTCAGCAGGATCTTCCATTGAGTGGGCCGTATATTCCCTCTGCAATATTTTTCCAAGTGCTGCTTTGTCTCCCGGTTTGCCGTTGCCTAGGCTTTTGACCGCCAGCACTGCTATTTCTTCAATACGTATATTTTTTCCGTGATTTTCAGCCATAAGCTGCAAACCTATAATCTCGTTCATAACTGCATGTGAGTCATATTCCTTTACATAGGTTTCCATTTGTAATGGCCTATTTTGAGAGGCGGGAATATCCGCCAGTCTGTCAATATTGTGGCATCTTTTATTTTTTTTCCCGGATCCACAGGGACAAAGATCATTTCTTCCAATTTTTTGCGCCATACTATTTGATATAAAGCAGCAAGATACTAAGAGTTCCTGAGGATGCAATACGTAAAAAGACCTGAACTTTATCTTTAAAAAAATACAAATTTCCAGCTTTATTGTTCTATTTGTTTGCAGGTTTGAATAAGTTTGGAGCAACTTTACAAAAGAGCACGGAAAATCAGCATTTTAAAAATAGGAAATAAAAAAAATTGTAAGTAATATTGTAAAGCTTATCATTTCCGAAAAAAAATAAAATTAATTTTTTCCGGAGTTGACAGAGTGGTAATGTAGCCGATTGATACTCGGTAAAACCTTTGGGTTTCAAGGGTTCGAGTCCCTTACTCTCCACAAGAAAAGCCCTTCGGGGCTTTTCCCATTTTAATTCTTTATTAAACTCAAAGCAATGAATGTATATATTGATTTAAATATTTTTGATAGAATTGAAAAAAAAGAAAAATTAGAACCTGATGAAAGGACTATTTATACAGAGATCGAAAACTTGATTCTTGAAAAAAAAATCATTGTTCCCTATTCAAATGCTCATTTAAACGATTTATTCAGAGGTTATCAAAAAAATCCAGATTTTATTGATGGACATTTAAATTACATAAAAAAGCTAACCAGAGATCTTTGTATATGCCAGTATTGGGGAAGAAACGAAGCAACTTGGCATTTCAGAAAAATAGATGAATTCTTTGAAGATAAAAAAAATGAATGGCAATTCGAACCAGCTTCATTTCTTGAAGTGCTTTCATTTGACGAAATACCCAATGCACCTAATCTTGCAGAAATATATAAATTAATTCCACTTCCGCCTGAATTTAAAAAAGCATATTCAGCTGACCCAATGTTTGGGATCATGTATCCAAAATCAAGAATTGAAAACAATCAACTGTCATTGATGGAAGACATTTTTGATTTTCAAAGCAGATTAAAATCTGATTACAGCTTGTATAAGTCTTTTAAAGCATATCTAGTACAAGGCCTAACTAAACATAGAAATAATCCGCAAATGCTTAAATCCATAAAATCAAATTTCGAAGGTTTGCCGAAGCATTTGGATATATTTGAAATCTCCGAATTGTACGAGCCAAAATCAAAAACCAGCGAGAATAAAGCCTATTCAAAAATTATTGAAACGTTTTATAAGTATGACCTGCAAGGCTATAAAACAGACAGTAATTTTAATAATATGTTCGATGACGCACTACATACTTTTTACGCTTCGCACTGCGACTTTTTTATAACCAATGACCATAGATGCAAATACAAAGCTGAAAAGACATTTGAAAAATTGAAAATAAAAACTGTAGTAATTAAAGCTGAAGAATACGAAAAAATAAATATCTGCCAATAAAACCATTTTACTATTAGACATAGACATAAAATCTCGCGTCTTAAACGACAAATCTGATACAGGATCAGAAAGTTTTTAATTTAAAAAAGTAAGATTGTGCAAAAAGTTATCGAAATAATTAAATATGAAAGCGAAAGCCACAAAGTAGATTTCAAAAAAACAGAATATATTTTAGGGAAAGATGCTAAAAGGAATGAAATTCTCAAAGACTTTTCCGCATTTGCAAATCACTTGTCAGATGATGAAAAGTATATCATAATTGGTATAAAAGAAAATCAGGACAAAACAAAAACTATTTTTGGAGTTGAAAATCCAACTGATGAAGCGCAATATCGTCAGTTTATAAATGAAAACATTGAACCTGCAATAAATTTCGAATACCATCATCTCACTTTCAAGGGCAAAACCATTTCCTTTTTTAGGCTATATGCTAACTGTAACCGGCCATATTTGTTTAAAAAAGAAATGAAAAATCCAATTAATGACAAAACCGAATTTAAATATGGAGACGGATTTATCAAAGTCGGAACTTCGACAAACAAAATAGGAAGAAAAGAATTAGATGATATAATCCAGAGTAAGAAGAAATATATAAATCGCAAAGAAGACATCGATATCATTCCAAATGCCGGGAAACCTTCAAGCGCGGAAATGGATAGATGGGATGTAAATTATATTGATTTAAAATTGATCAATAAATCAAACAGATCAATCGATTTGGATGTTGAAATATTCATTAAAAAATCAGATCAATACACAATTATATTAGAAGAACATTTTTTGCGGAAAATAAAAAAAGTGGAAAATTCCCAAAAACCAAAAAACTATCTTTCGCCGATTAACTATTCTGACACTTTTGTTTTAGGCAACCTTAATATTAATGCAAAAGAGAATCAAACCGAATTTATTGTTCAGCTCAATCA
Organism: Flavobacterium luteolum; assembly: GCF_027111275.1. NCBI lineage: Bacteria > Pseudomonadati > Bacteroidota > Flavobacteriia > Flavobacteriales > Flavobacteriaceae > Flavobacterium > Flavobacterium luteolum. Next base: position 4,776,964 of record NZ_CP114286.1, on the reverse strand, counting down.
ATTAAAAAATAAGTTTGCTATCAATCTAAAACAAAATTCTGCTTGTGAGGATATTTTCGATCAATCGATTATTGTATTTGGAAACAAAGCTGAAATAATTGAAGCTAAAGTTATAATTAGAAGTGATGATTTTACAGATGGTGCATTCAGCAAAATCATATCTTTTAAAATGTAAAAATCATCACGCTATAATACGTCTCACTCATAAATAGATATATATGAAATTTTTCATTCCAATCATTGATTCAGATAAAGCGGAAAACTTTCTAGAAAATTCCATAATTCGTTTTATAGAATCTCAAGGATTTAACGTTAACAGAAACAAAAAAATCTATAGCATAACTTTCGAGCATAATGGAAGAACATTAACTGAAATGGTTGGACAAAACAGTCCTTCCAACAATGAGCCAGTGTTCGCTATTTTAGAAACTGAAGATCTATATCTAACTTGTACAACCCGCCGAGGAGTAACAGGCGGAGAACCTATGATAACTGGAAAACATGATGTCGCAGTATCGTACTTCGATAATGAAGACTGATAAATAAGCTCATCAAACCCTATCGTTTCCCATAATGAACTCCCTAAGTTCACCTGCCTCTTTGAGGACAAAAAATTCCATTACTCAAGGACCATAACAGGGCTTTCAGACCCCACGGGTGACCCGCAGTAAATCCAGTTGCTCCAGCGGATGGAAAAATGGCTCTCCCGCTACCATATGGACAAAGTAAACGGCTGAAATACTTTTGAATCTTTCATATCGCATAAAATCATAATTTTTTGCGGGGCTTTTTTTATATTGCAGAATATATGAACGATTTTAAATGCTACATTTACAGTAATTTAAAATATCCCATGGCCCGAAAGATATATTACAGCAGACCACTTAAATTCTTCTGGCAGGAGCTTTACGCCACCCAGAAAAAATTCACGCCATACTTTTCAAACGACCAGATATTCTCCATACTGCGCCGCAATATGCTGGCCGCTCCCGATACATCTTTTGAATTCCCAGAGATGAGAGGACTTATGGTGTCAGGGCTCGAGCTCTGGAGAAAGGATGCGGCAGGAGAGCTCATGCACCTTTTTTTTCTGGACCGCCAGCTTCGGAACTTTCTGCAGGAGACCGCGCTCTCGGACATGCAGGGCGTCAAACAGTTCCTTTATGAGAATGGACGCGACCATGAGGTGCTACGTCTGTACTCCAAAGAGAAGACCCGCCATGTAACCTACCAATTTGCCCTGCACCTGCCCTACGAGGCGGAGGGCTACGCCTTTTCTTTAAGCGTAGAAGAAGACGGAAGCGTGGAGCTGTATTTTTCACAAGGGCAGAACGGCGGGCGCATGGCCGACAGATTCTACACGGAAACCCTCAAAAGGAATGATCAGGTTGCACTGGAAGCCTCAAAAATGTTCCGCCTTGCCATCAATACCATCGCCTATATGAAATGTTTCCCGGACTGCGTGAAAGACGGCGTTCCCCATGATCTGCTGGAGAAAACCCAGCACAATAAGGCGGAGAACTTTACCATCGGCCTATCCGATAAAATACGTGATACCGAGAAATCAACGCTCTCCAAAATGCCTCATTTCAGAAAAGGCCATTTCCGCGTGCTGCATTCAGATTATTTTGCCAACAAAAAAGGACAGGTTGTTTTTGTTGCCGAAACTATGGTAAAAGGAAAAGCCAAGACCGTATCCACATCTCCTGATAAGGAAGATTTAGCAAAAGGCGGATCAGCTTTTTTAAAGAATATGAAGAAAAATCCTAGCCCCGATAGCAGTAAAAATCCTTCTGCGCCGGGGTTCGGCGCAAAAGATTGAAGCGGATAGCGGGATAAAGCTCCTAAAAAAATTATACAATAAAACCGGGATTCGGCTCAAAAAGATTACTTCACCAATTCTCTACCGCTCATGTGTAGCGCATAGCGCGAACAACTCCAATGAAAGGGATTACCTTAGTACCACGAAACCTAAATCGCATAAAGCAATTCATAGAGCCAAAGAAAGACAATCCTGCCTTAACTATAACAATCTTTTCAAATGCTCTATAATATTTGTAAATTTATATTAGTGTTATGCCATGAATCAATTGAGTTTTTTATAATTTTTGCATCAATCCCCAACGGGACATCTAAACCAAATTTGCAAAGCCAATGAAAGACAGACCACTACATATAGAAAGCCAATTTCTTCAAATCATCCAAAAATGATGTTGTAATTTGTCCTGTCCCCGTCACTTAAAAAATCCCTAAAGTATTGATTCTCAATGTTTAGGGATTTTTATTTTATACAATTAGTCCATATTTAGTCCATATTCTTAAAACACCTTGACAAAGGACCAATACGAGAGAACTCGTTTAAGCAATATTAGACAATAATAAAAATCTTCCTTTCTTCATCGTACCAATTTTACACTACTTCAATCCATTCGATTTTTTAATGTTATTTTATATCAAAAACACATACTAAAAACCAGAAATGACAGTCATTATAAGTAAAATTATAACATCTCTAAATCTTGCCTTTTTAATCATTTATTATTTTAAATATATTTCTTAAGGCTATATTTTCTCAAAAGACGCCAAATTTTCAAAAATGTAAAAAAACAAGACACAAAATTAAAATATAACTTTGTTTAGTACATTACTTACACACCTAATTAAAAATAATACATCTAATCAATTATTCATTATACTTTTATAACAGTATTAGCTTGAAATAACATTCATTTTTTATAGAATCAATTTAACTATAAAAAACAAACAACTCTAACAAATCTAAAAATCGGCACTATTGGAATTATCTTAACGAAACAAACTATCCGCTAAGATTCACCTTTTTTTAAAAACTGTTTGATTATGAAAAAAGATGAAACTTTTGAAGAAAAATATTCGTCAAAAACACCCCCGCCCTATTTTAATAAAGGATTTTCTTTCCCGCTTTCTTGCTCCATATAAGGGGTATTACCTTCATTCTAAATCTTTCTCATTTGTTTTTTTATTAAAACTCTAAATAATTAAAATAGAATTACGGTTTTGCTTATAAATAAAAATCATTTTTTCGATATCTTAGCAGATTACAATTTGTAATAATATTAAAATCTAGAATGTCAAAAAATACTATAAAAGCAGATATCAATTTTGAGCAAGAACTATGGAAAGCTGCAAATGAATTAAGGGGTGCTGTTGCTGAAAATCAATATAAAGACTATATTTTACCTCTAATCTTTCTAAAGCATATTTCCGAACGTTATGAAATTAGAAAAGAAGAATTACTGCATTTAGTTCAAGATAAAACTTCAGGTTACTATACCCAAAATCAAGACGAAATTAATTATGTATTGGAAGATACTGATGAGTATATTTCAAGAAATATTTATATTATTCCAAAAGAAGCTTCTTGGGAATACTTAAAAGATAATGCTGAGCAAGACAATATTAAAGTAATTATTGATGATGCTTTTGATATTTTAGATTCAACATTAGCAGAATTTAGACCCGATTTAAAAGGCATACTACCACGTCTTTTTGTGAAAAGTCAATTATCTCCACGACAAGTTGGTGGACTTATTAATTTACTTTCTAATCCAAAACTTTCTCAAAAGGAAAATCCTGAAAGCGATATTTTGGGACGTGTATATGAATACTACATTGGGAAATTTGCTATTGCGGAAGGATCTGGTGCTGGACAATTCTTTACCCCTGGCAGTATCGTTCGTTTGATGGTAGAAATGATTGAGCCTTATCAAGGAAAAATATTTGATGCAGCTTGTGGTTCCGGAGGCATGTTTGTCCAGTCTCTCAAATTTCTTGAATCTCATGGTGGCGATAAAAAAAATATCTCGATCTATGGGCAAGAACGCTATGATGGTACATTACGTTTATGCAAAATGAATCTTGCTTTACGTGATCTATCTTTTGATGTTCGTTTAGGTGATTCTTTACTTAATGACAAATTCCCTGATCTAAAAGCAGATTTTATTATTGTAAACCCACCTTTTAATGTAAGCCAGTGGCATCCCGAAGACCTCCCAGAAAATGACCCTCGCTTATTTGGACCAAAAGAAGAATTTACTACAGACGGAAGTGCAAATTATATGTGGATGCAAACTTTTTGGAGCCACTTGAGCGCTACCGGAACGGCATCTGTTGTAATGGCGAATGGAGCTATGACATCAAACAACAAAGGTGAAAAAAATGTACGTGAATTTATGATAAATAATAGTATGATAGACTGTATTGTACGTTTACCTGATAAACTGTTTTTAACTACAGGAATCCCTGCATGTATATTTATTTTGAGCAAAAATCGTGACGGAAAAGATGGTGTTCATAGAGAACGCAACAATGAAATTCTATTTATAGATACCAGTAAAATGGGAACTATGGAAAGTAGAAAATTACGTGTTTTTACTGATGCTGATATTGATAAAGTTGCAGAAACCTATCATGCATGGCGTAATATTAATAGCATTTATGAAAACAGTGATGGATATTCTTATAATGCAACCATCGAAGAAGTCAGAAAACAAGATTATAAACTCACACCTGGTATTTATGTGGGTACTGAAGAAGTTGAAGACGACGGTATTTTGTTTGATGATAAAATGAAATTCCTAAAAAAACAATTGGAAGAACAATTTGCTAAAGGAAATGAATTACAACAAAGGATTTTATCTAATTTCAATAAATTATAATTATGTTTTTCTTTTTTTTCAATGAAAATATACAAGTAAAATTAGGTGCTTCTCCAAAAGATGCAGATGTTGCGATAGTTTCTATAAATTCTGAAGGAGCAATTGGTGAATTAAACCAAATGGTTCTTAGAGCATATGGTTATGATCAATCAATTTTAAAACAACTTAATTTAGGAAAGGGATTTGATTTATTTCAGCTTAATGGCAAACCTATTCTATTCGTAGTTACAGTTGGAATTGGTAATCCTATAAATAATTTAAATGAGAATCTTAAACAAGCTATCAGATTCCACATTCAAACATTATCTGGCAAAAAGATTTGGCTTCCACTTATGGCTACAGGCATTGGAAATTTAAGTTATAGTGATAGTTATAAAATAACTATCAAAGTTTTAGAAGAGACAAAAAACAGTATTAATAATTCTCAATTTATAATTTCTATTCCAAATGACAAAAAAGGAGAAGAATTTTACCAAGAAATTAATGTTAAAAATTCATATATTGAAATTGATGAAACAAATCAAAATAAAATTGGTGATTCTATAAAGGTTGATGAAAATTTAATAATTAAAAAATTCATTAATAATTCTGGATTTGATTTTTATCTGGTTGGTTCAAATTGGGGGAATTCAGGAGATCAATCAAACAGATTTTATCAAAATAATATTTGGGAAAATGGTTATGAAGACGGACAATATTCAGAAATAATTAATAATATTAAAGAAGGTGATTTTGTTATCCTTAAATCAACTTACGCAACTAAAGATGGCAAAAATTATTTAAGATTCAAAGGTTTAGGTTTAGTAATCGATAATTTAAATAATGGAATTAATATTAAAGTTAACTGGATAATAAAAAATAAGAAAATTGATATTAAAGGTTTAAGTTTTTATAGAGATACCATTACAACACCAAATCTAATAGATTTAGAAAATATTCTTTCTAGTTTGGATTACAATGAAATAGAAAAGATAATAAACGCTAATTCAATAAATCTTTCTTCTTCAATAAGCAATCCAGATATTAATCATAACATAACATCTATACCTGGTCTGCTATGTGATTCTGAAACAGGTGAAGATCATCTAGATATTAAAAAAGATGTTGAAGCTTTTGCACGAGTTATGGTTGCTAAAAGTTTTATTCCACCTTTAGCAATAGCTTTATTAGGAAAATGGGGGTCTGGAAAAAGTTTTTTTATGCATAAGCTGAAAGAAGATATTCAAAAATTATCCTTAACAAATCCTCAAAATGCCTTTTGCGAGGGTATTGCGCATGTGCATTTCAATGCTTGGTCCTATATGGATGCAAATCTTTGGGCAAGTATTGTAACTCGCATTTTTGAAGGATTACAAGAATATATAAGTGGTGATAATAAAGCAAAGAATTTCAAAAAAGAAATAGAAAAAAAACTAGCACAAAATCTAAATATAGCTAAAGATGAAATTTCTTTTTTAGAAAAGCAAAATAAGATTATTAATACTCAACTTTTTGGGCTTTATAGACAACAAATTAATTCTAAAAGAGAATTAAAAAAGAAAATATCCACTATAAAACAAAATACACTTGAAAAGGTATTAAAAAATGTAAACGAAAAATTTAAAGTTAAAAGTACTATTGAACAATCTTTAAACGAAAACCCAACATTTATTAAATCTACTAAAGATTTAGCTAATATCGTTCCAGAAAAATATTGGATTTCTCCTGATGAATTATGCAATCAAGTACAATCTAAATATACATTTATAAAAGTTTTCTTTAAAAGGGACAAATGGTTAGTCAATACTATATGGTTGATTGGAATATTATTAATAATTTATCTAACACCCATTTTCACTTTTACAACCTCATTACTAGCTAGTTGGCAAGACTTTTCCTTTACGGCAAAAACTTTAAGTTTTATTATTTTAGTTGGAAATTTTTGGAAAAGAGCTGTTGATACGTACAATAAACTTCAACCTCTAATAGCCTCTTTTTGGAAAATAAAAGAAAATTATGAAACTGAAAAAGCTGATGCATTATTTAAATTTAAACAAAGAGAAAAAGCTTTAAGTTTTGAGATTACAAATAGTAAAGAGGAGATAAAAAGTATAGAGCAACAAATTAGTAGTGTTAAAGAGATAAAAAATAAAATAAAATTTAAACTAGAAAATGCTTTGTCAACAGAAGCATTATACACATTTATAGAAAAAAGAGCGAATAGTGAGGACTATAAAAAACATTTAGGAATTGTATCTGTTATAAGAAAAGATTTTGAAGTGCTAAGTGATTTGCTCATTGACCATAATATAGAAGCTTCGAAGAATAAAGAAAGTGATGAATTTAAATCAATGTTTGAGAAGCCGCTTGAACGTATCATCCTCTATATTGATGATTTAGACCGTTGCCCCGAGGAACGAGTGGTTGAAGTTTTAGAAGCAGTGAACTTATTAATGGCTTTCCCTCTTTTTGTGGTGGTAGTTGGTGTTGATCCTAGATGGGTTAAGACTGCTTTGCAAAAAAAATATAAAAATCTCTTTAATCAAAGTAGTGAAAACGAAGAAGCTATTTCTCCATCCAATTATTTAGAAAAAATATTCCAAGTTCCTTTTCATTTAAAAGAAGCTGAAGACAATAGTATCAAAAATATGATTGAAAAATTAGCAAAAACAAAACATAATTTAGGAGCTGTAATTAAAAAAGATGAACTAGAAAATAACACTACTGTAGATTCTATAGATCTAGATTCTATAGATGTAGATAAAATTGGATTGGATGAAAAAGAAGAACAAAAAATCACTAAACCTTTAAATATTCCAATTACACCTATAAAAGAAGAAATTATAAATGAAGAACAAATTAGAGCTTTAGACATAACCGATGAAGAAATTGAACAAATTAAAAGCTTAACAGAAATAATTGGCAACAACCCAAGAGCTATAAAACGTTTTCTAAATATTTATAGAATAGTAAAAACTCACGAAGACTTTGATTATAAAGATGAAATTGAGGAGAAAGAATTACTAGCAATTATGTTTTTATTAGCATTACCAATAGGAAAATTCAAAGATTTAATTGGGTCATTTGAATACTTTTTGGGAATAAAAACTTTAGATTTCTCAACATTAGATCATTATGTTAATCAGCCACCTTCAATAGGATCTTCTATTGAAGAAAATAAATTAAAGAGAAGAAAAACCGAACTAAAAATGATATTAGAAAATTCCAATAAAAAAACATTAGAAATAGATGTTTCTTTATTTAGAAAACATAATTCATTCATCAAAAGATTTACTTATAATAATATATAATGTCACACAACTGGAAAACATATAAACTCTCAGATGCTTTAGAAATAAAGTATGGTAAAGATCATAAAAAAATTCAGGATGGAAACATACCAATTTATGGAACTGGTGGTATTATGCGCTATGGAAATCAATACTTATATAATAGAGAAACAATATTAATTCCAAGAAAAGGTTCTTTAAATAATATATTTTACTTAAATGAACCTTTTTGGTCAGTTGATACAATTTTTTGGTCAAAAATAAATGAGAAGGTTAGCTTCCCAAAATACTTATTTTATAATTTAAAAGTACTTGATTTTGCTTCAATGGATGTCGGTTCTGCAATTCCAAGTTTGACAACTGAACTTTTAAAAAAAATCGAAATAAATCTTCCGTCTCTCCAAGAACAAAAAAGTATAGCCTCAATACTATCAGCTTTAGATGACAAAATCGAAAACAACCTTGCCATAAACAAAACACTTGAGGAAATGGCAATAGCATTGTATAAGAATTGGTTTGTAGATTTTAGCCCATTTCAGGATGGACAATTTATAGAAAGTGAATTAGGAATGATTCCTGAAGGTTTTAAAGTGAAAAAACTCGGCGATTTTGTAAAACATAAAAAAGGATATGCTTTTAAATCACAATGGTATCAAGAAACTGGACAAATAATTGTTAGGGTTAGTGATACTACCGAAAATTCTATAGATTTTAAATCTTGTCATAGAATACCTCATGAACTAGCCATTAATTATGAGGACTATTTATTGAAAACAAATGATGTCGTAATTGCAACAGTAGGTTCATGGCCACCAAACTATTCTTCAGTTGTTGGTAAAGTTATTAGAGTGTAAAACTCAGTGATATTGACCACTGTTTTCCAATTTAAAGTGACCACTTCGTTTCGGTTTAAAGTGACCATCTAATTTCGGTGCAAAGTGAGCACCTAAAAAACTACTTTTTTTCGTGTGTTAATTATTGTTTCAAATATAGATAAATAATTATTCCTTGATTATGCTTTTTTTCTTTCTCATTGATTCCCCATGCAGCTCAACCCTGTGGGCCTGGTGTATTAATCTGTCAAGGATTGCATCTGCTATGGTTTTCTCGCCGATTATGTCATACCATCCCTGAACGGGGATCTGCGAGGTTACTATAATAGAACCATTGTTGTGCCTGTCCTCGATGATCTCTAAAAGTGTGATTCTGTTCTGGCTGTCCAATGCCTGGAGTCCAAAGTCATCTAGTATGATAACATCCTGCCTTTGTATTTTCATCAGTTCTCTTAGGTATGTACCATCTGCCTTGGCCATTTTCAGCTTTGCAAATAATTTTGCAGTATTAAAATAACTTACTTTATACCCTTCGATACAGGCCTGATAACCAAGTGCTGTTCCTAAAAAACTTTTACCAACCCCTGTGCTTCCTGTGATTAGTATATTTTCATTCTTTTCTACAAAACTGCATTCTGCAAGCCGGAGTATAAGATTTCTGTCAATGTTCCGGGACTGGTCAAAATTGATGCTTTCAATATTTGATTTGTAATGGAAGCGTGCATTGGCAATACTGCGTTCAATACGCCTGTTGTGGCGTTCATCCCATTCGGCATCTATTATCATTGACATAAACTGGTCAATGGTATAATGATCGGTTTTACCGCTCTCGATAGCTGTCATGAAGGCGTTATGCATTCCATGAAGCTTCATCTGTTTCATTTTTGCTACAGTAGATTCATTCATTGTAAATTGATTTTAGTTATAATAATTTTTTCCTCTGATATTGCCGTGGTCGGGAAGATCCTGATCTTCTTCCTTTTCGTGTTCCATAGGTATCTTATCCAGACTGTTTTCTAAGATGTTCTGTATGGTTTTAAAATTATAAATCTTAAAGTCCAGAGCACGTTTGCAGGCATTTGCTAATCTTTCTGCACCTACTTTCTTCTCAAAAGATAATATACCTAGACAGCTTTTATAGGCCTGCTCGGGGTGGTTCCTGCTTTCTATTATCTGCATAATATATTCTCCTACTGCCGGATCAATGCTGTTGGCCCATTCAATAAACCTTAAGGCATTCCACTGTGCTACAAACTGATGTGTGCTTGCCATATGTTCTGGATTTGTGGTATAGATGTAGGGCTTTGGATTTCTGATGTGTGTGGCTATACGGTTGTATTTGAAGTATATTTCAACAGTAGAGCTTGTGTAGAGCAGCTTTACTTTTTTCTTTAAATATTGATAGGGCACGCTGTAGTAGTTTTTATCCTGGCTTAACTGGACGTGCCCGTTCTGCATTACTGTTGCCAGAGACTGGTATTTAATCTCAAAGCGTTCCAGAGGAAGAGGCTGCAGTTCATGTCTTTCATCTTCCATAAAGAGTTCAAAACGAGAGTATGGTCTTCCAGTAAGTTTCTTGTTGTTATGTGCATCGAGCAGATTCCATATTTCCTGGTTCAGTTCTTCTATGCTGAAGTATTTAGAGTCTTTCAGATTTGCATAAATTCTTCTGTAAAGTATCTTGACTGCTCCTTCAACTAAAGATTTGTCTCTGGGCCTGTAGGCTCGTGCGGGCAGAATAGTGGTTTCATAATGTTCAGCTAAATCTGCAAGAGTTTCATTAATGGTGGGTTCGAAGCGGCTGGTTCTGACTACGGCAGATTTTAAGTTGTCAGGTACAATTGCGGCAGGCGTTCCTTGAAAAAAACGCATTGCATTTTCTACCGAAGCTACAAAATCTTCCTTCTGCTGGCTCATTGACGCTTCTGCGTAAGTATACTGGCTGGCACCGAGTATGGCAACAAAAAACTGTACTTCCTGAACCTCAGACGTACTTTTGTCTATAAATGAGAGTGTCTTTCCAGCATAATCCACATACATTTTATCGCCAGCCTTATGATTCATATGCATCACAGGGTTTACCTTGTTGCTCCAGTCTCTGAAGCGGTTCCTGAACTGCGTTACTCGAAGACCATCGGGATAGGTTTCAATATACCTTTCCCACATGGTCTGTATGGTGATCCCCACTTTTTTTAATTCCCGTTCCATCTGAGGAAAATAAGCATACAGATCTTCTATTCTTGAGGAAACAACTTCTGTCGGACCCTGAGAAAACAGTTCGTCCAATTCAGTGTCAGTTTTATTGTTTACGGTTTCCAGGCTTAATCCAAGCACTTCAAATAAAGAGATGTATTTTTTTACAGTATTTCTGGATAGAGATAAATATCGGCTTATAAACAGCTTGCTTTTGCCGTTGCAGTGCAACTTAATGACTTTTCTGATTTTGTTCATGTCTAGTTTGTTATTTGCCATAGTCTGTAGTTTTTATACAGATCCATGGTTTAACAACATGAAAAGAAGTAGTGTTTGGTGGTCAATTTGAACCGAAACAAGGTGGTCAGTTTAAATTGAAAAGGGGTGGTCAGTTTGACCCGAAATCGGTGGTCACTTTATATTGAAAAAGCGTGGTCAAGTTGACCGTTTTTTCCATGTTAGAACAGCATTTAGTTCTTTTATTGATAATGAAAAATCTCCTTTTAAATCATATAAATTACAGATGTTGATAACAGAAGATACACTGTAATTATTAATTTCATCTACATCTAATCTCCTGTTTTTCATCTGATCCAGATTTTTCAAAGCCAATTTATGATATTTTAAAGCGTCATCATAATTAAAAAGCTTCTCTAAACAATTCCCCATCAAAGTATTGCAGGAATATATCAACCTAATTTTATTTGATCCTTCTAAAAACTTCAAAGCTTTTGAAACTTCTACTTCGCACTCAACATAATTACTATCGTAAAATAAAACATAAGCCTTATTAAAGTGCATTCTACCTACATCATCATAATCGCCAATTTTTAAATAAATTTTCTCTGCCAATAAATAGTAATAATAAGCACTATCTTTTTTTGAATCTTCATAACAATCCCCTATATAATAAAGTGATTTTGCCATTCTTAAACTATCACTTCCATTTTTAGACAGTTCCAAACATTGCTTGCTTGTTTTTAAAGATTTTTTAAAATTATTGAGATAAAAATATTCTTCACTAATCTGCAAATACAAGTTCCTTGTGATAGTATCGTTTTTCTCAAACTTTAATCTATCCTCTAAAGAATCCAAAAAAAATTCTTTTTTTTCATTCGGTATTTTATTAAAAACATCTTTGCTAAAAACAATCTTATCTTGCATAGATTCCTTCAACTTTTCCCTACTGCAAGAAAAAAAAAGAGTTAATAGCATACTTAATAAAAATAAATTGCCGCTGCCTACCATTATTAAAATTTAATTCGTTTCAAATGTAAGTCATCAAATTAAAAAAGGCCACGTAATTTTTAAAAATTACATAGCCTTAAAATAAATTTATTATAACCTAATTTTTAGGTTTCGGATTACTTGGATCGCCTTCCATTTCCATTACGCGGTTATCTGGACTTAAATCAATGGAATCATTTATTTTTGCATTTAACTCTTTTTTTGCTTCTCTAGATAGTTTTGCAGCATTATTGTTTATACTTTGAACTTCATCATCACTAGAACATGAATAAATTGATAACATAAGTATCAAAATTCCAGCTAGTCTTAATTTGTTTTTCATTTTATAGGATTTGTTTTTTACAAAAAAACAAATCCTAATCACTTCTATATTACGGATAATCCGTATTTTTTTTTACTTTTGCAAATAAAAACGTACAGTGCCACTTAATATTTTAATTGTAGACGATCATCCAATGACAGTGGATAGTTATATTAATCTACTATCGGAGGATTTTTTTGAAATATCCAAACCACATTTTATAAAATGCTATAATTGTGAAGATGCATATAAAAAGATCACGCTTCTCTCTATGCAAAATGTGAAAATAGATTTTGCAATAGTTGACGTAAACCTGCCCCCTTACAATAAATATAATATTTCTAATGGATTAGATTTGTCGACATTAATTCGAAAAACTCATCTAGAGTGCAAAATATTAATCCTAACAATGCGTACGGAAGCTTTTTTAGTGGATAAAATCATAAAAAGAATAAAACCTGAAGGATTTGTTTCAAAAAGCGAAATTAATTTTGAACTATTTCCGTTATTGTGCAAAAAAATCATTTCTGGAGAAATATTTTACAGTAGTGAAATAATGAAGTCACATAAAGAATTATTAAAAGAGAACATCAAGTGGGATGAGCATGACACTCAAATTTTAATTCTTTTATCTCAAGGGGTCAAAACTATAAAGCTTACAGACCATATACCATTGTCGATGAGCGCTATAGAAAAGAGGAAAGCCAATATAAAAAGTCAATTATTAATGGGTAAAGGAAGTGATGCCGATTTAATAAGAAAGGCAAAAAAAATGGGTTTCTTGTAAGCCAAAAAAATTGTTTGGTTGTATTTGACAAGTCATTTACAATAAAGTGAACAAACTCTTAAGCACCAAAATATATAAGGCTGGAGTTAATACATTTGTTGTCACTAAAAATCAAGATTATAGCCTGCTGAAATCAATCACCAGAAATTTTGATATGAATGCGAAATGCTTTTTACTTTATAAAATTTAGATCAATGTTAATGGCAATTTTTAAAAGCTTGGTTAAATAAGTTTAGAATCCAGTATTTTTGATATATTTGCATGACAAAAAAAGAATAATACTACTGACTGTTAATTCGTTAGTATTTTAATTTTGTGAATGGATTTAATATTGAAAAGTGAAAATTTGAATTTGGTGCAGAATCGGTGCACTTTGGTTCAAGACATACATAAAAGTGGCATATATAGCGGTTTCAAGCTTAAAGTTCGAATCCTGCTCTCCTCATTGCAATAAAATGCATAAATAATTATCTTCTAATTAGGTTGAAGCGGTTTAAAAACTCTAATATCCGACCAAATTTTGATTTGAATAATCTCCAAATTATTATATAATTTTACAAAAAACTAACCCGTTCTCTTTACATAGTCCCAAATTTTATTTTCAAGAATTTTGTAAAAAGCTATTACATCTTAATAAATTTAAATATACATATGTTTTAACATTTTTTAACGTTTAAGCCTTACGATACATACAAACCGCTTACAAATGAAAATTCAAAATAATTATCTTACAAATTCACTTGAAAGTAAGCCAATTTCTTTAAATCATTCATAAAATGGTTTGTAAATTGTTCAGTAAGGTCACTTGGGGAGACAACTAGTAAATAGTTGTTTCTTTTTTTATGCCCTAATGTGTAGATTTTTCAAGCTTTTACAACCTAATATTTGTGGTCCGATTTTTTCACAGGAAATTTTTAGTCTGTTTGAAATAAACAGTCTTCAAGTGGCGCTGTTAGATATTTAATCGAAACTGAACGATGGCTCGAAATCCCTTTAAGGATATAGTTTTTTTTCTCTTTTGTATTATCGTAATCTTTTAATATTAAATATTGTTGTTCGTCTGAATTTAAAAATTGATTTACTTCTAATATACACTAGTAAAATTTTGACAGTAAACATTTTTGGAACAGATAAAAATTTCTTGCAGATAAACTTTAAAATCAGAGTAAAGAAAGTTTTGTGGCAAACTATTTGTTATTTTAGTGGCCTAACTTCAAACCTTACCAATATATAACTTTGATGCATTTAAACAAAAAAAAATACCAATGCGCCTTACTTTTTTTATTTCTCAGCAAGCTTGCCTGTTATGCACAACAGAACTACAATTTTAGCCACTATTTGGTTGAGGATGGACTTCCTCATAATATCATTAATTATATCATTCAGGATAAAAAAGGATTTATATGGTTTGCTACCACTAACGGCTTAAGCAAATACAACGGATATCGCTTTAAAAATTATAAAACAGAAGCTACGGATAAAGTTTTGATGAAAAACAATCGTATCGACTGGATTACAGAAGATGCATCCGGCAAAATCTGGATGCGTACTTTGTCCAACAAAAACAAAGTCTATTGTTTTGATCCTGCTGTAAATGAATTTTGGGGAGCAGAATTAATACCGGAGGTGGTAAAAAACAATATAGAAATTACCCAGATACTTCCTCAAAAATCGGGCTTAGTGTGGCTTATTACAAAAAATAACGGTTGTATCGCCATTACCAGCAATAGTTACTCCTATGAAATCTTCAGTAAAGATAATGGTAAGTTAAACAGTAATAAAGTCATAACTGTTTTTGAAGACCGTTCTAAAAACAGCTGGATTTTAACTGATCGAGGCATTATGCAGTTAAAAGCGAATAAGTTGCAAGCTAGTCCAAAATCGCTTTTAGACACAAATGAACAAACAAAAGCATTTTACACTGCACTGGAACTTGAAGATGAAATCTGGTTTGGAGGAGCCGACAGCAATTTACTGCAATACACAAAAGGTACGCAAAATTACAGAACACATCAATTAGGCTTAAAAGGTGAAATCATTATTTTAAAAAAAATAGATAACACTACAGTTGCAGCGATAACAGAGCAAGCCGATTTTTGTTTAATAAACATTTTTACCGGACAAACATCTAAATTTAAAAGTTCTGATATAGCCAATCTCGAACAAAAGAAAATAAATGTTATAAGACTGACACAAGATCTGTTATGGTTTACCAATAATGATGAAGCCGGTATCTATGCTGTTAATATAAAAAATAAAAAAATAACCTATTTTCCGGCAGGCGCTGATGAAACTGGCTTAACTCAGTTTTCAGTAAAAGCTGCAGCACTAACCAATGCGAAAGGAGAAATCTGGGTTCAGCCTAATAATGGCAGTTTTTCAAAATATGATCCTTCTGCCAATCGTTTAATTCCGTTTGAAACTACAGCTTATTTCCCGAAAGGAAATTTCAGTAATAAATTTCATATTGCCTATTTTGACAGACAGGGTAATTTATGGTATAATACACAGACATCCGGAATTATAAAAGTTACTTTCAGCCAGAATAATTTTAAGGCTTTAAAAATTGAAAATCCTCAAATAAAATTAGGTATCAAAGATGTACGTGCCGTATTTCAGGATAAAAACGAAAACATTTGGGTTGCCAATAAACAAAACCAACTTATTCTTTTTGACAAAAACTTTAAAAAACTTGGATGCATATCACCAGATGGTCAATTAGTTCCTCAGTCTGTCTGGAAAAAACCAATTTACAGTATTATTCAGGACAAAGAATCTGTAATATGGATCGGAACACGAGGAGATGGACTCTATAAGTTTAGTCCTAAAACGCAAGACTACAGCTATCAGGTACAACACTTTAAAAACATAGAAAACAACCCGAACAGTTTAAGCAATGATAACATTTATACCATTTTTGAAGATCAGTGTAAACGTTTATGGGTTGGGACTTTAACCGGATTAAACTTAATTCGGAAAAAAGGAAATACTTTAGATTTTATCAATCAAAACGGGCGATTAAAAAATACTCTTCTTGAAAAGCATTTACACATACGATGCATTAAACAGGATAAACAAGGAATATTATATATTGGTTCTACTACCGGATTGTTGGTATTAGATGGAAAAAAAAGATTTCCTGAACTAATTTCCTCTATAAAAGTTTATGAAAAAACGCAGCAGGAAACGACCTGTTTAAAAAGTAATGATGTCATTGATTTCTGTATGCCTAAAAGTGGCGAGGCTTTTATAGCAACAGCCGATGGCGGAATCAGTAAAGTACTTACAAGAGATGCAAAAGGATATCCGAAAGATTTTAAACATTATACACAAAAAGAAGGTCTTCCTTCAAATAATATTTTGTCTTTGTTAGAAGATAATGATCAAAATTTATGGATCACAACCGACTATATTTTAACACGTTTTAATCCGCGGGCAGAACTCTTTGAAGTATATTCTGAAGTGAAACCTATTTTAACCTTTAATAATTTTACAGAGGCAACAAGAATTAAATTACAAAGCGGCGAATTGCTGTTTGGTTATGCGGAAGGATTATTACATTTTTTTCCAAATAGCATAAAATCGAACAACAACATACCTACTTTGGCATTAACTGATTTTCAGGTTTACAATCAGAATAATAATGCTCCTTTTAATTTATCATATTCTATAGACAGTAATCCGGTAATAGAGTTAAAACATAATCAGAACTTTTTTAATATAGAATTTGCTGCACTGGATTATATTAATCCCGAAAACATTAAATATGCTTATAAACTGGAAGGTTTTGACGAAAATTGGAATTATACCAATGATCAGCATGCTGCCTTTTATACCAACGTTCCAAAAGGAAATTACATTTTCAAGGTAAAATCGACCAACAGCCAAGGAAACTGGGTCGCTAATGAACGACAAATAAACATCACCGTTTTACCGGCAATATGGAATACCTGGATTGCCTACATTATCTACTGTATGTTAGTCCTGGGTATTATTCTGGGAATTAATTATGTAGTATTAACCATGTATCGACTGAAAACCAATACACAAATGGAAAAGGATATGTTTGAAATGAAAAATAAATTTTTCATTGATATCTCACATGAACTACGAACTCCTCTTACGTTGATTACTGGTCCTGTTGATTATCTTATTAATGATTCCGGAACTTCTGAAGTAGTAAAGAAACAATTAACTTATGTGTCTCAAAATACCAATAGACTGCAGCGTTTGGTAAATCAAATACTGGATTTTAGAAAAATACAGGATCAAAAACTTCAGATCTCAGAAATCAACCTAGCTGTGTTTGCCAATGATATATTTAATAATTTCCTGGAAACAGCACAAGAACGAAATATAACTTATCTGTTTGAAGTCGAAGGAGACGATTTTCGTTTGTGGGCTGATAAAAATGCCTTGGAAAAGATTTTAATGAATTTGTTGTCTAATGCTTTTAAATATACTCCCGACGGAAAATCTATAACTCTAAAAATAGTACGAATATCCAATGAGCTTCAGCTACAGGTTATCGACTCGGGCTTGGGGATAAAAGAGGATTTTCAAAGTCGTATTTTCAATCGGTTTTCGTCTTATAACACTAACGTCAATAATCCAAGTACCGGAATCGGACTTTCTATGGTTAAAGAACTGGTAGAGCAGCATCATGCCGAAATTACTTTTAGCAGTACAGCCAATGAGGGAAGCACTTTCTCCCTGAGCTTTAAAACGGGCCATGACCATTTTAATGAAGATGTAGAAATTATTAATGAAGAGCCCGCAGCTGTAACTGAAATTGCAATAGACAAAAATTCCATACAGCAGACAACTGAAAAAGTCAGAGTATTGGTGGTTGAAGATGATTTGAATTTACGCACCTTCATTAAAAATATACTGGAAGAAGATTATGAAGTAATTGAAGCGGAAGACGGTGAAGAAGGCTATCAAAAAATAATCGAAAATACGCCTGATTTTGTAATTAGTGATATTATGATGCCAAAACTCAGCGGAGTAGATTTATTAAAGAAAATTAGAAATAACATAGAAACCAGTCACGTTCCTGTTGTGTTATTAACGGCAAAAACAACAATCGAAAGTCAGTTGGAGGGAATGAATTATGGTGCGGATGATTATATCACTAAACCTTTTAGTGTAAGTTATCTGAAAGCCCGTATTATAAATTTACTGGAACAACGTAAACGTCTGCAAAGCATTTTTGAAAATTACGATAAGAATACTTATAAAGAAGAAACACATCCGAAAGAAAACTATGAACCAAAACCGCATTTAGTAAGCGATAAGGATGAAGAAATAATGCGAAAAATTATGGATTGTATCGAAGAAAATATTGATAATAATGAATTTTCCGTTGAAATTCTCGGTAGTACAGTGGGCTTGAATCGAACTACATTATACTATAAAATAAAGAGTTTAACAGGTTATTCTCCTGTTGAATTTATTCGTGATATCAGAATAAAACGTGCCGCACAATTATTGTCTGACAGTCAGTTATTGATTAAAGAGATAGCTGATATGACAGGTTTTTCAGATATGAAGTATTTTACTAAATCCTTTAAAAACAAATACGGAGATACTCCAACAGAATACCGACAAAAACATAAAAGTTAGATCGACTAAAAATCTATATTAAAACTTTGCGATTTAACCACTTTGCGAGATTATTTAGTAAACCAATTTGGAATTTGCTCGCAAAGACGCAGAGACGCTAAGTAATATTATTTAAAGTTTAAGTTTTTTTAATGAACTAAAAAGTCTGCCCAATAACTGTAGAAATTAATTTGTAAAAATTTGTGTAATTGCTTCGCCTGTTCGCTATCGCTCGGGTTGTGGTTAAAAAACTTTTTTAGAAAACAGAATTCTTTAGAAATAAAAAAAGAAGTCCGAAGACTTCTTTTATCCTAGTGCCAGTAAAAGTAACTAATTACAATTAACCACAAAAATACTTAATGACTTAAACCATAACCACCAGATCGAAAAAAAATTAAACTTAAACTTAAAACCTTATTTTTCAATTTTAGATATTCTAAACCAGTCTATATCTGCATAGCCGGCATTATTTATTGTTCCTTCTCTCAAAGCCACAAAACCAACTTTTGAACCTATCCAAGTTCCTTCAGAAGCAATAAATTCAGAACCGGCTTTTATATACTTTTTATCATCTAAACTGTAATAAAACTGGCACTTTCCTCCTTTTTGAACCGTCACTCTGAAATAAAAAGTATTATTAGAAAGTGTTGCAATTTCAGTTGCAATTTCTACAGCTCCTTTATCGGCTTTAGCCGCAGATAACTGCATTAATTTTAATTGACCATTAATTTGTTTAACGGATAAACTGCTATAACTTCTTCCCATCACAACCAATCCAAATTGTTCATTATCAAAATTGGGGGTAAATGTTATTTTAGAAGTTGCCATAAACTCTTCAGCAGGAAATTTTTGCGCCAGAATATTAGGCACCTGCCATAAACTTTTAAAATCTGCTGGCTTTGGAATACAATTCAAACGGAAATAACCCATACCAGCCGAAGGATAACCCCAGACCAACTGTTTATTAGCATGCCATTGCCACTGTAAACCTTGCATAGGCTCATTAAATTCGTCAGAATCCGGAGGAGTTGCTAAGGGATATTGCCCATTTACATTTGGTTTTTTAAAAGTCAGCACAGGCTCTCCAATACCATTTTTATCATTATCAACTCCCATAACCGGCCAGTCATTTTTCCAACTCATCGGATTTAAATGTACGACACGGCCATAAGCACCCTGATCCTGAAAATGTATAAACCAGTCTTCTCCTGTTACTGTATCAACCCAAGCGCCCTGATGTGGACCATTTACAACTGTTTTTCCTTGTTCCAACACAACCTTTTCTTCATAAGGCCCATAAATAGATTTAGACCTCAGGATTAACTGCCAGCCTGTTGCGACACCGCCTGCAGGAGCAAAAACATAATAATAGCCATTTCGTTTATAGAATTTAGGTCCTTCAACCGTTGTATGGTTTTTATGACCATCAAACAAAAGCATCTCATCATCATTAGCCATACAGCTTACAGGATCTATGGTACAAAGCATTAAAACACTTTTGGTTCCGGCACGGCTTCCTGCTAATGCATAACCCAGATAAGCCTTCCCATCTTCATCCCAAAAAGGAGCGGGATCTATAATACCTTTCGCTGCTTTAATCAAAACAGGTTCTGACCATTTACCGTACGGATTTTTAGTTTTCGTCATATAAATTCCGAAATCGGGATCAGGATAAAAAATATAATATTCCTCATTATGAAAACGAATGCAAGGCGCCCAGACCCCATTACCGTGCTGTATTTTATCGTAGGTTTCTACAGGAGGCTGTTTTGGCAACGCATAATTTACTAACTTCCAATTGACTAAATCATTCGAATGCAGAATGGGAAGTCCCGGAATACAATTAAAAGACGAAGCAGTCATAAAATAATCTTTCCCCACACGGCAGACATCGGGATCAGAATAATCGGCATAGATAATTGGATTTTTATAATTTCCGTTTCCTAAGTCAGATACCCAAACCTTAGAAAGCGTTTCTGTATTTTTTTGTGCATAAACACTGCCCATTTTTGTCAGCACTAAGCAAGCAAGTGCTACATATTTTATTTTCATCTGAATATATTTAATTTCGATTTAAGATTAAAGAACCGCCCATTGAGGATGCTTTTCCAGCATTAAACAAGCCATTATAAAAGGACCAATCGCTTTACCGTCATTAGATCTAACCGCTTCATGAATATAATAATCATAAGTCCCGTTTCGAACAAGATTGTCTGCAGGACCTAAACCAGCTCCCGCGCAACACGAAGTAATTTCTATTTGCTTATTGGCATCTATTTTAATGAACTCTTTCCTAAAACCTGAATAGGCTTTTTTCAGGTGTTTAAGGTATTTTTTATTTAAAACTTCTAATTGAATTCCTTTGGCTAAGCCATAAACAAACATTGCTGAGGCTGTCGCTTCTCGATAATTACCTTCTCGTTTTGGATAATTAAGCACCTGAAACCATACTCCTGTATCTGGATCCTGAACTTTTAACAGAGAATCGCTCAGATCCTGAAACATGATTTCTAATGCTTTACGATCTTTATGATTGGCTGGAAGATATTCCAATACATCTATCAATGCCATATATAGCCATCCTACACCACGTCCCCAAAAGTTTTGGGATAGTCCGGTTTTAGGATCGGCCCAGTAAACGGTTTTACTGACATCCCATCCGTGATAATACAATCCTGTTTTGGAATCTTTTAAATGCTTTTGTACAGTTAACAATTACTTCGTAATATCATCGAAAGCCTGAGCGTCGCCAAATGTTACAGCATACTGTGCATAAAACGGAAGTCCCATATACAAACCGTCTAACCAAACCTGATTGGTATAAATTTTCTTATGCCAAAAGACTCCTTCTTCTATTCTTGGCTGTTTTTTTAATTGTTCATGAAGTGCTTCAATTGCTATGCGATAGCGTTCGTCTTTTGTTTTTTCATATAAAGAAAATAATATCTTACCCGAATTAACATCGTCAAGTTTAAAAGACTCTAAACGATAGCCGTCAATAATTCCTTGCTTGTTAATCAATACATTAGCATAAGTATTTTTGACATAGTCGAAATATTTTGATTCGTTTTTTTCTTTACTGACTTCTTGTAATGAAAGAGCAGCTAAACCTTGCACATAACCCCATGAAGGCTTTTGCTGAAAATCGGTCATCCATGCATCTGGATTATTATACATTACAGATTCGGCTAGCTGTACTGAAAACGGCTTTTTTTGATTCTGCCCAAATGCGATTACGGAACTGCACAAAAGAGCCATAATACGCAACTGTCTCAACATCTGAATTTTTATTTTTTCTTTTTTTACTTTAAACATAACAACGTTTATTAATCAAGCATTACTCATTCAATCCATATTTTTGAAGAGAATGATTTAAAAATTTATAATCACAAAACTACTTTTCAGCGCAGAACATAGAGAGGTCAATACGCAAAATGTCAGGGGGTATTTGACAAAAATCAAACTTTTTAGTACTTACTGACAAAAACCAAAGCATTCTGATATAAAATACGCCTCTCTTTCAAATTATTCCTCAGCATAAAAAGTATAACTCCCTGCTTTTTCTGTTGTGATATCATATTCAAAAACTTTTGGACTTTTTAATCCAATTAATTTCGCTTTGGCTGAAATGATTGGACTTTGCACTTCTGGTATTTTAAAAAAGGAATTGGGATTTTCTCCTTCAGCAGTTATCAAACCTTTACCTTTTAGTTTTGAATAACTTCTCAAACGAAGATTTCCTCCTAAATTTGATTTGATGGTTACTGAAATAATGCTGCCTTTATCCCATTTCATTTCTTTAATTTCAAAACCTCCCTGTACTTTCAAACCCGATACATTTCCTTTTGTCCATTCATCTGGCAAAGCAGGCAGTAAATGAACCACGCCATCATAACTTTGCAAGAGCATTTCAGATATGCCGGCAGTACAGCCAAAATTACCATCGATTTGAAATGGCGGATGTGCATCAAAAAGATTTGGATAAGTGCCTCCTGATTCTCCTTTGCTTTCCATTGGTGCCGGACGAAGCTGATCTTTAATTAGTTTAAAGGCTTTATTGCCGTCTAATAAGCGGGCCCACCAGTTTACTTTCCACCCCATCGACCAGCCGGTAGAAACATCTCCTCTTGATATTAAAGTGTTTTTTGCCGCTTCAACCAATTCGGGCGTTCTTAAAGGAGATAACTGACCAGAAGGAAATAATCCGTACAAATGCGAAATATGTCGGTGTTTATCATTTGGCTTATCCCAATCGTGCAGCCATTCCTGCAATTGCGAATGTTGCCCTATCTGCATCGGCGGCAATCGTTTTAAAGCCACTGCAACCGAATCAGCAAAATTCTTATCCGTTTCCAGCACTTTAGAAGCATTGATTATATTGTTGAAGACATCAAAAACCAGCTGATTATCCATTGTAGTTCCCGCAGAAACCCCGATACCGCCTTGATAGGTATTTTCAGGAGAAATGGATGGTGATACCACTAACCATTTTTTCTCTGGTTCTTCCTGAAGCACGTCAAGGTAAAACTGCGCTGCCCCTTTCATAACCGGGTAATACTCTTTTAGAAATGCTGTATCGCCTGTATAAAGATAATGCTGCCATAAATGCTGGGTTAACCATGCGCCTCCCATTGGCCACATTCCGTAAAATCCGCCATCTACAATTCCTGTTATGCGCCATAAATCGGTGTTATGATGAAGGTTCCAGCCTCTTGCGTGATACATTTCTTTTGCGCTTTCCTGTCCCGTTGCCGCTAAGTCTTTCAGCATACTGAAAAGCGGCTGATGCATCTCGCTCAGATTGGTTGTTTCAGCCGGCCAGTAATTCATCTCGGTATTAATATTTACCGTGTATTTGCTATCCCAAGGCGGGCTTAATTTATGGTTCCAAATTCCCTGAAGATTCGCTGGCTGGTTCCCCGGCTGCGAACTGGAAATAAGCAGATATCTTCCAAACTGGAAATAAAGCGCCACCAGCTGCGGATCATAACTTGCATTGAATTCTTTAATCCTTACATCAGTTGTTTTTTTTGACTGGGGCGAATCCCCAAGATTCAACGAAACTCTATTAAAATATTTCTGATAAGCCGAAACATGATTTTGATAAGCTGTCGCATAGTTTTTCTGAGATGCTTTTTCTAAAACAGCTTCTGATTTCTGAAACGGATTTTCTGAGAGATCCTTATAATTTTTAAAGTTAGTAGCCAGTGCAATCCGGATTACAACCTCATCTGCTTTATCAATAAAAAGTTTGTCTGCTTTTACAGTTAAAGTTCCTCCTTTTAAAGTACATCCAACCTGACCAACGTAATTTATTTTCCCAACTTTATTATCAACGCTACCAGAAGTACCTTCGAAAATTAATCTGTTTTCTGTCGTTCTAACGGAATGCAATAATTGCGGACTTGTAGAAGTTATAGAAAAACTAATGCTCTTTTTCTTGTCTGCGGTTAATTTTACTATAACAACATCATCCGAAAAAGAAGCCAGAATTTCTCTTTTATACGATACGCCGTTTACTTTATAACTAACCGAAGTGACCGCTTTTTCAATATCTAAATCTCGCTTGTAATCGGAAAATTTTTCGTGCTCAGGAAAATCCAGCCATAAACTGCCCGCCGTTTGGTAGGGCATTCCATAATTTAAATCTTTAGGTGCTTTTCTTGGGAAGGTTTCATTGGCTAAATCCTGAGCTTCTTTGTACTTTTTATCAAAAATCAACTTTCGGATAGCTTCAATACTAGTGTAGGTATTTTTAGGAACATTATTCCCTGGTTCTCCTGCCCAAATCGTTTCTTCATTCAGCTGTAATTCTTCTTTTTGCGGATTTCCAAAAATCATGGCACCTAAACGGCCATTTCCAATAGGAAGCGCTTCGTTCCAATTGGATGCTGGTTTATCATATTGCAACACTAGCTTCTGAGCATTTAGTTGGACAGTTGCCAGCATGAAACAAAGGAATGAGGCTATTCTTTGATATTTTGCTATTTTCATTTTGTACTAAAGATAAAACACGTCTGCAATAGTCGGCTTACCTGCAAAAATCAAAACTATTTTCTGCAGGCGGAGCTAACTAAAAACAAAAACGAATTGAATAATTCTAAAAAGGATTATAATTTTAACTGCTCTTCGGTCTGTTTAGCTATTATGCTATTCAGATAGACCTCGATATTGTCGTAGATTTTACTGAGATTATGCCCATTTGCATCATTCTTTACAGGATGAAGACCATTACTTTTTTCCCATTCATCAGGCATTCCGTCATTATCAGTATCTTTTAAAGTAATGCCAGAAGCTAAATTAGGCCATCCGCCTACAGCATTCTGAGTGTCTATCATACCATTTTTACTGCCATTTCCTCCATCTTTAATCGTTACATTACCACTTTTGACATCATTAATAATGCGAATATCAACGGCATCGCGAATCAAAGATGCTCCTGCATATTGCAGTACTAGATCATAAGCCTTTTGAGCCGTGTGCGTTGTAACAGGCAAGGCTTTGTGAGGTGTATTTTGTTTGATTGCCTTTTTATCAGCATCAGAAACTGCACCGTAGCCGGGAGAAAACTGATTGAAAACGCCATAAGTCCAATTGTCTTTTGTAGTTTGTGGAGAACCTTCGATTACATTTCCATTAATGTAATATTTTCCCCAAATATTATATACAGGATTGGGAGAAATATTCCCTTTCGTATTTTTATCAATAGAAATAATACGATCTTTTTTTACAGTTGCTGGCCCTGGTTTGTAATAACAGTTTACAATATTGACATTCATAGCTTCGCCACCATAACAACTATTGCCTCCCCAATTGTAAATGACGTTATTACGTAAATCAACTAAATCGGTAAGCGCAAAAGCATGATTGGCATATTCGCCCAAACGAGGATTACGACTGTCATTACTGGCTACTAAATTATGATGGAACGTGGCATTTTTACCGCCCCAAATTCCTCCATATCCGTGAGATCCTTTGGCATGAAAAGAGTTTTTTAAAGCTTCTGAAATTATACACCACTGCAGCGTAAAATTTTCATTTTGATAGAAAGAAACACATTCGTCCGTTGACCAGCTTACAGAACAATGATCGATAATAACATTCTT
The DNA here is from genome assembly GCF_027111275.1 of Flavobacterium luteolum. Lineage (NCBI taxonomy): Bacteria > Pseudomonadati > Bacteroidota > Flavobacteriia > Flavobacteriales > Flavobacteriaceae > Flavobacterium > Flavobacterium luteolum. The sequence goes on along the minus strand of NZ_CP114286.1, from coordinate 4,750,926 downwards.
TTGAAAACGTCCGCCAAGTGCATCGGCTTCGATTTTGTTTAGATCTCCCATTCGGAAACGAAGGTATCGCATGATAACATTATCAGCACTGACACTTACATCGTAGTGTGCCACACAAATACCATCACCGGGTGCCGTCTGACCTGCAATGGTAATATCATTGTTCTTAATATGCAAAGCTGACTTTAAATAAATCGTTCCGCTGATATCAAAAACTATAATTCTTGCCCCTTTCTGATTGATGGCATTTCGCAAAGTTCCCGGTGTATCAGTATCTTCTAAAGAAGTGACTTTGATTACTTTTCCGCCTCTTCCGCCTGTTGCTTTAGAACCTCCGCCTTCCGCCCCCGGAAAAGCAAAAGGTTCTTCTAAAGGCTCTTGGTTTCTTAATTTCTCTTTAGAAGGATCTAAATTTTTATATCGTTTTTGAGAAGGCATAAAGGATAATATACTGTAGATACAAAATATCCCTATTACAGTGCCTGTTAGTTTTTTATACATAATAAAAATACAATGTTAGTATAGTAATAACTTAGGGAATATGATTGTCATAACTCCCCTTGTAACTATTAATATTTATAAATTAAAACCATCTTTTATCACCTGCTACACCTGTACCAGCGAAACCTGTACCTTCTTTTATATGAAAATCGCCAACAGCAGGATTTACAAATAAACCATAAATATCTAACGGAACTGCTGTAATACCTGTAAATGGTCTGGCATCGACAATTAAATCTTTGGTTATATAACTACCTGCGTACGAAATTGGAATACTTGCATAAGTACCATTGGTACTATTGATTTTAGCGCCTCCATTTGCACCTCCAATTATCATATTCTGAATCGTAAGCTGTACCGGTTTTGCATTATCAAATAGCCATAAATGTCCCATTGCTGTGGTGATATTGACACAAGTGATGTTTGAAAAATTAATTTTTGTTGCCACACGAACATCAGCAAAACGAGTACTGATTTCGGTTAAGGTACAATTTTGAGCTGTTATCGAATTAATAACCTGTCCTGCGGCTACGTTGAAAACACCATAACCTCCTGTTCTGGAAATCTTGCTATTGGTAACATTTACATCATTGACTACAGAAGTACCACTTAAACGTACTATAGAGTTAATATTATCTATTTCACAGCCATCAATATTAATGTTGTGTACATTTTTAGTTCCCAAATCAATAAAAAATGCTGCTGCAGAAGTGGTGTTCAAATATTGAATAATTAAATCATTAATCTGGGTTTGTACTCTAAAACGGGCATTAAGCAATTTTGGCAGTACACCGTTAGAATCAGCAACTCCCACAAAAGCAATATCATTAACGCCAGTCGGAATAGTAATATCTCCTCCAATATTATAAGTGGTGTTTTTATCGAAAACAATAGTAAAGTTTTTAGAACCCGTAGCTACGAGGCCACTAATCGCTGCAGCAATTGTAGTTGCGTTATCAGCGGGTAGGACATTATAAATAGTACTATCAAATATACCGGTAGTTCTAACATTTAGCGAACCTCTCACATTTGACTCATTCAAAATTTTTACTATATAACTAGTTCCAATGGCTAAATTATCTATAACTAAAGTTCCTGTTGTTTTCTGCTGATCTGTTAATGGAATTTCTCTAATATTTACTCCCGCCTGATCGAATAAAGCTACTTTAGTCACTCTTGGAGAAATAGTCCAGTCAACAGTTAAACTATTTGCTGCCGGAGTATAACTTTTAAATAATTGCTCGGCAGGGGTTCTAAAAAAGATCTGACTTAGCTTAGATTCAAGTCCGGTTGCTTCACTTACACTTTTCATACGAACCGAATAACCGGAATCACCATCCAGCTCACTAAATAGTTCACGATACTCTACTTTGGTCTGATTCGTTGAAGTTGCAAAAGGAACCAAATCAGCACTTTTCAATTCGACTGTTTTTACAATCTGATTGAATTGTAAACTATCTTTACTAAATTCAAAAATGTATTTAGTGGCATCTATTGATTTTGTGAATTTTAATTCTACCTGTGTTGATTCTACTTTAGAAACCTCAAAAATCAAAGCTTTAAAAAGACGTTCATGTCCTTCTTCTACTTCCCAGTCATTATAATCTTTTTCGCAGCTTACAAATACTAAAGCAAGCAAAGAAAACAGTCCGAATATTATATTTTTTTTCATTTCTTCCAATTTTACAAGTTTAGGTTTAGTATCCATAAGAGTTGGTCAGATTACCTTTAGATTCAAATAAATCTTCATAATATATACAGAAATAATGTCTGTAATTACAGCTTTTATTTCCCATGGCGTATTGCACTAAATTGGATTGTATTTCACCTCCATTAGCCATAGAACCTAAGAAACTGGAATAATCGTACGATTTATTAATACCTGTACCAGCTAATAAAATACGTACCGGCCAGTCAATATAATTTTTATTTGTTCCACTGGTTGGTTTCTGCGCATTTTTGGTAAACCATGAAGCAGATAAATACTCCGGTCCCGGGCTGGCTCCTAAATTTCTGTAATAATTAATCGAACTCTTATCGATATATTCTGCATTCTTGAACTTGTAATAAATTGTCTGCGGAAAGTCAGATGCCTGATACGTTTTGTCAAAAATGGTAACCGCCTGTTGATTGTCCAGCATTAAACACAATGTTTTTTTCATGGTTTCAATTTTATCGTATAAAAGTCCCCATCTTACCAAATCATGTTTACGAATAGCTTCACAGCCAAATTCCCATGCACGCTCATTCACAATAGCATTGAAGAAATTAGCATCATATTGTTTTACTTTTGATGAATTACTTCCAAAAGCACGGGCTCTCACAGTTTCTAATGCCTGACGCGGAGACATTTTTGCCACAGCATTAACATTATCTGGATTAGACAACTGGCTTTCTGCTTCGGCAAACATCAAATAAATATCGGAATAACGCATTATGATCCAATTTACCCCAGTGGCAATACGGGAATTCGCTGTTTTATGCAAAGACAAATAAGAAGGATTCATCCAGTCAAGACGCCATTTTGCAAAACTAACACTAAGAGCATCTGTTTTCATTGTCTCTTTGTTTTCGCTTCCATAACTGGTCCAGGACAAAGTAGTATCCCTGCGTAAATCATCTGGATCAAAAGAATAAAAATAATAAGCTTGTGAACTCACATAACTTCCTCCAAAACCTCTTGAACCATATTTGGTATTAGAAGCTACTTCATACCCCATTAATGAACCAATATCTCCGTTATTTCCAAGACCAAAAGCAACCTCGAATAAGTTTTCATTTGAAGCATTCTGCCCTAGATTACAAACTGTTTTCCATATATTCTCATAATTAGGATCTAAACTATGCTGATGTTCTGAACTGCCTAAAATTTCTGCCGTTTGCTGCGCGGCAATTTGATAGTAATCGCGCCAGTTTTTAACACGTCCTACGTAATATCCGTTTTCAGCCTGCATGGTTGGATGATGTTCTACATTTTCATCGGAGAAAAGATTACCGTCATGCAATGACCACCCTCCTGCAAACAGTGCCACTCTCGCTAATAATCCTTTAGCGAAAGCCTTAGAAATACGTTCTGCAGTAGTATATTCCGGAGCCATTTTAAGATATGGCAGGTATCCTACAGCTTCGGTTAAATCTTTTACCAATTCTGCGTAAACTACATCTCTGTCTGTTTTTCCGATATAGACATTAGAAAGATCTGATTTTGATGGTTCGCCTTTATAAGGGATATCACCCCAAAATCTAACCAGTTCAAAATAAGCTAAGGCTTTAAGAGTTAAAGCTTCTCCTAAAAGAGGCTTCATCTCATTTGCTTTAGATTCAAAAACAGGAGAATTGCGAATACCATCTACAGCAGATGAAGCCAATTCGGCAAACTGAAACAAGCTCTCCCATTTGGTAGTAGTATTATAGGGATCGTCATAAAAATTACCGGCGCCGGAATCAGAACTTGTAGAGTTATATCCCGTTGTCGAGAATCCGGAATTGGTTTCAATATCACTAACTCCCTGCCAGTTTACAGACAGTTTTTGCCCGTAAATGTAAGTATCTGTTATTTTTCCATAAACTCCCATAACGGCTGCTTTAGCCATAGAAGTTGTATTGAAAACTGTTTGCGAACTTAATTTAGAAGGCGAAGTAGTTTCTAAAAAGTCCTCATTGCAGGAAACTGTTCCAAGAGCAAGGAGCACAAATGCAGTATAAATATATTTTTTCATGATAATAAACGATTAGAAAGTTAAATTGGCACCAAACAATATGGTTCTTGCTTTTGGATAAGCTGACCAGTCAAGTCCGGGTGTTAAAGGAGAATTGTTAGTGCTTACCTCCGGATCCTGTCCTGAATAACGGGTCCAAACTTTTAGGTTATTACCCGACACATAACATCTTACTTTTTGAATAAATTTTCCTTTGGCAATACTTTCAGGAAGTGTATAACCAATAGTAAGATTTCCTAAGCGAAGAAACGAACCGTCCTCAATAGCCCAGTCTGTAATAATGGTAGAGTTGGACAAAGGGTGCCAGATACTTGCACCTTGGTTTATTTCCTGCAACAGCTGCGGATTTGCATCGTTACCAAACATGATATTATTTCCGGTAACCGGATCAATAGTCGTAAAACGATTTTCCAGACTCATCAATGCATTGGCGTTGTTGTAACGTTTAGAACCACTAAAAGTCGAATTATCTATTTTATTAGCATTATAAATATCATTTCCATAAGACCAGTTAAACAACGCTGAAAAATCTAAGCCTTTAAAGGCACCGCTAAGAGCAAAACCTCCAGTATGTTTTGGCTGTGCGCGTCCAATAACTTTTCGGTCTTCATCCGGATTAATTACGTTTCCTGTACCGCTTAGTTTTTTCAGTTTCATGTGTCCAGGTCCAAAATAATTTCCTGAGGTGGTAATTACTTTTGAGGCATCGGCAACACCATCTTTTAGAATCCATTTTTTCTGTACAGTATCGAAATTAAAATCATCGAATGTGTACATTCCGTCAGATACATAACCATACATCAAACCAACTGGTTGTCCTACACGAACTCTATAATCGTCACGTCCAACATTAGGTGCCCAGTTCGATGCTGCAATCATTTCATTAGAACCATCTAAGCTTTTTACAACATTTTTATTAAAGGCAATATTAAAGTTGGCCGATAATCTAAACTGAGAAGTTTCAACGATATTTCCGTTTACTGTAAATTCGATTCCTTTATTAGAAGTACTTCCTATATTTTGGTACTGTGAAACATAACCTGAGTTAGAAGGTAAAGCTACCGCTAATATCAAATCGTTGGTATCAATTTTATAAGCATCAATATTTATGGTTAATCTTTGATTAAAAAATCCAAGATCCAATCCTAAATTCGTAGAAACAGTTGTTTCCCAGGTAAGGTTTTCGTTCTTTAAAGTATTGGAAGGTTTTAATGAACTTTGCCCTACTTCATTTACATAAATAAGACGATTGGCTGTAGTTTCAAAACTATAATCCTGGCGCCAGTAAGATCCTACACGGGCATTTCCAACTTCTCCGTAGCTTAAACGAAATTTAGCATCGGATAACCAACTTTTGGTCTTTTCCATGAATTTCTCATCAGACATACGCCAGGCGAATGCTGCTCCCGGGAAATATCCCCAACGGTTATCGGGAGCAAAAACGTTTTTACCATCGAAACGAGAAGTAAAACTAAAAATGTATTTATCACGGAACGTATAATTAACACGTCCGAAATAAGAAGAAGTTCGGGTTGGTTCTCCAATCGTGGTATAAGTTGGAAGAGGTGTACCATAATTCCACATTGCCAAAACATCACTGGCGCCAAAATCGGAAGGAAAAAATTTAGACTGAACTAAAGTTTCATTTACCTGAGAACTTCTAGCTTCCTGTCCAAGCAAAAAGTTGAACTTGTGCACTGATTTATTAAATGATCTGTCATAGCTTAAGGTATTTTGAATCGACCAGTCTGCTCCTTTTACATCCTGACGTTTGGCTACCGGCTGACCTCCGTTTGCACTTGCCTCTCCTGTATTTCGAAGCCAGATATTATCTGTATAATTTCTATTTACTGCATAACTACCTTGTGTAACTATAGAAAGTCCTTTCATAGGTTTCCACGTCAAACCTCCGTTCATCGTCAGGTTAAGATTGTTCTGCTCTTTGTACTCGTTGGTAATATTGTAAATAGGATCATTTAAACTACTCAAAGCTTCCGCTGAAGTGATATTGTCTGTACCGCCTAAAGCTAATGCAGGATCCAGATAAGTCAAACTTCTTACAGGAGCATATTTAATACCGTCTTTCAGTTTTCCTCCATTAGAAACACTTGGTCCCGTAATTATGGTATTGGAAAAACGAGAGTTGAAATCAAAACGGAATTTAGAACTCAGTTCTTTGTTCAGTTTAAAACTCACATAATCTCTTTTGTAAGCTGAGTTGACCATGATAAAATCTTCCTGATCATGTGTGTAATTTACTTTGTACTGCAATTTTGAATCTCCACCTGTCAACCCCATATCAGTATGGGTCTGAACACCTGTGTTGCCGTAAAGTTGCTCCTGCCAGTCTAATCCTTTTTTGGATTTGTAAATATCCCTGTCTTCCCATAAACCATAAGCAGAATAAAAGCTGGTGCCTGTTACACTGGATCCCGGATCAAGTTCCTTTTGAAAATATACATATTCATATGGAGATAAAACATCGGTAAGTTTATAAGTCTTTTTTAAACCTGTATAAGCATTAACAGTAATTTCAGTTTTTCCTTTTTTTCCTGATTTGGTCGTAATAAGCACTACCCCATTTGCTCCCTGAGAACCATAAATTGCTGTGGATGAAGCATCTTTCAAGACATCAATCGTCTCAATATCACCAGGTGGAATATCATTAATTGTATTAACCTGAAAACCGTCCACAATATAAAGCGGTGAATTATCCTGAGTAATAGAACTTCCTCCACGTACTCTTACGTTAATCTGTGCATCAGGAGAACCTTCTGTTATGGTAACATTTACCCCTGCCAAACGTCCGGCGATAGCCTGTAACGCAGAGGTTGCAGGAATATCTTTCAAATCCTTCATATTTACAGAAGCAACCGAACCTGTTAAATCTTTACGTTTCGCAGTTCCATATCCAATTACTACGACCTCATCAAGGTTCGTTGAAGAATCTTTCATTGTAACATTAAAACTACTTCTTCCTCCAACAGCAATATGCTGGGTTTCCATGCCAATAAAAGAGAAAGTCAGTGTGCCCTCTGAAGGCACTTTTTCAAAAACAAAACTTCCGTCAATATCAGTCATTGTTGCTTTTTTTGTGCCTTTTAATACAATTGACACACCTGGAATTCCTAGTCCTTTTTCATCTACTACTTTCCCTTTTACGGTTATTTCATTTTGCAAAGATGGAAACAGATCAAAGGGAAAATGGTTATAGTTCTTACTGCTTCGGGAAAAATCGAAACGGGTTACTGTGCTTGAATTTGGGTTCGTATTGGCATTGGCAGAAAAATCAAAGAGCAAAACTACTGCGGAAAGCAAAGCGGCTTTATTCCTAACTTTTTTTACCATGCCAAAGTGATTCTTTGACAAATTCTTCTTCATACGATAATGGTTTAAATTGGTTAGTTAGTATAGTTAAATAGTGAATATTTATTCTAAAAATGATCTCATCTAAGGCGTGGTTTTGAAGCCAAAAGAAGACCATATTAAACAATGCTTAAATAAGCAGTATTTAAAAAAAAACATTCCGAAAAAACGGATCTGTTTTTATGATTTATTATTAAAACAAAACTAGATTTTAATCCTAATTTGAAGGAGGTCTAAACACAATATGATAGGGGGCATTTCACAGAATCCCTTTATTTTCAATACTTTCAAAAATAACATCAGAAAAAACATCTTTTTTTGGCTGTTATAATTCCTAAAAAATATCCAATGTTTCTCCATAAAAAAAGAGCCGTGATTTTATCTTATCACAGCTGCTTTTTATTATTAAAACAATCAAAAATTATTTGGCATACTGAAAAGTATAGCTTTTACCTTTTTCTGTTTTAACATCAAATTCGAATGTTTTTGCAACTGCTGTTCCCTTAAATTCGGCACTGGAAGAAACCACTGGTTTTTCGACTGGCTGGTATTTGTAAAAAGTATTTGAATTGCTTTCTTTTGCTTTGCTTAAACCTGAACCTTTTAATTGGGTATAACTTCGTAAACGGAGATTTCCTCCCAGATTCGATTTAACTGTTACAGAAACTAATTTGCCTCCTTTCCATTGCATATTCTCGATTTCAAAACCTCCTCGAGCTTTTAATCCTTTAATAGTCCCATTCTGCCATACATCAGGTAAAGCTGGCAATAAACTAAGAGCACCGTCATGGCTTTGTAGAAACATTTCGGCAATACCAGCAGTACAGCCAAAATTTCCGTCAATTTGAAATGGAGGATGCGCATCAAACATGTTCGTATAAGTACCTCCATCGGGATCTTTAATTGTTGCATTGGCAGGTTTCAAATTGAGCTGATTCGTAATCAATTTATAAGCATGATTTCCATCTAAATATCTAGCCCACAAACATACTTTCCATCCCATAGACCAGCCTCGGCTTGCATCTCCTTTTCCAATAAGCGAGTTTCTGGAAGCTTCAAAAAGTTCAGGCGTTTTAAAAGGCGAAACTTCTCGTCCCGGAAACACTCCCCATAAATGTGATACATGTCGATGGGTATCATTTTTACGATCCCAATCTTCCAGCCACTCCTGCAATTGTGTGTATTTTCCAATATGCATTGGAGGTAGTTGCTGACGGATTTTTTTCAATTCTGTAACCCATTGCTCATCGACTTTCAGGATTTCGGCTGCATCAATCGTATTGGACAGTAAATCGAACACCATTTGATTGTCCATCGTAACGCCAGCAAAAATAATACAACGTTCTGTACCTATACTTCCATCTTGTTTTGTATATTCATACGATTGCAAACCGGGAGTATGCTCCGGAGAAATAGAAGGAGAAACTACCAGATATCCTGTTTTCTTATCTTTAATTAAAAAATCCTGATAAAATTCGGAAGCACTTTTGAGTATTGGATACACTTCTTTTAAATACGACTGATCTCCCGAGAAAAGAAATTTTTCCCATAAATGTGAAGCAAACCAAGCATTACAAGTAGGCCAGATTCCTGCCGTCGCATCAACAGCACCAGTAGAACGCCATAAATCGGTATTATGATGCAAGGTCCATCCGCGGGCACCATACATTTCTGAAGCCGATTGTTTTCCTGTTTCGCTGACTTCTTTAATCAACTTGATAAAAGGTTCATGGCATTCTGAAAGATTAGTTACTTCTGCAGGCCAGTAGTTCATTTCAACATTTATATTGGTTGTATATTTACTGTCCCAAGCTGGATACTGCCCTGCATTAGGATTCCAAATTCCCTGCAAATTAGCGGGCTGACTGCCTGGCTGAGAAGAAGCAATAAGCAGGTAACGTCCAAATTGAAAATAGGATGCTACCAAATCAGGATCTTCTGTTTTTGAAAATTCAGCAATACGTTGGTCTGTAGGTTTATTTATTTGTGGAGAACTACCTAAATCCAACTGAACTCTGTTAAATTGCTTTTGATAAAAGGCAATATGATCTTCTTTCGCTTTTTGATACGATTTAGAAAAAGCTTTCAGATAATCTTTCGCTCGTTTCTCAGCATCGGCAGTAATATCTTTATAGTTTTTAAAATTGGTTGCAACCGATATATAGATAAAAGCTTCATCGGCATCGTTTACCCTAATGGATTCTCCTTCTTTTGATTGAGTTCCGCCTTTTGCCTCTACTTTTATCTGTGTATTAAAATGCAATAAGTTCGTTATATTTTCTTCTTTCTCACGGGTACATTGACCATCAACCACAAGCAATTGATTCTGATTGGCAGGTACTAAAGCTGTCACTTTTACCATATTGGTTTTAAGAGGCCCTGCAAACGAAGCATTAAAATTAACTGCACCTTTTTTATCTGCAGAAAGTCGAATAATAATAAGCTGATCTGTAAAAGAAGTAAAAACCTCACGCTGAAAGTTTACACCGTTTACAGTATATTTAGTCGTTGCAATTGCCGTTTTTAAATCCAGATCTCTGTAAAAATTAGTATACTTTTCATGATTTGGAACAGATAAAACTAAATTCCCAATGGATTGATACACTTGTCCATGTGAAGTTGTTTTGCGATCTGCAATGATATCAGACAAAGCCAGTTTCTGCGCTTCAATAAAATTTTCATCCTGAAGATAATTCTGAATCTGCTTCAGGCTTTTTTTAGCATTTGAATTGATATTCTGATAAGGACTTCCCGACCAAAAAGTATCTTCATTAATCTGAATGGTATCCGATTGAGGCACACCGTAAACCATGGCGCCCAATCTACCGTTGCCAAGAGGAACAGCATCTGTCCATGCTTTTGAAGGCTTATCGTACCATAAGACTAATTTTTTCTGAGCAGAAGAATTGAACAAAAAAGAGAAAAATAAGAAGAACGATAAAACCGATTTATTTAAAAGAATTTTCATAAGCTTTTATTTTGCCAAAGGCTTCCAATTATCAGATCCGTTTAATACATTTTCTACTGAATACAATTTGGCTTCAGCTGCAGAAATTGATTTTAAACCTTCCCATTTTGCTCGTCCGCTCATATCAGCACCTGCGCCTTTATTGTTGTATTCATACAAATGCAAATCGGAACTGGTTGAAGCATAATCCATACGCCAGGTTGTTGGCCATCCCAGCGGATTTAATTCTTTGGACATTTCACAATTCAGCCAGGCTACTTTAGGATAATTATGCCAAGGTCGCCCAAGGCTGAAAGGTTGTTTGTCATCATTAACACGAGGACTGTTGCCAATAAAAGTCAACTTGCATTTGTTGAACACAAAACCATATTTTTGATCTTTTGGCGTACTTGGAGCAGTTATCCAGCCACCGCCGTAACTTCTAATTTCACAACTGTCAAAATAACCTATTCCGCCACCGTAGATATAGTCAGTTCTGCCTAAAATCATACAGTTGTTGAAATAGCTTCGCGTTCCATCTTTCCCAAGAAGCATAGTGTCTTGATAGCCTAAAAAATTACAATTGATAAAAGTATTTTTATCTGAGGTAATAAAAACAGCTAAAGCCTGTCCAACAGGACCAGCAGTATTTTGAAAGGTTACATTCTCCGCTCTAAACTCATCTCCCTGAATCGTTACTGAAGCTGAAGTTCTAATATTCTGCCCTTCCCATTTCGCAGCATCTTCGGCTGGACATTTATTGTTTAAACCGCCAGTACAGTCGAAAATATGATAACTTAGAATCGTTTTTTCGCGGTTTTCTCCTATAAAAGTGATTCTCTTTTTGTCAACAGGAACAATGATTTTTTCGGTATTGTATAAACCGTTTTTTATAAAAATGATAGTGCGTGCTGCTTTATCAGATAGTACTGCATTAACAGCATCCTGAATTTTAACATAATCACCGCTTCCATCTATGGCTACAGTAATTTTATCTTTAGTTTGGGCTGATAAGCTGTTGGGTACTATTATCATAAAGGCTATAAAAACAGCCCATTGGTAAAAGAAATTTTTCATAATTTAAGTCTTGGAAAGTTATTAATTTGGTTTTGTAAGCCAATTGCTTACGGAGAGTTAGTTTTATTTCTGCGGTTTGGAAAGGAAGCCCATTTCGTTTAACCAGGCTTCGCATAAAGCCGTCCATAATTGTGTTGAACCCGGATTATTACGAAGCGCGATGTTATGATCTCCTTGCGGAAAAATATGTAAAGCTGCTTTTACATTGGCTTTTAAAAGTGCTTGATAATATTGAATGCTATTGAGCGGATTTACGACATGATCATCCGCTGCACAAGTAACAAATGCAGGTGGTGTAGCAGCGGAAACATTTAATTCACCTGAAAAAAGTTCTTCATTTTTCGGTTCTGGATTTGTTCCTAACAAAGCTTCATAACTTCCTTTATGGGCATTCTGCTTCATACTGATCGCTCCCGAAACAAGAATTTGGAAATTCGGCTGTATGCTTACCGAATCCAATTCATCATTAATTTTAGCATAATCAGTAGTAATTGTGGCAAGATTGGCTGTTAAACCGCCGCCTGCAGAAGCTCCCATTACTCCAATTTTTGCAGGATCAATTTCCCATTGAGAAACTCGGCTTCGAATCATTTTAATAGCTCTCTGTCCATCCATAATTGGTCCGAAAGCCGGATTTACCAAATCAGGAGAAGTTGGAAGCCGATACATAACCACAAAAGCATTTACACCAAAAGTATTGAACCATTTAGCCAATTGAAATCCCGCAATATTATAAGTCAGTTTTTTGTAACCACCGGGAGGAAAAATTAAAACTGCTGCTCCGGTGTTTTCTTCTTTCGAAGTAAAAAAAGCATATATCGACGGATTATCAACCTGAGTTATGCGTTCACGGTCTTCTATCCTATTTAATTTCATCCCTTTAGAATTAGGCATTTTACCCTTTTCCCAAAGCGGAATAATGTCCTGGCTAAAAGCTGTATTTATAGAAATTATGAAGAAAAAAAGCAGTACAATGTTTTTCATTTTATTTGTCTTTTTTAAGGAAAGGTGTTTTTACAAGAGATAAGAAATTAGTACCCTGAATGACATCCGAATTAACGGCTTCAACAAAGACCGAAGCAGGAACTTTCTGAAAACAGTTGTTGATCAATACCGTTTTACAGTTTTCTAATTTAAGTATTGGCTGGTCTGCAATAGTTTTTTTAGATTTTACATCATTAAACAAGAGCTTATCACAATTTGTAAATTCGAACGATGGACCTTTTTCGGCAGCGATATCTACATTTGAAAAGGTGAGATTAGTTGCCAGATTTCCTGTAAAACCTTCTTTGGCTTCCATATTAATATTTGTAAAAGTAAGTTCATCAACAGGCATTTCTTCGATACCACAAATCACTCCTACTTTATTAATATTTCTTCCTGTTACATTGCTGATGGCTATATTTCTAAAAATTGGTGTACGTTCTGAAACGGGTTCTACTTTGGATAATCTATCATAAAAAAGATCAAACGTAAAGGCATTACGGCCTATATTTCGCATTACGATATTGGAGACCATAATGTTTTCCACAACTCCTCCACGACCTCTGGAAGCTTTCATTCGGATTCCTGCATCTGTTCCATCAAAAACACAGTTTGTAATTACTACATTTTTTACGCCGCCAGACATTTCACTTCCAATTACAACACCTCCATGGCCGGCCAGCATCACACAATTGGTAATCGTTATGTTTTCACAGGCTTTTCCGTATTCACGTCCGTGGAAGTCTCTTCCTGATTTTATGGTAATACAATCATCTCCTACACTTATAAAACAATCAGATATTCTAACATTGGAACAAGAAGAAGGATTGATACCGTCAGTATTGGGACCATGTGGTTCCTTATCCGGATTCATGATAGTCACTCCGTGTATTCGCACATCATTACAACCTACTGGATTAATAGTCCAAAATGGCGAATTTAAAATGCGAATTCCTTCGATATTAATTTTATTACATTCAAAAAACTGGATAAAAGGAGGTCTGAAAAATTGCGTTTTTAAGGTATTTTCATAATACGGTTCCACTTTTAATTCTTTGTTTTGCTCTACCCAAAGTTTTTGTAATTCGGTTGGTTGTTTGAGCGTACCGTTCAATTTTAACTCTGCATTGATTCGTTTAGCTTCATCCCACCAAGCAAAGCCATTTCCATCTATAGTTCCTTCTCCTTTAATAGTAATATTTTCAGCATTTTGAGCATTAAACAACGGAGCAAATGTTTTCATAAAAACGCCTTCGTAACGTACTTTTTGAAAAGGCAGATAATCATTAAAATTGGATGAAAATTTTAAAATGGCACCAGCTTCTAAATAGATCGTAATATTGCTTTTTAAAGTGATAGCTCCTGTTAGATAATTACCAGCTGGAAAATACAAAGTTCCTCCTCCGTCTTTTGAAGCCAGATCAATGGTTTTATGAATGAGCGCTGTACAGGATTTTTTACCCGAATTATCTGCTCCTAATGCCTTAAGATCATAGCTTTTTGCCGATACACTTAGAATACCCAGAAAAAAGACCGTTAAAAATAGTTTTTGAAAAATTTTATGGTTCATGGTTGAGAAAATATGATAGTAAATAAGAATATTAAAGGATTAAGGAGTTGCCGAGTTGAGCAGCCATTGATTTTCAACCTTGAAAATGACATCAAAAGTGAGCTTACGATTTTGTTCAACAGAAAGCAGATGCGACCATTTGACACGCTTAGTTGTCAAAGCTCCGGGACCATAATTTTTAAACTCAGCATAATAAGCCGTTTTTTCACTTTCAGGTTTTCCCCAATTGTGCCATCCTTCCGGATTAATATGGGCATCCATAAAGCAACTGGAAAAAATTACATTGGCATATTCTCGCCAGGGACGTCCCAGATAAACTTTACGAACATTTGGCGCTGACAAAAGCTTGCAATTCAAAAAAACAAAACCATATTTACTGTTTTTGGAAGTATTAGCTGCAGTGATATACGAATTAGCTTTACTGTATAAAGTACAATTATCAAAAATAGCTGTGGCCGAACCAAAAATATAATCGGTAGTACCTTCTATGTAACAATTATTAAAATAATGACGGCTATTTTCTCCTGAAACATATAAAGTATCCTGATTGCCTAAAATTTTACAATTGGAAGCTTTAAAATAATCTCCTTCCACATGCAGGGCAACAGCTTGTCCCACAGGTCCTGCAGTATTTTCTATTGTAATATTCTGAATACTAATATTATCAGCAAGTACTTTTAAAGTATAACTTGTAAAAGTGCCAATGTCAGGCTGGCCGTTATAGTTATTAAATGAAACTATTGTTTGGTCTTTATTTTCTCCAATAAGAGAGATATTACTATTAAAAGAATCGATTATAATTTTTTCTTTATAAATACCCTTTTTAATAAAAATAGTTTTGGGATTTGAAGGAAAAGCTCCGCAAGCTGTAATTGCTTCCTGAATCGAAATGAAATCAGCAGAGCCGTCTAATGACACCGTAATAGTGTCCTTTATAGTAGTACACCATGCTTTTGTAAATGGAGAAAAAAGTAAAAAAAAGTAAAAAAAAATAATGATAGTTTTTCTCATGATTAGTATTTATAAATATTCAGATGTCGTAAAGCGCTGGCTTGGGAACGATGCCTGTTTTGTTTTTATTACATGGTCTGAAAAATCAGAGGATCTTCTTTTGCAAACATAAGAGCTTCCATAAGAAACAATAAGGTGTATAATACAATAACTAAGGGGGGAAATCACAAAAACAGGGTTAAAATATCTGCAAGAAGACTTTTTATCCCACAACTCTAAGGCTATCTTTTCTGATTATGTTTTAACTGTCAGAATAAAATATATAAATTTAATTAGTTTAAAAGTTAGCTAGGCAAGTTACAGGATGATTAAAAAAATATCCTTCGTCCAACCATCTGATTCTTTCCAAAATTATTTTAAACTTCAATTACGCTTAATATTGGTTTGATCGATTCAGAACTTTTACAACCAATCGGTTGTCCATGTACACAGGGAAATTATGGAACTTTATGCTCAAATTAGAATTTTACTGATTCTTTTATTCGGATCCATTACAAATTATGCTACAGCTCAGCATAGAATAGATAATGATATAACATTTAGCCTTAAAGGCAATAATAACTATGCAGCTCTAAATAGTTTTTTAGGTAATTTTAATTGGTTCTGTCGCATCTGTCAGAATCAAATATAAAAATTGAAGTAATTTAAAAGTTAGCCCGCCAATTTACAGAATGATTGGCTCTGTCGCATCTGCGAGAATCAAATATAAGAATTTAAGTAATTTAAAAATTAGCTCACCAGTTTACAGAATGATTTAAACATAGATAATCCTGGCCTAACCATCTGATTCTTTCTTAGCATATGTACAACTTCAATTCCGCTCAATGTTCGTTTGGCCGATTCAAAACTTTTAAAACCTAGTCCATTTTGGATACGCCATTTTATAAAACGATGGTCCTGCTCTACAATATTGTTGAGATATTTACACTGCCGGATTTTAATCTTTGAGAACGAACGTTTGTTATAGACTTTGATCGCGGCAGTATTAGAACCGCTTTTATCGATGTTTATTACTCTTGGACTACAGTTATTACTAATTGCTTTAATTAGAAATGACTGGGCACTCATCCTCTGCCTTCTCTTAGTTAATAAGAAATCAACTGTATTACCAGACCTATCTACTGCTCTATATAAATAACACCAAATACCTTTTACTTTGATATAAGTCTCATCTAATCTCCAACTCGTCCCCACTCTGCCTTTTCTCTTCTTCATCTCTGCCTCAAGTGAAGGTGCAAACTTATATACCCAACGCTGAATCGTTGCATGATCCACAATCACCCCCCTAATCTTCCTCAACGTCACGATAGCTAAGTGTAAATCTTAATTTAAAATACACTGCCTGAAGGATTACATATTTTGGATAACAATGACCTTTAGTATTCATTTTTTATTAGTTTTGAAAAACCAAAGATAAAACTTAGTCATAGATGCGACAGAACCCAATTTCTTTCTGATTAGATTAAAGCCATATGAAAACTGAAAGGGATTTCTTTTGTGTCATAAAAGCTAAATAGCATAAAGTAATTCATAGAGCCAAAGAAAGACAATCCTGCCTTAACTTAAAACATTCTTTTAAAATCCTCCATAAATTTTGTAAATTTATATATTAGTTTAATGCGATGAATCAATTGAGTTTTTATAATTTTTGAATCAATCCCCAACAGGATATCTAAACCAAATTTACAAAGCCAATGGAAGACAGACCACTACATATAGAAAGCCAATTGCTTCAAATCATCCAAAAATGATGTTGTAATTTGTCCTGTCCCCGTCACAAAGCCAAATGACGCCAATTGAAGACAATTGGCGCCAATTTTTTTAGACTTTCTTTATTTTTATTCGTCTAAAGAGCCGGGCTCCTCAGCAGCCCTAGCCCCGATAGCAGTGAAATCCTTTTGTGCTGGGGTTCAACGCAAAAGATTGGAACGAATAGCGGGAAGAGCTGCTAAAAATAGCTTCAGTGAAAGATGTAGAACTTAAAAGCCCAGCTTTCCATCCTAGCATGGTCACAATCACGCCCCTTATTTTCATTGTTTCTCCAGCATCTCAATAACTTAAAGCAAACCCAAGCTTGAAATAGGCTGCCTGCAGAATAACAGCCTTTGGATAGCTATGCCCTTTAGCATTTATTTTTCGGCGCGTTTAAAATTCTAAAGGTAAAATTATTCCCAAATGCGACAGAGCCATGTTCCCCGACTGAAGCAAAAAAATTGCTTTATTCCCAAAATAATAATTAGAAAACATTATAGAAATAAAGAAAGAAAAAGTCAGATTAAAAGACTAGATGTCACAAAATGTTACATTATATTCGCATAATCTAATTAACCGACAATTTCAAACCATTGCAGAAGCCTAAATAAAATGAGAAACATACTTTTTTATGTCACCGCAACATTTTTTTTAAATTATTCATATAGCCAAAACATCGAAAAATTTGCAGATAGCATTCGAAAAATCCATAATATCCCTGAACTTAATTATGCTGTGATTTCTTCGGAAAAAATTATAGAAATAAAAGCTTTGGGCGTAAAGAAAATAAATTCAGAATTGCACGCTGAATTATCTGACAGATTTAGGATCGGTTCAAACACAAAAACGATAACAAGCTATATTGCTGCGGTTTTAGTCAATGAGGGAAAAATTAAATGGGACACTAGATTTTTCGAATTGTTTCCTGAACTAAAAGCAAAAAGCAATCCAGCTTATTATGGCTTGACTCTGTGGGATTTAATAACTTTTCGCGCAAAAATAATGAAATGGTCATACGGAAATGAAATGCCAACCAAAAAGGAAGTATTTGGAACAAACCAAGAGCAGAGGTATAAACTAATCTCCTGGATCCTCCAACAGGAGCCGGTGAAAGAACCGCAAATAATTTATTGGGCAAATCCAAGCTATGTTGCAGCGGGATTAATGCTTGAAAAGGCGACGGGAAAAAATTATGAAACCTTAGTGAAGGAACTCGGAAAAGAATTAAATATAGAATTTGATTTTGGGCAGCCTAACTATAAAGATCAAAATCAGACTTGGGGACACAACGAAGATTTGGAACCTGAAATGCCTGCGGATAATTTTAAATTAAATTGGCTATCATCTGCTGGAAATATAAATGTCAGCTTACCTGATTATGCTAAATTTATACAAATGCAGCTTAAAGGGCTTTTAGGGAAATCAGATAAATTAAGTGCTGAACAGTTTAACTATATGCATTATGGGTTGCCAGAATTCGCATTTGGCTGGGAGTGGATGATTGAGGATGAAAGCAATTTGCGCTACTCGTTTCATAATGGAAATCCAGGAACATTTTTAACAAAAGTTTTCATCTGTAAAGATATTGACAAAGCATTTATAATATTTGCGAATGTCCAATGCGAAGAAGCTGATTTGGGAATGGAAGCCATATTTCATAAGTTAAATAGAATCTACAGCAATAATTTTCATAAATCTTAAATTAAATTGCGACATCCAAAGAAGTTATAAATTCGGCACCTAATGATGGCTGTAAAAATTCAATTATATTTTTCTGCTGCATAAAAGTGCCTTTATCTTAGCCTGTAATTTAATAGTAAATCTTAAGCTAATACAGGATAGAAATAAATCAATTTTTAACCTCAATCGAACGACAGTTAATGAGTTAAATTAGATATTCCAATTTATACAGAAAATTTGCAATTTAAATTTTTAAAACTTTACTAAAATATAATCTGAAACTGAAAAACTGTCTGCCAGTTTCCAACATATTCCGGTTTTTCTGCATTGTAAAAAGCTTGTGCCGCCGCAGAATAAAAAAGCTTGTTCTTATTGAAAGGGATTACATTTGTGACACAAAACCTAAATCGCATATAGTAATTCACAGATCCAAAGAAAGACAATTTTGCCTTAAGCATAATAATCTTTTCAAATCCTCGATAATAGTTGTAGAATTGTATAATAGTTTAATGCGATAATTCAATCGAATTTTTATGTTTTTTTGCATCAATCCCCAACAGGACATCTAAACCAAAAATACAAAGCCAATGGAAGACAGCCCCTACATATAGTAAGCCAATTTCTTCAAATCATCCAAAAATGATGTTGTAATTTGTCCTGTCCCCGTCACAAAGCCAAATGGCGTCAATTGAAGACAATTGGCGCCATTTTTTTTAAACATAATTGCTGATGGACAACAGCTGAAAATTGATTTATTCCTCACTAAAATAAAGCACAAAATAGCCCCGATAGTAGCGGAAATCCTTCTGCGCCGGGGTTCGGCGCAGAAGATTGAAGCGCATAGCGGGAAAAAGCTCCAAAAAAAAAACAAACCTAAAAAACAAACCTAAAACTATTGCCGTGTGGAACTGCATGATAAGCCGTCTCTGGGCTGTTTCCGCCTCCTACCTGATATGGAATATCCGCTCTTGAGCTGATAAATCCTCCCACGATGCTCCCATGACTATTGCCGCCAGATTCTTAAGATCTTCATACGTGCTGGGCTTCACGGCATAAAAATCCGCTCCCAGGGCAAAAGCCCTTTGCATTGTTTTGGCTGCACTGTCGATGGAATAGACGATGATCCTTGCATTTCCGGGAGCCGGGCCCATGCCTCTGAGCCTTTCGATGCACTCAAAGCCGTCCATGCCCGGCATATAAAGGTCAAGGAATATGAAATCGGCAGGCTCCTGCTCCGGTTTGGAAAAATGCTCGATGAGCTGCTGTGCGCTGCAGAGCTCAAATATCCTGAAAGGCCGATCGAGCTCCAGAAGCGCTTCATGGAGCAGCATGCGGTCGTCCTCATCGTCATCGGCTAGGCATATGATTATTTTCGGGTCTTCATCCATGATCTGTCGGTTTTTCGCTGCCGAATAAAACCATCATACAAGGATCCCTCAAGCCGGCTGCGCCACAGCCCTCAGAAAATCCCTGAAAATCGAATTATTCGGCTCTTGGTTCAATAATTTTCCAATTTAGGAATTCTGGCGCCCTGAAACAAATACGGAAACAGATTTTACATAATTTCCACCTTAAAGATGGGAATTATGTAAAATCAGCATAAGAATTCCGCTTCAAAAAAACACCTCAAGCGCATCATTTATAGATATGCCCTAGATGCCTGGCTCTGCCTGGTCTGTCTGGCGCTTGAATTCCAGTTTATTTTTATGACAGATTGATTATGTATTTTTCTTCTGTAGGCCAAGAAGATCTATCGGGCATAAACCGCCCTATCTGGAATACTTTTTCAATAAATTCTATGCTCTGGTCCACTGGCGTATTCTCCTCTTTCAAGTGGCTCGCAAAATGGCCTATCAATTTTTGGATAATCCTGGAACTGACCAGATCCATCTGAACCTCGTCAAAATGGATTGCTTTCTTCTTTTGGAAAGCAAACTCAGTCGATACAATCTCATTCAGTTTTGCTTTCAATGCATGGATGGTCGGTGCGCATTTTCGGCCGTTCACCCAGGCATACAGCTCTGATTTCAGATCCTCAATAATGGCTTCTGCGGCAGGAATATGCTGTTTTCTTCTCTCCAGCGTCTCATCGGCAATCTGGGAGAGATCATCCAGATGCATTAAAGTCACGCCGGGTATTTCTTTGACATCGGCATCCACATTTCGCGGAATGGAAAGGTCCAGGATCAATAAGGGCTTATGCAGGCCAAGAAGTGTTTTATCAATAGTGGGGCTTTGCGCTCCCGTAGCCACAACCAGCACATCCGCCCTTTGCAGTTCTTCTTTCAGATCGCCGTAACCCTTTACGATGACATTGAGTCTTCGCGCCAGCAATTCGGCTTTGTGTCTTGTTCTGTTTATAAGGGTTATATGACTGTTTTTGGTATGCTTTAATAAATTTACGCAGGTATTTCTGCCTATTTTTCCTGTCCCCAGCAGCAGAATATTTTTGTTCCCTACATCAGCTGCATTCTGGATTATATACTGTACCGATGCAAAAGAAACCGACGCGGCGCCGCAGGAAATTTTAGTCTCTGTCTTGACTTTTTTGCTCGCCTGGATTACGGTGTTTACCAGGCGGTCCAGAAATGTGTCGGCCAAACCTTTCTCTCTGCTGCGGCTAAAAGCGGTTCTGATCTGGCTGATGATTTCAAAATCGCCCAGGATCTGGCTCTCCAAACCTGTCCCTACCCGGAACATGTGGCTGACGGCCTGGCTGTTTTTATAGATGTAGCCAAATTGCTGAAATTCCTCCACGCTGCCTTTCGTATGGCCGCAAAGCAGTTTTATCAGTTCATACGGATGAGAAGCCCATCCATAGATTTCAGTCCTGTTGCAGGTGGAAATTACAATCAACGACTCTATGCCCTCGGTTTTGGCCTGCGCCAGCAGGTCAGACTGGCCTTCAGCATCCAGGCTGAATTTCCCCCTGATCAGGGCATCTGCTTTTTTATAGCTTAATCCTAAGGCGTAGAAAGTGGTGTTTTGGGAAAGCTTAAAATTTTCCATGGGATGGCTTTGATTAAAGATTCGAAAAAAAAGGAGTTCTGCTCTGGAAAATCAGTCCGCACCCGTATGTGCTGCCATGCGGACAAGCGCCTCCAGTCAGTATGGTCCTTGTATGAGATATATGGTCAAAGATGCCATGCAGCAAATTTGCAACTGCAAAGGGATTCCTTTAGGCAGACATGCTTGTTTTGGAATAAGACAATGTCTTAAAAAGAAAACGCCGCCCGCAGAAAAAGGCGGCGTTTTTTGGGAAGATGAATTATTTTTGGACGATGGGCGTTCTCAATGATTCCAAAACTGCCACAATATCCGTATAAAGTTCGGTGTTTGAAGCAACGCCGTTCGCATTGGCGGCCGCTCCCACATAACCTTCGAATTTCGTATAGTCGGCACTGCTGGATTTTGTTCCCATTCTAGGGTTTGTCGCAGGGTTGTGCGCCGCTGCCATGCTCAGGCCCGAATACGTATTAACTGCATTTGTCCCTCCGGTGTTGAAGGAAAAGAAATCAGTCAGGTTATCGGATAATTTTGCAATATTTGTAGCCTGGGTCGTTCCGGTTTCGGCCAGAAGGGGCGCAAAATGCGCCTGCAGGTTTCCTGATGCATTGGACTGGATATCGGCAACTATCAGTCCGATTGTTGAATTGACCACTTTGCGGAAGCTAAGGCGTCCCTGCTCGATCATCTGTCCTGAATTATCAGGATCGGCAACCATTTTAGTGCCTCCCAACCGCTCATATATGGATGCTTTTACAGGAGCCGGAGTCTCATCATCATTGCTGCAGGATGTAAAAACAGCCGTTGAAAGGAATAACGCGATTAAGGCGATTTTAGAATAATTTTTCATAACAATAATATTAAAGGTTAATTAAAAAAATGATTGATCTTCTGGGACAGCTTGTAGCCCAGACTGTTCTGGTCCATAGGACAGACTTCTTTGGATGCCAGATTTTCAGGCAGTATATAGGGCTGCGCATCATAATGCCTTTTGGCCATCAGCTGCGCATAGACCTTTTTTGAATTGGTGATCCGGTTATTATGGAAGTAAACCACCACGTTTCTCTTGATAATGATGGAATCCGAGGTCAGCCCTTTGATGGATCTCAGGTCAGCGCAGATCTGTCTGGCCTGTGCAGAATCGATAGCCTGCTTGAAATCAATGCGGCTTACCTGCAGGTTTGGAGTGTCATAAACCGCAGGCTTGGCAGTAATGATATGGAAAAGAAGAATTGCTGAAAACAGGACCGTTGTTCCCATTGCGATCCAAAGACCTTTTTTGATGTGCTTGTTGATTTTCATACGTGATTTTTATAGCGGTTAGATTTAAGGTCATATACGGAAACTTTTTTAGGATGGTTTTAACAAGTAAAAAGAAAACTTTAGTTTAGAATTGTTTTAAATAATCTGAATCCTTTCCACAGCATCAGCCATGCCTAAAACAGCATCCCGCATCATCTTTTCATACTGCCCATGTTTTTGGAGATATCGCCGGCAAAAGCCATGATTCGGATTTCAATGGACAAAAAGAGGTCTTCCTGCAATCTGTAAAAGAGTTTTTGGCGTATATAGGTGAAAAGCATTCCTTGAGATGAAAATCATCTCTGCTCTGCAAACCAAAAAAAAAAAACGTTATGAAACTACAAAAAGCATGTGCCGTTTTATCAGCTGCCATAATCCTTGCAGGCTGCTCCAATGATGATTCCGCAGCTCCGACGGACACCACCGCCCCTGCCGGATCAGCAACCTATGACAAGGATGTGAGATCAATTATTGACAATAACTGCATTGTCTGCCATGCGGCGGTTCCCACAAACGGTGCGCCCATATCCCTTGCCACATATGCCCAGGTCAAAGAGGCCGTTTTAAAACGAAGCCTCATCATCCGCATTTCCCTTGAAAACGGCAATAGCGTGCTGATGCCCAAGGGAGGCCCCAGAATGCCCCAGGAAACTATAGATATAGTCAAGCAATGGGAAAAGGACGGATTATTTGAAAAATGATTTTAATATCCGCGGCAATACTATACTCTGCCCCGGGCGGTTAAATGATCCCGCCGCAGGCAGATTTAATGCAGGAGCCTGCTCCGGTGCGCGGGTCGCCACCTTAATGTATAGTGGTTAAAAATACCCCTTAGAGAACCTCTGGTCAGCATTCAATTTCAGAAAATGAAATCCCATTTAAAGGCGATTTGATGCCCAATAATTATCTCATAAGCATAATAAGAGCTATATTTGCCGTTTCGGATATCAAAAAGAAATAAAATCATCTCATCTCCCCTAATGCCGCCCTGCAAGAACATACTGATCTTCCTGCTTACCGCCCTGCGTCTTCTCCACGGCAGTGAGCCTGAAAAGCTTTCATCGGCTGTATTCTCTGATCCGTCCATGGAAATCCTTGCAGGCTCAGATGGAACAGCTTCAGTTTTCAGTGCACCGGGCGCTAAAAAAAAAGTGAGAATAAATAGTTCATCCAATGAACGGAAAACCAAACTCAAGCCGTCCGTTTGTGTTTTGAAAAATGAAAAATTCCGCTTTGATGCTGTTTTGGCGAACTGCGCCATAGACAGCTCGCTTTTCAAGAACAAAATAGCCTGCCGGCTGGACAGCAGCAGCCTGCTTCACCTATTTCACCTTTTCTAGAAATCCCTTAAACAGCGTACCGTATTTTCGGCCTTTGGGTCCGGCTTTTCACTTCGCTAAATTTCCTTAATCTTTTAAGACTCGCTGCATCTTCACCATTTTTAGCCCCATAGGCCGCTAGATCCCGTGAATTGTTTACCATTCAATGTTTTTCCTAAACATCTGCTGGATATCATTTCAAGTCGTTTCCTATTGCAAAACTAATCGTGTTTTATCTCTGCAGGCCTAATTGGTTTTAATCATTTATTAATCAGGATACCCGTATCCGCTCTCAAAATTCCATGAAACATTTATTCTTGCTTTTCATATCCTTGCTTATATGCCAGACGGCGGCGTCTCAAAAAAAATCGCTGAAATTCTACCTTGAACAGCATCAGGGCAAAAAAATTGACACCATATTCCGCATCGGCACTTCTGACAGCATCAAAGCCGGGCTCCCGGCAACATTGATATGCGGAAGATTTAAGGGACCGACCTTTGCCATCGTGTCAGGAGCGCGGCCCTCAGAACAATCGGCAGTACAATCACTTTTAAAACTGCGCCGCGAGATAAACCCTGAAAAACTGGCCGGGAGCCTGATCATAATTCCGATAATGAATCTAGATTCCTTTTTTTCTTCCTGCCAAAATAACGGCCTGAATACGGATTTAAATCTGGATCAGTATTTTCCAGAAGCCCAAAAAAGCATCGTCAATGGGCTTGCAGCCGATTTTATAACCACCCATATTTTTGATGCTACTGATATTCTTCTGGATATCAGATCAGCGGGCAGCAATGAAGACCTTATA
Organism: Flavobacterium luteolum; assembly: GCF_027111275.1. NCBI lineage: Bacteria > Pseudomonadati > Bacteroidota > Flavobacteriia > Flavobacteriales > Flavobacteriaceae > Flavobacterium > Flavobacterium luteolum. The sequence goes on along the minus strand of NZ_CP114286.1, from coordinate 4,725,883 downwards.
TCATATGCCAGCTACTATCATAACAGTGAACTTCCCCAGCAGGCCCTCTTGTGCTCGCGCCTGTGCGAAATCAGCGGTTTGGGAACCGTAGTTGCCAGGCCTTATCTTCAGCCTTGCGGGCAGCCTTCCAAGCAGATCTCCAGACAGGCAGTGCGCCTTGGCATTCCAGCCCTGAGCATAACGGCGGCAAAGCAGGCCGCCGCCGCCAGATCTGAAATAGGCCCGGCCATGAATGCTGTGTATAATATGCTGGCCCAGCTCAAAATGTATCAGCATAAACTGGCTCCGCAGGCAGTGCTTCCAAAAAGATTCTTTAATGACCAGCTGCTTGTAGCCTCACCTGCAGAAGGCTTGTTCTACAGCAGCGCAAAGGCCGGCAGCAGCATTATCAAAGGTGAGGAAATAGGCTATATAACCGATGTTTTCGGCAGGAACGTAAAAATAATAACCGCGCCGGCAGACGGAACAATCCTTAAAAAAAGCACCGGACTTGCCGCCAGCACATCTGCCCCGCTTTTCTGGATCGGCCGCAGCAGAAGCAGTAATGAAAAAGAACAGGAAAAATAAGACTGCTGCCCGCATTTTCCTTAACGAAAAACTCTTTGGATTCTTCTAAAAATCAATCCCGATTTGTTTTTTCTGCCCTTACCGGCTAAATTTGCAGATATGACAAAACTAATAAACCTAAATATTTTCAAACGATTTTTCTCCTCCTCCTCAGCCGGAGGCGTCATCCTGCTGCTTTGCGTAGCTATATCGCTCACTATAGCCAACATCGGGTGGGCAGAATCGTTTAATGGTCTGCTGCAGATGAAACTTGGCAGGGATTTTGGAGCCATAGATCTGGAATATCCCCTTATTACCTGGATTAATGACGGTCTTATGGCTGTATTTTTCCTTTTGGTCGGCCTGGAAATCAAAAGGGAAATCATCGAAGGGGAACTCTCTTCCTTCAGACAGGCGTCCCTGCCGGTGCTTGCAGCTATCGGCGGTGTTGCTGTGCCGGCCCTGCTCTACGCCTCGCTGAATGCCTCAAATCCGCAGACGGCCGCAGGCTGGGGAATTCCCATGGCCACCGATATTGCCTTCGCACTCGGCATTATTTCCCTTTTGGGCAGCAGAGTCCCAAACGGGCTTAAAATTTTTCTGGCCGCACTTGCCATCGTTGACGATCTGATCGCCATACTGGTAATCGCAATATTCTATTCCAGCGAAATCCATCTTATCTACCTTGCCTATGCAGCAGGCATCATGTCGCTTCTGATCATTTTTAACAGATGCGGGGTAAAAAACATATTCTGCTATATCATTCCCGGGGCAGCAATGTGGTATCTGGTGCATCATTCAGGCATCCACGCCACCATTGCAGGGGTACTGACGGCGCTCGCCCTGCCCACCAATGAGGATGACACCGAATCCCCGTTGGAAAAACTTGAGCACAGCCTTACCATTCCGGTAAACTTTTTCATAATGCCACTGTTTGCCATTGCCAATACGTGCATCACTTTTGAGAGCGGAATGATCGAAGGGCTTGCAGGAAGCATCGGGATGGGTATCATACTGGGATTATTTCTCGGCAAGCCCGCCGGGATTTTTTTAATGTCCTGGTTAGCCGTTAAGCTCAAAATTTCAGAACTGCCCGACCAGACATCATGGCCTCATGTACTTGGACTAGGCATTCTGGGCGGCATCGGCTTTACCATGTCTATCTTTATTGCCCTTTTGTCCTTTAAGCAGCCTGAATTACAGCTGCAGGCAAAATTTGCCGTTCTTACAGCTTCCCTTCTGGCCGGCGCGCTGGGCTATGCCATTTTATATCTCTATGGCAGAAGATCCGAAAAATCATAACAAATTTTCAATGCAGCGGCTATTTTGGGCCCGTGCAGCTTGAAATGCTTTTTTTTGCTTTATTCGAAAAAGGGTTTTATTTGCAAAAATAAGGCCCTTTTTTACGCCATCCTTTACGCGTGCACAGGCAATCATACCTTGATCTATGCGCCATAAGGCTACTTCTCGCGGCGGTAGAGCACCACGTTTTTGACGCCCAGCCTTTCATTGAGCCAGGTCCTGAACTTCTCCTTATCGGCCTGTCTGATTGGTTTTGCCGCGTCATATGCCACAGCAGTCACCTCGGCAAGCGAATCGTTTTTTAATGCGGCCTGCTGGCGCACAATGGCCAGGGAACTTACTTCGGGAAACAATATTCGGATTTCCTTCAGAAATGAGGCATTATCGAACTCATAGCGCGAGAGCTGCTTCTGGAGCTGCATGATCTTCACATCCTTTGCATTGAGCTCATTCTCACTGCTTTTGATCTGGCTCAGGATATCGCCCTTCAGCGCACTGAAACGGTCGGTGCTGTCTTGCCTGATAATCAGTTGGGCACCCTTCAAAAACTGGTTCTCACCCATTTTTTTTCTCAGAAGGCCCATTTCGGAATCTGTAAATCTCTTGGAAAGGAAAGCCAGCTCCAGCACTTTCCCCTTTGGAGCATAGGAACTCTTTTTATAAACCATCGTGTAGCCTTTAGCTGTGAACTCCTGATCGGCGAAAAGGTCTGCACTTTTGATGAACTGCTGCTTCTCATACAGCGTATAGGCAAGATAGGCGCTCGGGATAATCATAACGGTAATGAGTACGGAAATGAAAATTCTGACTTTTCTCTGCTGTCCCTTGTCCACAGCCTCTTTGGCAGGATATTTAAGATATTTTACAATCAGGAAAGTGGATATGCCGATAAACACGCAATTTATGCAGTACAGGTAGAAAGCGCCTAGGAAAAAAGGCCACTGCATAGTGGCAATGCCGTAGCCTGCCGTACAGAGCGGCGGCATGAGGGCCGTGGCGATGGCGACCCCGGGAATGGGATTTCCCTTTTCGGTCCTGGTGACGGCAATCACGCCCACCAGCCCCCCAAAGAAGGCAATAAGTATATCATATATATTGGGAGATGTGCGTGCAAGCAGTTCGGACTGCACTTCCTTGAAGGGGCTCAGGTAAAAATAGACCGTCGAGAAAAGAAGGCTTACCAGAGTGGCATTAAGCAGGTTGCGCAACGATTTTTTTAGCAGGGAAAAATCATAGATTCCCAGGGCAAAACCCGCCCCCACTATCGGTCCCATCAGCGGGGAAATCAGCATCGCACCTATGATCACCGCTGTAGAGTTCACATTAAGCCCCACAGAGGCAATAATGATCGCACAGGCCAGTATCCAAAGATTGGCGCCTTTGAAATCAATATTTTTCTTGACACTCTCAAGGGTCTTACCCTTGTCGTCTTCATCCTCATGGAGGGTGAAAAATCCTGAAAATTTCTCCATAATCTGCTTCTTGATAAAATTTCTGTATTTTGAATTTAAAAAAAATATGCATATCATCCAAAACAATTGTGAAATTGCCCTGCAGACCATCTGGAGAAGACCGGATGCAGGTACAGTGTTGCGGCATGTATATTGGGACTTTAGATCGAAAGCTGGATCCCCATGAAATAAGGCGGAAGAAGCTGATATTATGCATTTTCCCCCAATAGCCTTTTTTGAACTTAGAAAATCAGCATTCCTTTAAATTCGGCGCTCCCAACCGCATAGAGAAAGGAAAAACAGAACTCTGTAAAGGATAAGGAATTATCGGCTCTGGATACCTCATGGAAGCTAAAAGCAGTGCTATTAATAAATTGTTTGTTAAAATCTGATGCTGAAACAAAGCTGTGGCGTATCTTTGAAAAAATTGCCCCTATAATCCCGCAGCGCTTATTGCCGCATTTAAAATCAATGCACGGGCGCGCGTACACAGTTTTCACTTTCATGTTTAAAAAAAAGCTTTTACAGATTGAGGCCCTTCTTATTGTAGGAAGAAAAAAAATGTCTCCCAAACAGTTTATATTTCTGGCCAGCGTCCTTGTCGGGATCACTTCCGCCTTGGCCGTCATACTCCTAAAATCATTTGCCCATTCGGTTTATCAGGCCGCTGCATATGCCAACAGCATACTAAAGCTGAGCTTTATCAACTCAGTGCTTCCCGTTATAGGGATCCTGCTCACGGTGATGGCCACCAGAAGGCTCCTTGGAGGGACCATTGAAAAAGGCACTTCCCAAATCCTGTATCTGGTAGCCCGCAAAGCCAGTATTGTTCCCAAAAAACAGCTTTATGCGCAGATTCTCACAAGTTCCCTCACAGTGGGGCTTGGAGGCTCGGCCGGGCTTGAAAGCCCAATTGTGGTTACAGGAGCCGCTTTCGGTTCCAATTTTGCCCAGCAGTTCCGATTAAGCTACAAAGACAGGACGCTCCTTCTGGGCTGCGGAGTCGCGGCCGGAATCGCCGCTGCTTTTAATGCGCCCATAGCAGGGGTGCTGTTTGCCGTTGAAGTGCTTCTGGTGGATGTGACCATAGCAGCCTTTACACCGATTATGATCGCCGCCGCAACCGGCGCCCTGGTTTCTGCAATCCTGCTTAACGAAAATATACTGCTCAGCTTCCGCCAAAAGCAGACTTTTGATTACCACAACATCCCACTGTATATCCTTCTGGGCCTGTTTACAGCTTTTCTTTCGGTCTATTATTCAAGGAATTTTCTCAAAACCGAGCACTATTTTGCAAACCTAAGGCTCGGTGCATATAAAAAAGCGCTTTTCGGCGCTCTGGTCCTCGGACTTCTCATTTTTGCATTTCCAGTCCTGTTTGGTGAAGGATACGAAAGCATCAAATCTCTGGCCGACCGCAATCCGGGCGAACTTCTGGAAAATACCCTCTTCAAGGACTTCAGCTCCAATCAATGGGTGCTTCTGGCTTTTGTGGGGGCATCAATGATGCTCAAGGCTTTCGCATCAGGCATTACCCTTGGCAGCGGAGGCAACGGAGGAAATTTTGCGCCATCGCTTTTTCTGGGCTCATATGCCGGATATTTTTTTTCTAAATTCCTTAACCTTACCGGACTGACCGACCTTCCTGTAAGCAATTTTGCCATAGTGGGCATGGCGGGAATACTCAGCGGACTCTTTCATGCCCCTCTTACAGCCATATTTCTTATTGCAGAAATCACAGGCGGATATGATCTGATCATCCCGCTTATGATTGTCGCCTCGATAAGCTTTGCAATCTCAAAACGTTTTGAAAAGCATTCCCTGGATGTAAAAGGGTTGGTAAAAAAAGGGAATGTCTTTACCAGCAACAAGGACACCAATATCCTCTGGACCCTTAAAATGGACGCCATACTGCAGAATGATCCCAAAACGCTTGCTCCTGAGGATGACATCCACATGGTTCGCAGTGTGATAAAAGCTTCCGATCAGGGAATGTTTGCCGTGACTTCTGGGGAAAAACTGCTCGGCGTGGTCTATTTCAGCGATATAAAGGAATTTATATTCAATGATACCGATATCAGGGCGAAAGACCTAATGGCCGCCCCGATGGAAATCGTTTATTATAATGACAGTATGGAGACCGTAATGCAGAAGCTGGAAAAAAGCAGCAGGTCCTATCTTCCGGTTCTCAAGGAGGATCTCTATTGCGGCTATATAGACAAGGGCGCTGCATTGGAAGCCTACCGAAATCAGCTTAAATCCATGATTTTTGAATAATTTCCCCCAGTAGAAATACAGCAGATAAAACCCAAAAGATAAAAATTTAATCTCTTGAAGCTAGTAAAAAAATCAATCTGCAAAATAAAGGAAGCATAAAATCCGAAATCAGCATTTCTATGTTTATTTTAGATCTCAGGCATTGCTTTTAAGGAATCCTTTCAGTAAATTTGTAGCTCTTATGAAGAATTGGTACACTAAATTATTCGTTTCTATTGTCATTCTTTTAAATGGATATGGCAGCACTTATGCACACAATAACATTGTTTTATTTAAAAAGTTTTCTTTTTGCACTGTTATTAATAATGCTCAAAATGAAGCCAGTTTAAATCGTGGACGTTCATTTGAATCCTTTAAAAGGAAAATGTGCCTTTTTGATAATGAAGAAAATGAAGAGAACTTTTCTTCGGTGCAAAAACAGCTTGTCAAAAGCAATTACTTTTCATTTTTTCACATCAGCAATCATTTTGCCGTTTCTGCGACTGCTTTTACCCAGAAAGTAAATGACTGCAAAATCTTTAGTTTACTTTATAATAAAGTATATCTCCTGTTTCAGGTTTTCAGAATTTGATTTTTGCTATCGCTATTTCAAAATAGCCGATTCCTTTATTGTTCTATCCTCTGTGTTCTAATTTAGAAAATAGAAGGATACGAGCTACTATGGTCTATTTCCGAAGGCCTTTTTACTTAAAAATCAAAAATAAATTACGTTTTAATGCTGAAATAATTATGAAGAGAATTTTCATGATCATGACTTTATGCGCCTTAGTTTTTGCGGGCTGCAATTCAAAAAAAGAAGAAGAAAAAGAGGAAAAAACCAAATTTCTGGTTACCAGTCCGATTGAAAAAGATACTACAATTACAAAAGATTATGTATCTCAGATACACTCTATCCAACATATTGAAATAAGAGCCCAAGAGCGCGGCTATCTTGAAAAAATCTACGTTGACGAAGGACAAATGGTAAAAAAAGGACAGCTCTTGTTTAAAATCATGCCTGCACTTTACGAAGCAGAAATGAAAAAATCTAAAGCAGAAGTAAGTTTCAGCGCAATTGAATACCAAAATGCCAAAAAACTAGCCGATGAAAAAGTGGTTTCTCCAAACGAACTGGCAATGGCAAAAGCCAAACTGGAAAAAGCAGATGCCGAACTGGCCTTAAGCAAAGTTCATCTTCAGTTTACAGAAATCAGAGCTCCTTTTGACGGCATTATAGACAAATTTCATGTTCGTCAGGGAAGTCTAGTTGACGAAGGAGAATTGCTGACAGAATTGGCAGACAACAGCTCAATGTGGGTTTACTATAATGTTCCTGAGTCTGAATATCTGGATTATCAAGAAAAAGCAGAGAAAAACGGCAAAATGAAAGTAAATCTTCTAATGGCCAACAACAAAAAGTTTCCCTACACCGGTGTAGTAGAAACTATTGAAGCCGATTTTGACAATGAAACGGGAAACATTCCTTTCAGAGCTGTTTTTCCTAATCCGAAGAGATTATTAAGACACGGTGAAACGGGAAGCATTCAGATGCCTATTGATTTGAAAAATGCAATGCTGATCCCTCAGAAAGCCACATTTGAGGTTTTAGATAAAAAATATGTCTATGTGATTGACAAAAACAATGCAGTAAAATCCAGAGAAGTTGTTATTGCTGCCGAAATGCCCCACCTATTCGTAATTAAAGAAGGCTTGTCAATTAATGATAAAATACTTTTAGAGGGACTTCGTCTTGTAAAAGAAAATGAAAAGATAAACTACGAAGTTGTAAAACCTCAGTCGGTACTGTCAAATTTAGGACTCTATGCAGAATAACCGAATCTAAAAAAAGAACACATGTTTAATAAATTTATACATAGACCCGTTTTTGCAATTATAATTTCGATTATAATTGTCTTTATAGGCACGCTTTCAATCAAGCAGCTTCCAATATCGCAATTCCCGCAAATTGCGCCCACGACCGTAAACATCTTTATCGCTTATCCGGGTGCAAGTGCCGATGTACTGGTAAAATCCACTTTAATTACATTAGAGAATTCACTAAACGGCACGCAAGGCGTTCGTTATATGGCAACAGATGCCACGAGTGCTGGAGAAGCGACACTTAGAATCATATTTGAACCAGGAACAGATCCTAATGAAGCCGTAATCAGGGTTAAAACAAGGGTAGATCAGGTAATGCCATTATTACCTGAACTGGTTCAGCGTGAAGGAGTTGTTATTACTCCTATACAGCCAAGTATGCTAATGTATGTCAATCTTTACTCGAAAAGCAAAAGCATGGATGAGAAATTCCTCTATAACTATGCCGATGTCAAAATGATTCCAGAAATCAGCCGTGTAAAAGGTGTTGCGAGAACACAGATCTTAGGAAGCCGCAAATACGCCATGCGTGTATGGCTGAATCCGGACAGAATGAGAGCTTATAAAATTTCTGTTGAAGAAGTTATGCAAGCACTTCAGGAACAAAGTATCATTGGCCGTCCAGGTCGATTAGGACAAAGTTCTGGTATAGCAGCGCAATCTCTAGAATACGTATTAACTTACAAAGGGAGATACGACGAACCTAAACAATATGAAAATGTAATTGTACGCGCCAATTCTGAAGGTGAAAGCATTCGCTTAAAAGACATTGCAAAAGTAGAATTAGGAAGTGAGTTTTTCGATATTTACTCCAATTTAGATGGCCATCCTTCTGCCGCAATTGTATTAAAACAAAACTACGGAAGTAATGCAAGTGACGTAATCAATGATGTAAAAGCAAAACTGGAAGAAATGAAAGCGAGTTTTCCTCCAGGAATGGATTATAAAATCAGTTATGACGTTTCGCAATTCTTAGATGCTTCTATTGATCAAGTGGTTCATACTTTGAGAGATGCATTCATTTTGGTTGCTTTGGTTGTGTTTATATTTTTAGGAGATTGGCGTTCTACTTTAATTCCGATTATAGCGGTTCCTGTATCGTTGATTGGGGCTTTCTTTGTTATTCAGCTGTTTGGAATGTCAATCAACTTGGTTACTCTCTTTTCATTGGTATTAGCAATCGGAATTGTAGTCGATAACGCTATTGTCGTCGTCGAGGCCGTCCATGCCAAGTTTGAAGAATTCCCGCATATTACGCCTTATCATGCCGTTAAATTAGTATTGGGCGAAATTGGAGGTGCCATTATTGCTATTACAGCCGTTATGGTTTCTGTTTTTATTCCCGTTTCGTTTATGTCGGGACCGGTGGGAACTTTCTACAGACAGTTTTCGGTTACCATGTCGAGCTCGATTATCATTTCTGCTATTGTAGCTTTGACCCTTACTCCTGTTCTCTGCGCCATTCTTTTGAAAAACAACCATGGAAAAGAGAAAAAAGGAAATATCTTGACAAAATCGCTTGATGCTTTCAACAGATGGTTTGAAAGGCTTACAGGCCGTTATGTTGCTGTTCTAAAAACAATTGTAAGCCGAAGAGTATTGACTTTTGGAATCCTGATTGCGTTTTGCGCTTTCATTTTTATAGAAAACAAAGTGCTTCCTTCAGGATTTATTCCTAGTGAAGATCAGGGAACCATTTACGGAATCATACAAACGCCGCCAGGTGCTACATTAGAAAGAACCAATCAGGTTGCTCAGAAATTGCAGAAAATCTGCGAAAAGGTTGAAGGCGTTGAATCGGTTTCTTCTCTGGCAGGTTACGAAATCATGACCGAAGGTCGTGGTTCTAATGCTGGAACCTGTCTGATTAACTTGAAATCATGGTCAGACAGAAAACATTCTGTAACAGAAATCATGGAAGAACTCGAAAAGAAATCTAAAGATCTGGGTGCTGTTGTAGAATTTTTTGAACCGCCAGCAATTCCTGGATTTGGTTCTTCTGGAGGTTTTTCTATGCGTTTATTAGACAAAACAACCAGCACCAATTATCAGGAATTTGATAAAATCAACAAGCAGTTTATGGCCGAACTGGGCAAACGTAAAGAACTTTCTGGTCTGTTTACTTTCTTTGCCGCCAATTATCCGCAATACGAACTAGAGATTAATAATGATCTGGCTATGCAAAAAGGCGTTTCTATCGGCAAGGCAATGGAAAACCTAAATATTTTAATCGGAAGCACCTACGAACAGGGATTTATCAAATTTGGAAGGTTTTTTAAATTGTATGTCCAATCTGATCCAAAATTCAGAAGGCTACCATCAGATGTATTGAATCTCTTTGTAAAAAATGATCACGGAGAAATGGTGCCTTATTCGGCATTCATGACACTCAAAAAAACGCAGGGCCCTAATGAGATCACGCGTTACAACATGTATAATTCTGCCGCTATTCAGGGTCAGCCTGCAAAAGGATACACTACTGCAGATGCCATTAAAGCAGTGCAGGAAACCGCTCTTAAAACACTTCCTAAAGGATACGATATTGCATGGGAAGGTCTTTCTTATGATGAAGCTGGAAGAGGCAATGAATCGCTTTATATCTTTTTAGTCGTATTGGCTTTCGTTTACTTTGTATTGGCGGCACAGTACGAAAGTTTTATTATTCCGCTATCAGTAATTCTCTCTATTCCGGTTGGAATTTTAGGCTCTTTTGTCATTCTGCAGATGATGGGCTTGCAAAACGACATTTATGCACAAATTGGGCTTATTATGCTGGTCGGATTGCTCGGTAAAAATGCCGTATTGATTGTCGAATTTGCCGTCCTCAAACATCAGCAGGGCGCCACAATTCTCGAAGCAGCGATTGAAGGTGCAAAGGTGCGTTTTAGACCAATATTAATGACATCATTTGCCTTTATTGCTGGTTTGATCCCATTAATTTTTGCTTCTGGAGCAGGTGCAATTGGTAACAGAACTATTGGAGGATCTGCGCTTGGCGGAATGCTTTTCGGAACCATATTTGGAGTAATCATTGTTCCTGGACTATACTACATCTTTGGTTCATTGGCACAAGGCCGAAAACTAATTAAAGGAGAAGAAGAAAGTTCATTATCTGATGATTTCATACATCATGTAGATGATTTTTCAATAAACAATCAAACGGAGGAAAATGAAGAATAACAGAAATATAAAATACGCAGGTCTTGCCTGCGTATTACTCTTTATAGCGGGCTGTAAAACAACTTCTATTGTAGAAAAAACAGAAAACAAAACAGTACCAGAAAACTATGCAGATAATGGTTTAGATACTCTAAATACAGGAAAAGTAAAATGGAGAAGCTATTTTACAGATGAAAATTTAGAAAATCTGATTGATATTGCATTGAAAAACAATCAGGAATTAAATATTACACTTCAAGAAATCGAAATTGCAAGAAGCGAAGTAAAAGCACGAAAAGGAGAATATTTACCTTTTGTTGGTTTTAGCGCTGGTGCCGATTTAACCAAATCTGGAAGATACACCAGCACAGGTTCTGGCGAAGCAACAACAGATATTATGCCTGGCAAAGAAACACCTGATCCGCTTCCTAATTATCATTTTGCACTGACTTCAAGTTGGGAAATAGATATTTGGAACAAACTTCATAATGCAAAAAAAGCCGCTTTAAACCGTTATTTAGGTTCTATTGAAGGAAAGAATTTTGTAATTACCAATCTGATTGCCGAAATAGCAGATTCGTATTATGAACTTTTGGCTTTGGACAATCAATTAGAAATCATCAAACAAAACATTGATATCCAAACGAATGCTTTAAAAGTGGTGAAAATACAGAAAGAAGCCGCAAGGGTAAACGAATTGGCTGTACGAAGATTCGAAGCGCAGATTTTAAGCACCCAAAGCCTTCAGTTTGATATTCAGCAGCAGATTACAGAAACTGAAAATAAAATCAATTTTTTATTAGGACGTTTTCCTCAAAAAATTGCCAGAAACAGCAGTACTTTCAGCACGATAACTCCAGCTGATGTTCATGCGGGAGTGCCTTCTCAGCTTTTAGAAAATCGTCCAGATATCAAAAAGGCAGAAATGGAATTAATCGCCGCGAAACTGGATATTAAAGCCGCTAAAGCTAAATTTTATCCTTCGCTAGGCATTTCAGCAGGAATTGGATATGAGGCTTTTAATACCAAATATTTACTGACTTCTCCAGAATCTTTATTGTACTCCATTGCAGGTGATTTAGTAGCACCTTTGATTAACAGAAATGCTATTAAAGCAGAATATCTTACCGCGGGAGCCAAACAGATTCAGGCTGTTTACAATTATGAAAGGACATTGGTTAATGCTTATGTTGAAGTGGCCAACCAATTGTCTAAAATCCAGAATACGGCAAAAAGCTATGACTTAAAGTCAAAACAAGTTGAGGCCTTAAATGAATCTATTCAGATATCTAACAATTTGTTTAGTTCTGCACGAGCAGATTATATGGAGGTTTTATTGACCCAGAAAGATGCTTTGGAATCCAAATTCGAACTTATTGAAACCAAAAAACAGCAGATGAACGCATTTGTTAATGTTTACAGAGCGCTCGGAGGCGGCTGGAATTAGTAGTTTTCATTTTCATTTTTTGAAAAGGAGATTGGCCGAAAGCTGGTCTCCTTTTTGAATTAGCCTCTTATCTTTTGAGTAAAGAGCTATTATGTCCATAATGCAATAGGAAGGCCTCCTGCATGACTCCCTTTAGAATTTGGTGTAAAAAAAATATGCTGCTGCGGCTGACCAATATCAATAATAGACCGAAAGCATAATTTTTGTAGGAGAGCTTTCGATGATTTTTTCAAGCCTTTTAAAAAAAGCTTCGTTTACCATAGGGCATCCATGGCTGTTGATGATATAATACCCCTGCTCTTCGGAGGGAACCTCTTTATAGCAATGCAGCACAATGGCACGCTTCATGGCATTGCTGTTGGTCGGGTCCAGTCCCGCAAGACGGTAAGCTTTTCCAAAAATGCCTTTATAAGATCTCTCCACAGAATATCTTCCAAGAGAGGTGCAGTTGGATTCAGGCATATTGCTGAACTGTAGAATGTCTCCTTTAATGCCGGTCTCCGAGCCTTTTCCATGGGCCACCAGTCCCTGGTCGATAATCTGGCCATGCTCAAGATCGTAAACAAAAAAACGGTTTTTCCCCGACTTGATCTTCATATCCACCAGAAAAGCAATTCTGCTGTTGTACTTAGGATTTGAGGAAATGAAGGCTTTTATGTCACTGACATGATCAGTGAGCCTTGCCAGTTCAAGCTCATCCAGCGCATCTTCCCGCTCTAAAATATGGAAAGAAGAAAAGGAGCTTAAAGAGAAAATCATCGCAATAAAAAATAGTCTCATATACTGTAAGCTGTAATTTAGTAGTGGTTGATTGCATATGAATATAAAATGAAATGATGCTGCATAAATTAAGTATGCATTTTCATAATTACCATTTCTTGCGTTAAAGATATCATAATTTTTGCAAAAATCAATACATTGTAGCCTTTTTTCTCTTGCACTGCATATAAAAATCCGGGACCTTGCCGCGTCACTCCCTTGTCATATTCAATTAAAGACAATACAGTTCTCAAACCAGCCCGCATGTTTATTTGGTTATTAACAACCCTGTGTGCAAAGCTTTCAGGTCCTTTGCAGTCTTGCTTTGATTGCAGGCTGACATGCGACGATATGGAATAAGAATACGATTTCCTGTTAAATTTAGAATCATTCTAATGGCCTTATCGCCATATCCAAAGAGGATTTAAGCTAATTTTATTATGAATTTCAAGCCGCCTTAAATGAGTATTGCTGATAAAGACCGTATGCAGAGAGTCCTTATGGAAATAGATAATAAAATCAACAGTTTGAACAATCAGAAAATAACTGCTTTATTTGATGCCATGGGACTCAGGGACAGAGAAGATATCCCCAAAGATTTCCTTGACTGGGAAAGCATCCTCATTGTTGTACCCAGCCGCAATATCCTGAATGAAATCAAAAATTTCAAAAATTCAATCTCCGGGATCTCTTTTGTGGTAAACCCCCATGCGCAGCAGATTCATATCTATGACTTCAACGAATGGAAAAACAGCACCAGAAATAAAACTCAATTCCAGATCAGGGAAATGATGAAAACCAATTTTGGCGGTACTCAAAAAAAATCTGAAGACCGCGACTGGGTAAAACTGCTAAATAAAAATTATGGAATCTGAAATTCATTACATCAACAGAAGCGGCTGGCTAAGGGCCGCAGTCCTTGGGGCAAATGACGGGATCCTTTCAACCACGAGCCTTACGATCGGTGTTGCAGCAGCAAGTGTAACCCGAGAACCTATTCTTCTCGCTGCAGTGGCAGGCCTGGTGGCAGGCGCCCTGTCCATGGCAGCAGGCGAATATGTATCAGTTAGCTCGCAGTCTGATGTTGAATCCGCTGATCTGGAAAGGGAAAAAATGGCCCTAAGGGATATGCCCCAGGAGGAACTGGAAGAATTGGCAGAGATTTATATAAAAAGAGGGCTCAATGAAAAATTGGCCAGGCAGGTGGCTTCTGAACTAATGGCTCATGACGCCCTAGAAGCCCACGCAAGGGATGAATTGGGGATCAACGAAATCACGCAGGCCAATCCCCTGACTGCCGCCTTTGCATCGGCAGTATCTTTTATCATTGGAGGTTTTCTTCCGCTGCTGGTGGCAATTTTTGCTCCCCTTAAAGACATGATTTTTTATCAATACGGTTTTTCGATTGTCTTTTTGGCTTTTTCAGGAATATTGGCCGCCAAGGCCGGAGGCTCAAATATCCCCAAAGCAGTCCTTCGGATCTGCATCTGGGGCACCTTTGCTATGGCAGCCTCAGCCCTGGTCGGATATATTTTTGGAGTCCAGACTGCCTGAAGCAAGAAAACAGGGCTTATAACCGCTTAAAACATTAATCTAATCTTAAGCGAACCGCAAAAATAACAAACCATACCTTTCGTTATTTCGTATATATCAAAAAAAGAAAAAGATGAAGCTGATTACTTTATTCCTTACAATGGCAATGGCGTTTTCCATAAACTGGGAACCAGATTTCAATAATGCGAAAAAAACTGCGGAAAAAGACCATAAACTGATCCTTCTGAACTTCTCGGGCTCAGACTGGTGCGGTCCATGCATTGTGCTTCGCAGGGATTATCTCGAAAGCCAGGGATTCACCGATATGGCAAATGAAAACCTGGTGCTGGTCAATGCTGATTTTCCAAGAAAAAAGAAAAATATAGGAACAGCTGATCAGGTAAAACGCAACGAGGATCTGGCCGAAATATACAACAAGGAAGGAAGCTTTCCCCTGACGCTTCTTCTTGATGCACATGGCAGGGTGATCAAAACCTGGCACGGAAAACCCGATGCATCGCCTGAACAGTGGACTGCCGAAATAAAAGCGATCTGTGAGAGCCGAAAATAACATAGCAAACAAGCAGAAATATTCGAAATCCCTAAAACTGATGGGCAACAGCTTTACCATAACAGTTGTTGCCGTGAATGAAAAAACAGGAAATGAGAATATCGATCTGGCCATTGAGGAAATCAGACGCATCGAAAGGCTTCTGACCACATTTAAAGAAGACAGCCAGACCAATCTGATCAATGATAATGCTGGAATAGGGGCCGTAAAAGTAGATCTGGAAGTCTTCAGCCTTATCGAAAGGTCTATCGGGATTTCGAGAATCACACAAGGCGCATTTGATATTTCCTACGGAAGCATCGACAAGAGCCTTTGGAATTTTGACAGAACCATGACCAGCCTTCCTGATGCCCAGACGGCTCTCAAAATGGTACACCTTATTGATTACCGAAATATCATCCTTGACAGGGAAAATACAACCGTATTCTTAAAAGAAAAAGGAATGAGGATCGGTTTTGGAGGTATCGGAAAAGGATATGCCGCAGAAATGGCAAAACAAATCCTTATAAAACATAATGTGCAGAGCGGCATCATCAATGCCAGCGGAGACCTTTCCGCCTGGGGCCTGCAGCCCGACGGCAGGAAATGGACCATCGGGGTGGCCGATCCCGACTCGCCCAATGCCGCTTTTTCTTATATGGAAATTTCCAACAAGGCGGTGGCGACATCCGGCAACTATGAAAAATTCGTGACCATTGACGGCAAAAAATACTCGCATACCATCGACCCAAAAACGGGCCTTCCCATAACCGGAATCAAAAGCGTCACCATTATCGCATCCAATGCAGAATTTGCTGATGCAATGGCCACTCCAATTGCTGTTATGGGCATCAAGGCAGGCTTGTTTCTAATAGATCAGATCCCTGATCTGTACTGCATAATAATTGATGACCACAATAAAATTTACACATCCAAAAACATTAATCTGAAATGAAAAAGCCAAAGCAAAAAATTCCCGTACCATTATGCGGTACTGCTCTTGCCGTGCTGCTGCTTGCCTCCTGCACTTCGGTGAAGGAATACCAGAAGGGAAAACTCAACGATTCCGAAATGGTACTCTCCAACAGGAAAATCGAAAAAACCGAACTCAGTTTCCAATCCTACCGCGAGGGAGCTTCCGGGGCGAATTCAGGAAAAAGCGGCGGCGGCTGCGGCTGCAACTAATATTCATACGCTGAAAAATGAAAAGAATATTCATAACAGGATATGCCTTATTGGCGTTGTTCCAATTGAGGGCACAAACCGTTCCTGCTGATTCAACGGCTTATAAAAGCAAAAAATTAAAACTCGAAGAGGTGAATCTGGTATCAAGCTATTACAAGCAGGACGGAAACAATTCTGCCGTTACGGGCGGAATCGGTTCGGAGCACCTTACCGATATTGCCAATACCATTGATGTAAAACTGGTAAAGTACGGCCAGACAGGGATCAAGCATACTTTTGATATTGAAGCGGGAATTGACCATTATACCTCCGCCTCGTCCGATATGATTGATCTGAGCGCCAATTCATCCGCTTCTTCATCAGACAACCGATTTTACCCTTCGTTGACTTATCTGAGAGAAAATGAAGAGAAAGGAAGAACTTACGCTGTTGGAGTTTCCTCTTCAACCGAGTTTGATTACCAGTCTTTTGGAGGGAATATCGCCTTCTCTCAAAAAACCAAAAACAAAAACGGTGAATTTACAGCCAGGTTTCAGACTTTTATCGATCAGCTGAAACTCATTGAGCCTGTTGAACTTCGTCCATCCGGAAGCGAGGGCTACGGCAGTGCCAATAGAAATACTTTTGCCGGAACACTGAGTTATTCCCAGATCATCAATAAAAATTTACAAATATTGCTTGTAGGAGATGTAATAAGCCAGAATGGCTACTTAAGCCTTCCTTTTCACAGGGTTTATTTTGCTGACGGCTCTGTTCATCAGGAGAAAATGCCTGACACCAGACTTAAAATTCCGCTTGGCATCAGGGCCAGTTATTTCTTCGGGGACAATATAATTATTCGTGCCTATTACAGATATTACACAGACGACTGGAGCCTGAAAGCGCATACCGCTGATCTTGAAATTCCGGTAAAATTGACCCAGGCCTTTTCATTAAGCCCGTTTTACCGCTATTACACCCAAAGCGGAACCAAGTATTTCAAGCCTTATGGCCAGCATACAGCCGCTGATGAATTCTACACCAGCAATTATGATCTGTCCAAGTTTGACAGCAGCTTCTTTGGAATGGGAATGAAATTTACTCCTCCAAATGGCATATTTGGTTTAAAACACTGGAATACTTTGGAGATTCGTTACGGCCATTATACCAGAACCACTAATATGACCTCGGATATTATCAGCATCAATATTAAATACAAATAAAATTAGAATAAAAACAAGGAGCCCGATTTTAATTTTAACGATCGGGCTTTGTATTTGTTTGAAACAACTCTATGGTTTTAAATCAAATAATAAAATTAGAGGGCTTAAATAATAAATGTAAATGACATTGCCCAAGCACAAATAAATTTAATATTATTGCATTTAAATATTAAATCTATAGAATAACTGTGGTGGAGTTCCCTCCAAAGTGCCACAAAAACTAAAGCGCTTTTACCAGTAATCGATCATTCCAAGTTGCGGCATACTCGTGGCACACAACTTTTCAAATGCCTCTTAAATTCATTAAACTTATACTCTTATCTACTAAGTTTGAATTGCAGGACATCCCTCTGATGAATCAGAAAACTTGTAAATTATTCCAAAAACAGATAGTTTTTTTCCTCACTTAATTACTTAATGACTTGCTGCTCCACTAAGGTCAATTATTGGTTTAGTTCTGAATTGTCTTTCTAGATTTTTAGCCCCGATTGCTTCGCCAGCTCGCTTCGCTCTTGTGCAGAGGAAATCCTTTTGTACCGTTTTTCGGCAAAAAAGATTGGAAAGTATAGCGGGAAAAGCTCCTGAAAACTTTTATTATGAAGTCACAGATAAATCCTGTCCGATCAACTGATCGAGCGGCGGCAGGCCCATTCAATCATCAGTCCACTGAAATTGCCATATTTCCAGCATTGGCTAATATTCTATGCTCAACTCATCGACTATGATCGGACTTGTTGAGATTCCCTGCTCACTTATCAGGACGATGTATCCCCAATTGCTCACCTTACTGCGTTTTAGCTCATTGACCGTTTTTGAAACTTCCAAAGCATCGGGAAAGTGTTTGGAATATTTGGCTGCGGCATCCTCTTTGCTGACAAACCTGCCGTCAAAAAATGCTTTAATGATTATCTTCATAGGGCTTTTTTTATTAATAGATGATTTGGTGAGAGAAAGCCAAAGCCGTTTATCTTCCCTTATTTCAAGTGTTGTCCATAAAGCTCGTGCAATGAAACAGATATTGGAATAGCCTGTCGCCTAAAAACAGTCCGAAGGCGTGCTTTGATATGTTTTGCGATTTCTACGTTCAAAGGCCAGACCTTAAAATCGCGTTCAAGCAGAGCAATCCATATATGCCGAAACCTATGCCATTAAAGTTTCAGGGTCAGTCCTATCCCGGGCGAAAATCCTGAAACATTCCCGCCTCCTATTTCTACATAAACGCCCCATTTTTCGTTCCAAAACCATCTTCCGCCTATCTGCAGGCCTACATTGAAATCGCTTCCGTCATGGCCATTATTGCCATGGTCATCCCTCAAATCAAAAGAATAGCCTACGTTGGCTCCGCCATATACGTCCCAGGCATCATCAGTAATGCCAAATACATGGTCGAAATAATAATTTCCCTTTACCCCGGCATTGAGCCAGTCAAGATCCAGCGTGGTCCCGACTCCCGGGGCAATGGTTATGTCCCTGTGGACAGGTATTTCATAATTTATTCCTACAAGGCCAAAATTCAATTCCTTTCTGGCCTGCGCAAATACACTTGCAAAACATAATACTGCAAAAATTGATAGCGTAATTTTTCTCATGTTTTTTCTTTTTTAAATGTTACACTCAAATTTAATTAAATTGTCTAATAAAACTTTAAAAATAAGCAATACATATCACATTATCAAACAATTAAGATTGCAATACTCTTAGGAGAGAAATAAATCAATTTTTAGCTCTGATGGAACAACAATCAATTAATTCATGGCGTACAATGAAAGACAATCCTGCTTTAACTATAGTACGCCAATTTCTTCAAATCATCCAAAAATGATGTTGTAATTTGTCCCGTCGAGGTCACAAAGCCAAATGGCGCCAATTAAAGACAATTGGCGCCATTTTTTTATTAAACATAACTGCTGATGGACTACAGCTGAAAATTGATTTATTCCTCACTAAAATAAAGCACAAAATAGCCCCGATAGAAGCGGAAATCCTTCTGCGCCGGGGTCCGGGCAGAAGATTGAAGCGCATAGCGGGAAAAAGCTCCCTAAAACATATAATAACTGGAACCTAATAATGTTTTATCCGGCTAAAAAATTAATTGCCCCAGCCCAAAAAACGCAGGATCTTTGATAAAAGTAAAAAGCCCGCCTGCTTTATAGCCGGCGGGCTGTGGTTTATACAGACATTTTGACTATTTGATGCTGATCGTCTCCAGAAGATTTTCCTGATCGATAAAAGCCGCTATATACTGCCGCGCTTCATTTCGTTTCTCCAAAGGAGTTTCAAATGTATTGATATGGAACTCCTCGTCCTGGTCCAGGATATGGATGATCTCGGTATATCCTTTTGAAATCAGGTTCCCTTTGAGTTTAAGTATGGTGTGCTGCTGGCGGGCATCCAAATCTTTTCTCACCTGTAGTTGTATCGCTTTTTCCATTGTGAAAGATCTGTTGGTTTTTATGTCATATTCTATTCAAATTTAGTGATTTTGATTGTAGGCAGATCTGCTGATGCGTCAAAAAAATGGGAGTCCGTAAAGTGAAAACTTTAAAAGACCCATACAGCAGATTTTTCATCTGTTTTAAATTTGCGGCAAGTAGTTGGCGTATGCTGTTCTTAAAACAAAAACGTAGAAAAAAGAGCCTGGGCACGTTTAAGCCATAAATGTACTATCAAACCCAAACTGCTTTTAAAGCTACAATCTCAAAACATCATTCAACTTTTATTACTGCCGGCGGAGTCCAGTTTCCATTTACTACTTCCTCCTTTGGCCAGTAAGTGCGGAGATAAAGCGAAAAATCCCCCTTTTCAACGGCCGGAAGCCAATTGTTTTGGGTTTTCGCATCAGTCGGAACTGATTGAATATAAATGGTCAGCGAACCGTCCGGATTATATGCCATTGTCTTGTTCTTTGTCCCCAATGAATATCTGTTGAGCTTGTTGATTTCAAAAAAGTGATGCTCGTTATATAATGTAAGCGACCAAAATCCATTAACAGGTGGCAGCTGCCCTTTGGCAAAAGTAATTTTATATTTGTTCGAGCTGTTTAATCGGGCACCTTCTGAATCCAGATCCTGATAAAAGTAGCGTGTTTCATTTGGGGCATTGACCAGGATATTGGATTTGGCTACCGCAGTGCGCGTAAAATAATCCGTGCCCCACGATGCGCCGTTCGTTACCCCTGACCAGTGAAAAGGCAATTGGATCCCCCAGTTGCGGAATTCCATTAAAGGTTTTATTACTTCACGCTCTGTCTCAACGGCTGCATCGATCATCGCCTGTTTCAGTTTTGGGTCTTTCTTTGCGGCTTCCACTACAGCAAGTATCTGCTTGTATTTCGCCTCCTCGCCCGGCAGTGGCTTTGCATCTGCCAGCACGATAGGAAGCTCGTCAAAAAATGTCTGGGGGTTCACCCATACCGCTTCTTCTTTTCCTCCTTCGCCTCCGGGAAGTTTCTTGATATTGGCCCAATCGATGGTTTTCATTTTGCCGTCATAATCAGACAAGGGATACATAACCACTGATTTGAGTACCTCCTGAATTGCTTTTCGGTCTTCTTTTGTGTCATCCAGAAAAACACGGGGCCCCACAAGTCCAGTATTGGTTGACGAGCGGAAAACTTTTATTATTCCCTTAGGCACCTCTCCTTTCCAGTCCGGTCCGGCCAATAAATAAAATCCTGGCTTATTGTCGTACATCTTTCCCAATTTTGCGAAACTTTCAGTGCGCAGATCAACTATCTGGTAGACCCAGAAACGTTTGCCAAAATCAGGCACTTGCACCACAACGGGCGATTGGTCCAAAGCAAGGCATCCAATACCGTACACCACATCCTGGTTCGGGCAGGCTATGGCACGTTCTGTCGGTATCACATAATCGGTAAGCATGGTAAACTGATTCAGCGGAGCCATAAGCAGAGGCCCGGACAAGGCCAGCTCTTTTACATCCTTGAAAGCCATTCGGCGGTTGTACATATTTACCAGCGGCCATGCCCAAAAATAGGCCTCTTTAGCCGCCAAAGCGGCATACTCTTGAGTAATTTTTACATTGGTGTCGGGTCCCATTGGCGGCTGAGCTGCTCCCTTGGCTGGAATTAGGCTGTCGATTCCCTTAGAATTGGATGCTTCCGCACCTACATTTTTCTTTTGGTTGCATGCCGTTAATGCGATAATTAAAATCACGCAGATGAGTTTCTTTTCCATAAGTTTAGCAATTGATTATTTAACCTCTTCTATATCTCCAAGTTTCCATACCCTGTCAAAAAAGGGCTTTTCCGGGCCATAAATCCTGAATAATACTTCAAATTTTCCTTTAGGGTCCGTTGGGATCCAATTTGATTCCTTGCCTGCAGGGGATTTTGGGCCAAAGTAAATATCGACCGAGCCATCTGTGTTCTTTTGGATCTCTGTCGCATTCGATGCTCTGCTTGCGCGCGGCAGATTTTTGATAAGGCAATGTGTTGTCCGGTCGTAGACTGTTGCCGACCAGTATTGTTTGGTGGGCACATTTGCAGGCACGTGGAGCATATAGGTTTTATCGCCGTCAAGCGCGCGGCCTTCCTTGTCTTTTTCTGCAATAAGATATATTTGCGCTGTACCCAGGCGTTTTATGCCTACATAACCGATTGAATAGGTTAATGCACGGGCATCTGTAGGATAAATATCAGATTCCGCATATCCCGAAGATCCCGCCTTAACGAGTTCCGGCATTGCGGGAACAGCCCATTTTGCATCAGGATTTATCGGCGGGAAGCCTTTTTCAAGCATTGCTTCCAAATAGTCATGCGCACTATTTGCCGCCGCATTCAGAATCTCGGTGGTTCGTGCATCAGGGTTATAGGGTTTCCCTTTTTCAATGCCTATGCTTTTTAGTTTATCAATCATCGCCTTATCGCGCACCAGCATAGGCTGGCTTTGCACAATGCGGTTAAGAGAGATGAAAAACCGGCTGTTGTAGGGGATGACGGAATTGTAAAGCACATCCTTCACGTCTGTATATTTTGTTTCGCCGGGATTATTGGCTTTAGCAAGCGGATATAGTTTTAGCTGTTTGCCGTAATTGACGGCATTCACTATATCGGCATCACTGTGGCTGGGCAGGTTGGATCGGAATAATCCATAACCCTCATAGGTATCGGCTTTCAGCACAATGTATCCTTTAGGAATATTTTCCTTATAGTCAGGCGGCAGTATCAGATATTTGCCGCCAGCGCCTTTATCGGCTCCGTAAGGTCCTGCATCTTCAAGGGGCATCTGCCAGATATTGTCAATATTGGCGGCAAAGGAGCCATTTTTTGCCGCAGGAACATCTATAACTATTGGCCCTGCATCCTTTGTGTTGAAAAAAAACATAAAGTAAATCGCGTCGGGATTTGGCGTTAGCGTCTGATTATGCCAGTCTACGGGTTTTGACCAAAATATGATCTCATTTTGTTTCCCTTTGGTGCTGCCCAGCATTGCCTGAAGCATAAGATCATAATTAACGGCAGGCATGCCCCATACTAAAGCTTCGATTGCGCGTTGGTAAACCATCTGTTCCTTGATGCTGGCAGGTTTGAATTCTGCCGAAACAGCACCCTCAATATCGGCTTTCTCACCGGAATTTGCTGATGGTGTTTGGTTGCATGCCGCCAATAGCAGGACAAATGAAAAAACAAAGAGACTTTTTTTCATAATATATCAAATTTTATCAGTTATATATCTTCTTCTTTCGTTATACAGCCATCAAAAAAAACATGCCTATAATAATGCCATTTAAAACTACAGCACTCTTCCAGCCTTTAAGCTATCATATTTAACATCAAACAATTACATAAAAATAACAAAAAAATCTTACAGCATTATTTTTTCCAGTTTTTTTTTTTTTAAAATATGAAATTTAATAGAAATGCAAAATACGGCCCCCCGCTATTAGGGGCTCTTCCTATTTTTTACAAAAAACTAAGGCAGCCCTGGCGACACAATCTGATTAAGAATGGCAAAATACTGGTTTGGCAATGCCGCATTTGTTAAAGGACATATATCGCTATTTCAAAAAAGCTTCATTTTTATCGCAGAAAGCCTTAAATCTAAAAACACTCCAAACAGCATTTATTTAAAATATGTTTGAAGTGTTTTTTATTATTGATTCATGCTTAAATAAAGATAACCTGCCGTTGTTATTTCTCTCTCCTCTGAATTTTGATATCTGACGATATAATAATATGTTCCTGTTGGAAGTCCTTTGCTTTGATTAATCACCGCCCTTCCATTAGAGTAGCCCTCAAATGCATTGCTCTCATTATTGTATCCATCGGTGTGAAAAACAACTACACCCCATCGGTTATAAATTTCAACCGTATTTTTTGGATAACATTCTATTCCGTCAATTTTTAAAGTATCATTTATACTGTCTCCATTTGGAGAAATTGCATTATGAACGACTACTTGGCAACCCACTATATCAAGAACTGTCGGATCATTGTCCTCGTTGGTAGGCGACGATTTATCAGACAAGTCATTAACATCTTCCCCATTAGGGTTTACAGGTGTAGGCGGTCCGGTAGCTTCTGCCAAAGCCTGATTGACGACCTGTCCTTTTGCCAAATCACCTGAAGTGAGAACGTAGTCTGCTCGATAAAGCCACTTCTCGTTTGTATCCAGATATCCGTTTGAATTGAGATCACCAGTTTTATTGCCCGAATCTACAGGATCAAGAGTAGGTGCCGATAATCCAGGAAGAGGGTCAGTCACTCTCACATTGCTTAAACGGGTATTTCCAATATTGCTCACAGTAAAAAGATAACTAATGACATCCCCAACTTTTGCATTATTGAAATTTCCGCTGAATGAAGCAATTTCTTTAATAATTGCAATTTTTGGAATATTTGGCAACGGCACTACAGTACATGTCGGGCAATTTGGATCATAATATTCATCACCAGGCTTAACAGGATCAGTTGGATCTTCAGATGTATCTGTAACAACTGTACCTCCTGGATTATCTGGTGTCGGAGGTGTATTTCCTTGTGCAATTGCGCTATTGTAAACCACTCCCTTCTCAAAATCTGATTCCTTGATTGTATAAATTAACTCAGCCCTGCCCGTTTGTCCAGGATCCAAAGTGCCAGGTGTTACCGATAAATTAGTTATACCTAAAAATTGATCATTAATTTTTACATTTTCCAATCTGATATTTCCTGTATTCTGCGCCGCAAAAGTGTATGTAATTGTTTCATTGACATCTGGAAAACCATTTCCGTTGCTATCATTAGAAGCAGAGAAAGAAGCATCTTTATATAATAAAATTGAAGGCTGTGGTATAATTGGAGTCAAAATCACACTATCTTGATCATTTTCTGATGGATCGTTGTTGTTTGGAGTTGAATTCGGATCAAAATTATCCGAAGCATTTATTTGCGCTACATTTTTGTATTCATCCGCAGTCCCAGTCGAAGTATTGACTCGGACCTTGTAAACCAATGAAACAGAATTATTAACTGAAATATTAAAAGTTGGCCATGTAATTGTATTACCAGATAACACTCCACCGTTGTTTGCACTAATAAAAGTATAACCAGACGGCAATACATCATTTGCACGTACACCTGTGGCGTCATTTGGCCCAAGATTACTTACCGTTATGGTAAAATCAACCTGATCGCCAACGAAAGGCGACATATTGCTTACAGTTTTCGTCAAAGCAATATCTGAACACAAAATAATTGCTAGCTCTACTTTTAAAGCATTGCCAATACTATTTTCGCAAATAGCATTATTTTGAACAGTAACATAATAAGAGGTATTGGCTGTAATAGCTGGGGTCACAAAAGTAGTTCCTGTATAAAGCAAAACAGACAAATTAACATCTTGATACCATTTGAAAATAGGATTACTGATAGCACTAGTAGCTGTAATTGAAGCACTGCCTCCTGTACATAACGAAGCATTTGCTGTGCTTACCGAAATATCAGAAGCCAAAGCCAAAGGATTAACCGTCACCACTACCGCCTTTCTGGTATTGACGGCATTCTCGCACACACCATCCCCGCTCACGCTCACATAATACGTAGTGGTTGTTGCCGGACTAACGTTATAGGTAGCTCCAGTGCTCAGTACCGTTGTGCTGGTCTGGTCGGCGTACCATCTGAAGACCGGAGTGGTAACCGTAGCAGATGAAGCTGTCAGCGTGGCCGATGCTCCCGCACAGATCACAGCGTCGGAGGCTGTAATATCTGAATCAAGTCCCAAAGGATTTACCGTCACCACTACCGCCTTTCTGGTATTGACGGCATTCTCGCATACAGCATCACCGCTCACGCTCACATAATACGTAGTGGTTGTTGCAGGATTTACAGTATAAGTATCTCCCGTGCTGAGCGCAGTAGTTGTGGTCTGGTCGGCGTACCATCTGAAGACCGGAGTGGTAACCGTAGCAGATGAAGCTGTCAGCGCAGCGGATGCTCCCGCACAGATCACAGCATCGGAGGCTGTAATATCAGAATCAAGTCCCAAAGGATTAACCGTCACCGCTACCGCCTTTCTGGTATTGATTGCGTTTTCGCACACCCCGTCACCGCTCACACTTACATAATATGTAGTGGTGGTTGACGGACTAACGTTATAGGTGGCTCCCGTGCTTAAAACCGTTGTGCTGGTCTGATCGGCATACCATCTGAAGACCGGAGTGGTAACCGTAGTGGATGAAGCTGTCAGCGCAGCGGATGCTCCCGCACAGATCACAGCATCGGAGGCTGTAATATCGGAATCAAGTCCCAAAGGATTAACCGTCACCACCACCGCCTTTCTGGTATTGATTGCGTTTTCGCACACCCCGTCACCGCTCACACTCACATAATACGTAGTGCTTGTTGACGGACTAACGTTATAGGTAGCTCCAGTGCTGAGCACCGTAGTGGTCGTCTGGTCGGCGTACCATCTGAACACCGGAGTGGCAACAGTTGATGAGGAGGCAGTCAGCGTGGCGGATGCTCCCGCACAGATCACAGCATCGGAGGCTGTAATATCAGAATCAAGCCCCAAAGGGTTTACTGTGACTGTTACTGCTTTTCTGGTATTGATGGCGTTTTCGCACACCCCGTCACCGCTCACACTCACATAATACGTAGTGCTTGTTGACGGACTAACGTTATAGGTAGCTCCAGTGCTGAGCAACGTAGTGGTCGTCTGGTCGGCGTACCATCTGAACACCGGAGTGGCAACAGTTGATGAGGAGGCAGTCAGCGTGGCGGAGGCTCCCGCACAGATCACAGCGTCGGAGGCTGTAATATCGGAATCAAGTCCCAAAGGATTAACAGTCACCACCACCGCCTTTCTGGTATTGATTGCGTTTTCGCACACCTCGTCACCGCTCACACTCACATAATACGTAGTGCTTGTTGACGGACTAACGTTATAGGTAGCTCCAGTGCTGAGCACCGTAGTGGTCGTCTGGTCGGCGTACCATCTGAACACCGGAGTGGTAACTGTAGCAGATGAAGCTGTCAGCGTGGCGGATGCTCCCGCACAGATCACAGCATCGGAGGCTGTAATATCAGAATCAAGTCCCAAAGGATTAACCGTCACCACTACCGCTTTTCTGGTATTGACGGCATTCTCGCACACACCATCCCCGCTCACGCTCACATAGTACGTAGTGGTTGATGCAGGATTTACAGTATAAGTATCTCCCGTGCTGAGCGCAGTAGTTGTGGTCTGATCGGCATACCATCTGAAGACCGGAGTGGTAACCGTAGTGGATGAAGCCGTCAGCGTGGCGGATGCTCCCGCACAGATCACAGCATCGGAGGCTGTAATATCAGAATCAAGCCCCAAAGGATTAACCGTCACCACTACCGCTTTTCTGGTATTGACGGCATTCTCGCACACACCATCCCCGCTCACGCTCACATAGTACGTAGTGGTTGATGCAGGATTTACAGTATAAGTATCTCCCGTGCTGAGCGCAGTAGTTGTGGTCTGATCGGCATACCATCTGAAGACCGGAGTGGCAACAGTTGATGAGGAGGCAGTCAGCGCAACGGATGCTCCCGCACAGATCACAGCGTCGGAGGCTGTAATATCGGAATCAAGCCCCAAAGGATTAACCGTCACCACTACCGCTTTTCTGGTATTGACGGCATTCTCGCACACGGCATCCCCGCTCACGCTCACATAGTACGTAGTGGTTGTTGACGGACTAACGTTATAGGTAGCTCCAGTGCTGAGCACCGTAGTGGTCGTCTGGTCGGCGTACCATCTGAACACCGGAGTGGCAACAGTTGATGAGGAGGCAGTCAGCGTGGCGGATGCTCCCGCACAGATCACAGCATCGGAGGCTGTAATATCGGAATCAAGTCCCAAAGGATTAACAGTCACCGCTACCGCCTTTCTGGTATTGATGGCGTTTTCGCACACCCCGTCACCGCTCACACTCACATAATACGTAGTGCTTGTTGACGGACTAACGTTATAGGTAGCTCCAGTGCTGAGCACCGTAGTGGTCGTCTGGTCGGCGTACCATCTGAACACCGGAGTGGCAACAGTTGATGAGGAGGCAGTCAGCGTGGCGGATGCTCCCGCACAGATCACAGCATCGGAGGCTGTAATATCAGAATCAAGTCCCAAAGGATTAACCGTCACCACTACCGCTTTTCTGATATTGACGGCATTCTCGCACACCCCGTCACCGCTCACACTTACATAATATGTAGTGGTGGTTGACGGAGAAGGACCATAGATTTCTCCTATTGAAAGTGGCGTAACAGATGTTTGATCCGCATACCAAATGAACTCAGGATTAATAAGAGATGATGATGCGGTTAAAACTGCAATCTCACCCGAACAAATAGTCTGATCAGCCACAATTATATCTGCGTCCGTCGCTAATGGATTGATTGTCACTGTCACCGCTTTTCTGGTATTGATTGCGTTTTCACATACTGCATCCCCGCTCACACTCACATAATAAGTCGTAGTTGAACCTGGCGAAGGACTGAAAGTTGCTCCATTATGAAGTATAGTTGTTGCCGTCTGGTCAACATACCATCTGAATACTGGAGTAGTCACTGTAGTCGATGAAGCTGTCAAAACAACTGCATCATTTGGACAAGCTGTGACATCTGTAGCTACTATATCTGTAGCTGTTGCTAAGCCGTTAACTGTAACTGTTACAGCTTTTCTTGTATTGATGGCATTCTCGCAAACTCCAGTACCAGCAACACTTACATAATACGTAGTAGTAGACACGGGTGAAGGATTATATGTGGCTCCAGTACTCAATACTGTTGAAGTAGTTTGATCAGCATACCATCTGAAGACCGGTGAAGCGACACGTGAAGAAGCGGTCAAAGAAGCAGTAGAGCCTCCACAAATTTCTTGATTATCGGTTGCTATATCAGATGATGTAGCCAATGAATTTACTGTCACTACAACTGCTTTTCTTGTATTTACTGCATTTTCACAAACTCCGTCCCCGCTTACACTCACGTAATACGTTGTAGTTACGGCTGGAGAAACAGTATAAGTATCGCCAGTGTAGAGAACTGTAGCACTTGTTTGATCGGCATACCATTTAAAAACTGGCGTGGTCACGGTAGCTGATGAAACCGCTAGTGCTGCAGAAGAACCGGCACATATTGTTGCATCTGTACTTACTATATCAGAATCAAGCCCTAAAGAATTTACTGTTACAACAATTGGTTTTCTATTATTGATCTCATTCTCACAGACATCATTACCTTTTACACTTACATAATACGTTGTAGTTGAGGTTGGAGAAACAGTATACGTTGTACCAGTATTAATTGCTGTCGTACTAGTTTGACCAGCATACCATGTAAAGGTAGGAATACCAATAGTCAATGTACTTACCGTTAGCGTAGCACTACCGCCAGGACAGACTGCACTATCTGCACCCGTAATATCAGATGCGACAGCAGAGGTATTGACATCTACAGTAATCATTCTTGTTGTTGCGGCTGATGGACAGCCACTCAAGCCAGTTATAGTATAGGTAATTGTTGCAGTTCCCGGTCCATTACCAGTAATTACCCCATTTGCATCTACAGTGGCAATACCAGGATTATCTGTACTCCAAAGTCCGCCCGGGTCGCCATCAGTAGTAAAAAGGGTTGTATCTCCAGGACATAAATTCTGTTTTCCTGATAAAGTCCCCGGATTTGCTTGAATAATATTTACTGAATAAACAGAAGGTATAACCGGACAACTTCCCGTTTGTATTATTGTATATTTTATATTCGTTGTACCACGTGCAACACCGGTCACCACGCCATTTATATCAACTGTTGCAATCGTTATATCCTCGCTTTCCCAAACACCTCCTGGAGTACCGCTCGAAGTTAATGCAGAAGTACCACTAATACAAATATCCTGATTTCCTGAGATAGTACCCGATTCTGCCGCATCTTCAACAGTAACGGTTCTTGTTGCAGATACATTTGTGCATCCTCCCGTTCCTGTTATTGTATAGCTTATAGTTGTAGTGCCAGCTAATAATCCCGTAATTATTCCACTGCTGTCTACAGAAGCAATTGTAGGGTCTAGACTGGACCATGTCCCCCCCGCATCACCATCTGAACTAAAAGTGGTCGTTGTTCCTTGGCAGATATTTTGCGTTCCTGATAAATTTCCGGCATTTGGTGGTGCAGTTATGGTCAAAGTTACAGGAGTCCGCACTGCTGTGACACACGTACCATTATTTCCTTGTGCATAATAAGTAATGGTCCCAACAGCACTAAGAGTTGGAGAAGCTGCAATATTTCCTCCCGCAGCTGCATCATACCAAACAACAGACTGGCCAGCAGGAACACTTGCGGTTGCTGTAAGTGTAGTTGGAAAACACCCCTGGGATGATACGGTTGTATCTACTGGAACACTAGCCGCCGTTAAAGTAATTAACGCATTGTTGGATATGTTCCCATCTGCATCCCTTCCATTGTAAGCAATTGGTGTTGGACTTATTACACTGCTTGATTCTGGTTCAAAAGTTACTTGTCCAGATGTATTGATTTTCCATATTCCATCTCCTGGAATAGTCATTTGTATTATATCGCCAAAACCATCTACAACAATATTTGTTGCAGTGCCGGGATTCACTAATCCTGTTGTAAGGGGGACAATAACTTCTCCTGTAGTGTCATTGGAGAGTACATTAATCAGACCAGAAGGTGAACCAACATTAAAACAGGCAAAATCAGGCGTTGCAGCCGGAAGCCCAATGGCATAATCTTCAACTTCCCCATCCATAAAAGCACCTCCGGAATCAGCAGTCGTTATAGCTTCTGTGGTTACTCGCACCCTAAGATATGTTTTTGCATGTCCGGATGTATTGGTCAATGTAACATTATTCCATGTAAGGTTTACGCTTCCTGACAATGTTCCCGCGGGAGTTGTTGCGGTAGTACCTTCTCCTTGCTGAAAAACACCATCATTGTTCCAGTCAATCCATGCCACATAATTTGCTGCAAGCCCTGTATTATTGTGAAAATTGGCAGCAACTGTATAAGTGTTGATTAATTGTCCATTATTGGTCAATGGCGGAATGGTCGGAACACCATCATCATCAATAGAACTATTAGCCAACACAGAAGGCTGACCATCCGCCTCAGCAAGATTTGAATCTCCTAACGAAAGAGTACCAACAACCCCGTGCGAAGGACCGCCTGATGCCAACAAGGTTTTATAACTGTCTGGCGCATCACCAAAATCAGAACTAATTGTTATTACGATTGGACTTAAACCGGAAGCTTGAACGTTGGCCTGGCCTGTAACGCTCCAAATACCTGTCATTAGAAAAAAATCTGTCACTTTGGTTGCGGACGAAGGTGGCGTAAATAACACCTGATGATTTAAATCATCTGGCGTTCCCGAGCCTCCATTTGTTGTCTGGCGTCTTATGGTCATTGCGTTTGGCAAAGCGGCCGAAGCAGTAGCGCCAATAGAATTATTAATTAAAGTCCTCCAGCTGTGTCCTGCTGCAGAAGTATTTATATTTTGATTTGTAAGTTGTGTCGTCGGACCGCTGATGGAATAAGGGACATATGTATTGCCATTATATCCAAAAAAAGCCACCCACTCTGCATTTCCGTTCGGTGTGCCATGAACCCCATCGATATCTAAAGCAAGAAAATTGATGCTGGAAATTGGCCTGCTGAAATAAATCCTGAAACCAATACTGTTCGTGCAGTTGTTTCCCAATCCATTATCGGCATTTTGGGTATTCGCCATTTGAATTTTAGTGAAATTTGTCGGTGTTTTATCTCCCACATAAGCAGGAAGGGTAATTCCTGTGAACAGTCCTCCAATATCTGGTCCCGCAGTTCCTGAACCCGCGGCTCCTGTAGAATGTGTGGCGCTGCCTGTAGTTATCATCTGTGCTTTTACAATAGTCCCATCAGGCATTCTTTTTCCATTTGGCATTGAGCTTAAAATATCAGCAATTGAAAAACTGTAATTCGTTTGAGCAGATACACTTGTTATTAAAAACACTGTAATAAATACTAATAAGATTTTAACTGTATTTTTCATTATCGATAAATTTTAGTGTGCTATATTTTTTTCTTTCAGATAAGTTGTAGCCGACTTTACAAAGCAGTAATTATAAATTCGCTTCGTCTATTGGCTTGATGTTCTTCTTCGGTACATTGAACCCCATCTGAACATTTATTGACAAGTTGTGTCTCTCCGTATCCTTTTCCAGTCAAGCGATCGGCTTTTACGCCATTTTTTATCAACCAATTAATTGTTGATTTTGCTCTTCGGTCAGATAAAGCTTCGTTGTATTGATGCGATGCTCTGCTATCGGTATGCGAACGAATATCAAGTTTCATATTAGGATACTCATTTAATACCGCCAGTATTTTTTCTAAATCTATGGCCGCTTCTGTTCTGATATTGGATTTATCCAAATCAAAGTAGATCATTTTTATACCAAAGCAAACCCCTAGATCATCGCCAACAGTTACTCGGCAAATACTTCTATCTAAAGCGATTGGCAAGCTGGTTTTTCCGTTATTTTTGGGAATAGTTATGGCTACTTCTTTAGTTTCATATTCTGCTTTTTCAGCTCGGACTTGATACGATTTACCGCATTCTACAGAAAAAGAATAATTTCCTGAATCGTCTGAAATGGTAGTATTTTTAACAGCCATTTGATCGTCATACAAAGTAACCTTAGTTTCTGGCAAAACTGCTCCTGTTTGAACATCGGTTATGACTCCATAAAGTTCCTGAATACAATTAAGTCTTCTAGTTTCTAAGAAACTATAGATGTCATCAGAGCCATGACCCCCGTCTTTATTTGAACTAAAATATCCTTTTCGGGTCGCAGGATCAATGATGTAGGCGAAATCATCTTTGGGAGAATTGACATCTGAACCTAAATTTTGAATATTGCTTATTTTGCCATTAGAATCAATATTGGCCACAAAGACATCCAAACCTCCCAAACCGGGATGACCGTCTGATGAAAAATAAATCTCATTTTCACTTGTTACATACGGGAACGTTTCTTTTCCTTCTGTATTGATTGTATTGCCAAGATTTTCTGGAGTACCATAGCCACCATTTGAATTTATGCTTACTTTATACAAATCGGATTGTCCGATTGTGCCTGGCATATCAGAAGCAAAATAAAGTGTTTTTTCATCTGGACTCAAGGCAGGGTGCGCTACACTGTATGTATTGCTATTAAAAGGAAGTTCGGTAATATTTGACCATTTATTATCCTTATCTAACGTGGCTTTATAGATTTTTATAAAGGTAGTTTTGTTCTCATCTTTTCCTTTTTTTCCGTTGAGGTAATTATTTCTAGTGAAATAAACAGTTTTACCGTCACGCGTAAAAACCGGAGAAGCTTCGTGGAATTTGGTATTTATTGCAGATTTAAACTTATTTACTTTTGTCGATTTTCCGGTTTCAGGGTCAAGATCTGCATTGTAGATATTCGTAAAATATTCACCGGTCCATTTATGTTTTCGCTGTGTAAAATTTCCTGTATCTCTGGCAGAAGCAAAATAAAGTTTGTTGTTGTAAACAAATGATCCGTAATCTGAATATTTGCTGTTGACCCCAGCATCTTCAATTTTATATCTTCCCGAATTTGCTTTTATTACATCCAAATAATTTACATCGTCTTTATAAAGTTTTCCTCTGTTGTCATTTTTTGATTTCAGATAAAAATCATCCATAAGCTTATTTGCTTTGTCAACCTCGCCTATTGATTTTAGTGATTGTGCATATCTGTAATAATACTCGGGTTCAACAGCGGTATTCATTGCAAACAACTCGCCGTACCATTTTGAAGCTCCTGCAAAATCAGAATTAAAATAATAGGAGTTGCCTAGCTTTTTAAACATATCCTCAGATTTGTAACCTTTATTGGCTACTTTTTCGTATGTTTTTATTGCATCGACGTAAGCGTAATTATCATATTTTTTATCTCCAGAATTTACTTTAGCTTGCTGCGCATAACTGCCAAAAGAAAAAGTACTTACAGCTGTAAGGAAAAGTAGTGTATAGTTTTTCATGATACTTTTTTTTAGAAGAAACGAGGAGTTGTGATTTTGCCATTGTTTATGAAGAATTCATAGCGCAGAAATATTTCATGCGAACCAGAATTATAGTTCCTTAATTGGGTGGTTTCTTGATCGTATCCATAGCCAACATATAATCCATCTGTGATTTGAAATCCAGCCATCGCACTCACGGCAGCGTCCCAACGATAGGCAACTCCGAGTGTCAATTTTTCGAAGAATAAAAAATTAGCCGATACATCAACCTGAAGTGGTGCTCCTTCGACCATTTTAGTCAACAGTGCTGGTTTAAATTTTATTTCTTGTGAAAAATTAAAAACATAACCGCCTATCAAGTAGTAATTGATTTTGTCTTTATAAATTGCTACATCATTGTCGTCATATCTGTTGGTCTGAATAAAGTTGGGAACAGACAATCCAATATAAGCTCGATCTGAATGCCAATAAATTCCAGCTCCTACATTTGGAGATACATCGCTGTCTAAGTTTTGAAATTGAGGATCACCTTGATTTTCAGGATTTAGTTTACTTGCATCAAGATTAAAGACATCAACCGAACCTTTTATTCCGAAAGAAAGTTTCCAGGTTTCTGATGTGGGAACAGTATAGGACAAATCTACCGAAAACTCATTCTCATTTGTAGGTCCAATTTTGTCATTGACTAAAGAAGCACCGAGTCCAATATTGCTATTGTTTATCGGAGTATTTACAGAAATTGTATTTGTTTTTGGTGCACCATCTAGCCCTACCCATTGGTCGCGATGCAAAGCAAAAACACTCAAAACGCCACGAGAACCGGCATAGGCAGGATTTATGTTTATTGTGTTGTACATATATTGCGTAAACTGCGCATCTTGCTGTGCATAACTGCCGCAATATCCAAATAGAAATATGTAAAAAAGTAGTTTTTTCCTCATCTTTCAAATTTTTAAATTTAACATTAAGGCATGACGAATTAGTCATAAGAACTGACGTTCTGCAACAAAATCAATAGAATAAATGACTGATTAGTCAAATCAGTTCCAATAGCTTTATTGGAATCTTACAGACTAGACCAAAGGGAAATGATAAAATTTTAGGAGTGTAATATCCGGCTTGGAAAATATAAAGTGAATCAACACTTTATCAAAAGGCTTCAATTGTTTGGCTGATAAAGAATTTTAAACTTTATTAAGCACTTAATGACTTAAAAAAGGCGCAACAAAAAATTGATGACAAACCGAATGAGTTTATCATGAATTGATTTATGATGGGGTAGGCAAAAAATTTGAGGGCAGAAATTCAATTAATAATACACTCATTTTATTGATCAGATAAAATAAGGAAATCTAGTTCTCATATCATTTCTTTTACAATGAGAACTGGTTAACAGCCTGCATTAAAAAAATCAAACAAAATAATTTTAAGATCTCTAAAGATTCAAAATTTTAGTAGTTAATTTACTCGCTCAATCATACTATTATATAAAAATTTCTGGTTACTAAAGTTCAAAAACACAATAATAGTATTAAACCTCTTACAAATCTAAAACTTTTATATTGATAATCAATGATTTAAATTATTTAATTTTACATTTTAACATAAATAATTCTAAATCCAGCTTTTTCTACTTTTACTTTTCCTGAAGATAGCTCTAAAGAAAAAACCAATTTTTAACTCCGTTGGAACAACAAGCACGTAATTCATAGAGCCAAAGAAAGACAATTCTAACTGAAGTTAGAATAATATTTATAGAATTGCATCTTGGTTTACTGGCATGAACCAATAGAGTTTTTACATTTTTTTTAATCAATCCCCAACAGGACATCTAAACCAAATTTACAAAGCCAATGGAAGACAGACATTACTTGTAGTAAGCCAATCTCTTCAAATCATCCAAAAAAGATGTTGTAATTTGTCCTGTCGAGGTCACAAAAAAAACTCTAAATCATTGATTTAGAGTTTTTTTTTTATTTTATTATCTAGCAATATATACCACATTTGTGTTTACAGCCTTAAAAAACTTCTAAGACTTTAATTCACTAGTGATTATTTACTAAAATCATAGCTTAACGAAGCACCAAGTCCGAACTGAAATGTTGATGCATAATCAGTAACTGCCACTGGTCCCCAATAGTAGTCCCAATAGTAATCATATCCAACAGCTGCCGACATAGACTGCAAGTATGCATGAAGATTAATAGACAATGGCGAATCTGTTTTTACTTTCACACCAGCTTTAATCTCCCAAGCAAAATAAGTTCCGTTGCCGCTTCTTGGCGTTTCAAGAATTGAAACTCCTAAACCAGCACCAAGAAATGGAAGCGCTTTTTGAGAGCTTGAGCCAAAATAATACGTGTAATCTGCCAATATGTAATTGATCGCACCTTTATCGTCTCCAGCATTAAGTTGAGTTCCAGGAGAAATAGGGTTACCATTATTTGGCAAAAGAACACTTGTATACAAAGGCATGTGCGTATCTAGCCTGTTATACTTTAATTCGATCGAAGCATTATCCATTATAAAATATTCCAAACCTATTCCGTACTCAAAACCATCTTCTACCTTGGCGTAAGAAGAATCAAAATCTACTCTGTCGGAAAAAGTATATCCTCCGTACAGATTAAGCAAAAATGACTGACTGCTTTGCGCTGACATTGCCAGTGAAAGGAAAAAAAAGAAACCTAATAAATGATACTTTTTCATAATTTAAAATTTTAGTTTGTAATAATGGGAGTTACTATTTTCAAGCCAGTTAGCTTAATTGAAACTAGAGTCTGCATCAATGGCTTATTTATACCCAAAGTTATCTTACAAAAATGATTCTCCGCTAAAATGCCAGCTCAATTATGTTTCATATTATAAAATGAAACCATATTTTATAAAATTTCTGGAAAACTATGTGTGTTATTTAAAAATAAAAGTGCTGTTAAACATGTTTTTTATTTTCGAATATTATTTTATTAGAAAGCAATCAAGAGACATTTATTCCGCACATAACTAACTACTTACAAATAAAAAGATTAGTAATAGCACGAATCATTACCTTTCAGTATTATGTTAAATTGTTGTCTCTAAATTTTTACTTTTTAAAAATGTAAGAAAAATATGTATATTTATGCATTAAATACATTCTAAATATACTTTATGATTATTGGTGAAATTTTAGATAAGCGCGGAGCACTTAAACACTTTACTTACAAGATACAAAAAGGAGATGCTCCAATTTCAGTAGCAGATAAACTTGGAATAACACTCGAAGATCATAATTTTAATTGCATTGAAGATTGTGATGTAATAAACGTTGATTTTCCAAATCATTTAGAATTCCTTCTTTTAAAACCAACAAAACAGGAATCAGATAATGAAAAAGAGAATGTAAAGCCAACCAAAGTAATTTTCGATAATGGTTTCAAAATACCTTTCTATAATGTAAGAGGTAAAAATAGCTATATGGTGCTTCAAACAATTGAAAACAATAAACATATACAAACTATAAAATACAAAGTAAATGTAGAACGCATTACAAAAGATAAAAATGGATACTCTCTATTTGAAATTGATAGAATATCTAAAGTATATTTAAATAATGTTCAAATTGAAGCCCTTACAGATATTATAGCCGAAGAAGTTTCAACTGTTTTGTATCCTTTACTAATTGTGGTTAATCCAGAAGGCAAATGGATCGATATTCATAATTTTAGTGCTATACGAGAACGATGGATTGCCAAAAGAAAAAGTATCTTAGAAAAAAATGAAGGTCTAGCTATACATAAATATTTAGATACGATCGATTCTATATTAAATGAAGAAGAAAACCTACTCCACAATTTATCAGATGATTGGTTTTTAAACGTTTTCTTTAGTGGAATCCATACTACTTACACTTCAGATTTATCTTTCATAACAGAGGCAGATTTTGCCATTGCGCCAAAAAATGATTTTATACCATTCAAGGTAACTCAAAAAATCGATGAGTATCTAAATGATATAAATATGGTCGTAATTGAGAAAAAAGGCACATTATTAAGTACATCAAAAGAAAGCGCTCTTGAAAAAAATACTTTTTCTGGCAACTATCATTCCATTTACCATTTGAATCCAAATACATATAACATCGAGGGCGCAAGCCTGGAATGTGGTATCACTGGTGATCTTACTAAAAAAGCGACAGTCAAAATCTACAATCTCGATGACAAAAAAATTACAGCATCTGAGCAAAATCATGACTTTTTTGTAGGTGAAACGATCAAAAAAGAAAGCTTTTTTAAGGATCTATTTAAACTCCATTAATTAAAATAAGAGAAGATTATGAGCGAAAAACATATTGTTGTAAACGGTGCAACGCTAAAATGTAAGTTTAGTGTAGATCCCAAACTTGATAAATTAAAAGTAAAAACGCAAAATAAACATTATGCAAACGATAAAGATGGCAGTGCAAAACTTATAGCGACAGATAAAGAGATAGGTCAAACTTTAGAAAAAAATACTTTCGGCAAATGCAAAATGCAGCCTAACGGAAGTGGAGATTATTTACCATGTCAAGCTACAATTACCAAATGGAGTGGCTTTTATAAAAAAATAATCTTGTCTAATAATGGTAAGGTATTACTAGAAGACAGTAAAGGAACCTGTCCCATTGGTGGACCTGATTGTATTGAAGTAAAAAATCACGGGCAAATAGCTGAGCCTAGTGAGCAAAATTTCATCAACGCAAATCCTGATGTTCATAATCTAATAAATCCGATGTTTAATATGGGGGAATTTCAAAACGAATTAAACGGAATATCTGAAGCAAAAAAATAATAGTTATGAAATTTTATATCAAAGGAGACTCAAGACCTATAATTGGCAAAAGTATTTATTCGTTAATGTATACAAAAACGGCTAAAGATCAAGAAAAAAAAGGAATGCAATTTTATGTAAATGAAAAAGAGGATAACCATAAAGAAGTAGATGGTTCTAAAATTGTAAAACAACATTGGACGCTTTTAAAAAACGGAAAACCGTTTTTAGATTTAGGCAACGATGGTAGAGTTACTTTTAATCAGGCAAGCATAGGAATCAATTACACAATTGCAGTTACTTTTACCGATATTCACGGAGCAAAAGATACTGTAGAACTTAATGTAACCCCAGTTGCAGGAACACCAAGCATTGAAGAGCTTAAATGGCAAGATCAATACTATCGCGATCTAAACGGTAAAGCGATTGGTTATGCTGACAATGTCCGTTTGTTCGTTCATACGTTAAATATTCCGGCTGGAGACAGACTTCAAGTGACCATTTGGGAGGACGAAGGAACAGACGGACATACTAATAGTTCTCGAAATATGGGAACCTATACCACATCTCCTGTTGACAAATATGGAAAAGCAGAACTATACTTTAACAACATAAAAGTATATCAAAAAATACTGAACGATAAAGATTATAGAGACGAAAACGAACATGAATTTTACGCCCAAGTTAAGCATATAGGCAAAATTGACACCATACAAGACACCATACAGCTTAAGATTATAAATAATCTCAAGAAAACAATTGAACCTCCTAAAAATAATAGTGTTGCAAAAGTTACTGTTCCTGATAAGCAAAAGAAACCTAAGGAAAAAGTAGGTGTAAAAGTAACAGTTAATGTGTTTTTTGATGGTACTTTAAATAATATGAAAAATACTGAAGCCAGATTAGCTTATGAAAAAAAGAAAAAAGGAATAATATTAACTCCTGACGAAGAAATAGCAGCTAAATCTTTTAAGGATAATGATGGGAATGAAAGCAGTTATGATAACTATTTTTCTAATATTGCTATTTTACACAACATAAACACTGCAAAAAACAGTGAAAATAAAGTAAAAGTTTACATCGAAGGAGAAGGTACAAGAAATAATGATAAAGATGATGTAATGGGATATGCTTTTGGAAGCGGTGATAAATCTGGAATTCCTCTTAAAGTTAATAAAGCTTTTATTGAGATAAAGAAAAAAATTGATAAACTCAAAGCAGATAAATTTATACAAGAGAACCAATTTGTAAATGAAATAGATCTAACAGTTTTTGGTTTCAGCCGTGGTGCAGCCGCAGCCAGAAATTTTATATCGCAAAGACGAAAACTACAGGATATGTATAGTTTAGAATCTAGCAAACTTACCATACAGTTTGTTGGATTATTTGATACTGTTTCCTCTTATGAAGTAGAAGGCAACTTTGAAAGATATGGCTCAGCTGCCTCACATAATTTTGATGATGTAGAAGAAC
Organism: Flavobacterium luteolum; assembly: GCF_027111275.1. Classification (NCBI taxonomy): domain Bacteria; kingdom Pseudomonadati; phylum Bacteroidota; class Flavobacteriia; order Flavobacteriales; family Flavobacteriaceae; genus Flavobacterium; species Flavobacterium luteolum. The sequence goes on along the minus strand of NZ_CP114286.1, from coordinate 4,685,850 downwards.
TAAAATTAAAATTAGAAGGAAATATTAAAAAAGTGGTACATATTACCGCATCTGATGAATATCGTGAAAATTTTTCTCTTACCAATATTAAAAGTTCGATTAATGCTGGAATTGGCTATGAGCTTTCTATGCCTGGTGTTCATAGTGACATTGGTGGAGGTTACGCCAAAATCGAAAAAGAAGTAAGAAAACTACATTTGGAAAAAGGATTTAAAAACATAAAAGAAACTTTAATAAAAGAAGGATGGTATGATAGAGAACAAATTGTAAGCACAACAACTTCAAGCGATGGATTATCATATACTACACATGTGGCTACTCGAACAATACCTCTATCCTACCAATTTATCTCACTTTCTATAATGGTTAAACTCGCGGAAAATTATAAAATGATGTTTGATAACTCATTAATGCAAAAAGGTAAAAAGGAGACTTACAAAGTACCAGATGACCTCGAAGAAGCAAAGAATTTGCTATTAAATTATGCGATTACAAATGACGGAGCACATAGTAAAGCAGTAACGTTTAAAAATGAAAAATTGCATTTTATACGCAACAAATACCTTCATAGATCAACTTGTGATAGTATGGGAAAAGAAGGCAGGTATGAAGATGGAAAACCATATAGAAAAAAGATTGATGGATAAATATAAACGAGATTTAAATAAAATGTCAGATCAAAATAAAAACAAAATAATATCATTATTTCTAATCTTGCTAATTTCTTTCTTATGTAGTTTTTTTTACTCAAATGATTCGAATGGCGCAAAGTTAATAACAACAATTCCTGTTTTTACAATTTTGTTTTCTTCCTATGTATATGTGTATGGATTAAAAAAAATATTTGCAAAAATTTTATTTATACTTCTTATAATATTAAGTATGATGCTATTATTATTAATCTGTTATACAAATGAATTTGTCAAAGGCATGGGGTCACATTAATCTAAAAACATGAAAATAAACAGTTTAAACAAATTTTACATTTTAATAGTAATACTTCTATTAGCAGTATTACTAAAAGCTGGATATGATATATGCAAGGAAAGAGGCATGCTAATATTTAATAAGGAAAAGAAAAAAGAAATGCTTATAAAAATAGAAAAATTTGAATGGTTGGCTGAAACAAGTGCCGATGAAACTTGTCCTGTTGAGGTTATTTCTGGAAATTTTATTCTATCTGATCACACCGCCGCATGGATACCAAGCGGACAATATCTAAACGATAGTTGGGGAGCTAGCAGCAGCGGTACTATGGTAGTTGGTGATGATAAAAAGAAAATTCCAGAACGCATGCAAATCGCTTGGTTTTCGTATGCTGAAAATAAGTTTTTTTCAGGTGATTTTGAATTGCCTCAAAAAAAAATGTACGATATCTTTAAAAAAGATTATGGAACTACAATTGGTATGGATGGTGTAGAATATAAAAATGAATATAATACACTAACCGTCGCCTTTGCTCCAGAAGGTTTAGTCACTTTATGGATTGGCGGGATTGGTAATAAAGAAATTGGAACATATCAAGGACATGAAACCTTTGACATTGAATGGGGTGATTTCAGTAAAAATTTAGATAGAAAGGAAGTCATAAAAAACTATCAAAAAGATATGCCATCATTTGTTCAGGAAGAAATAGCCAATAATAAAATAAGCAATACATATTTCAAGAATCGTCTTAAAAGATATCACTATAAAATTAGCACCAATAGATCAGACTTTAAAATATACAATTACGATATCTTTTTTATGAATAACGAAGTTATCAGCAACACCAATACTGGTATTGAATTTCTTAACGATACTGTTGTCGGTAAAGCAGTTCCTATAAGTTTTGTGATTTTTGTAGAAGATCAATTCTCAAGACAATTTGAAGTTCGTATTTGGGTTGATTTACTCGACGGTAAAACAGCATATGAGAATGACACTATAAGAGACCCACTTGAGAAACGTAATTTCAACAATCAATTAATGGAGCGCTTTAAAACATTTTTCGATAAAAATGAAAATGTAGAATTGTATATTAAATTCAATAAAGAAATTATAAAAAGCAGCATCAAAAAACCTGTCTATTCTGGCAAAGTATATTTAAAATCCCCAACTTCAGAAATTGAAATACCAAACTCAAAAGTGGAAGTTTATGACGCAGAATAAACAAAATTTAAATTTCCTAGATGTAATTTCTAAAAAAAATCAAAACAATATTTCACTTGAACATTTCTGAAAGTTAATAAAAAAACCAGTGAATTAACTTCACTGGTTTTTTATTTATTCTTTATAGATTATCATCTATTTTAAGATGATAATTTATAAAGCTGTATTTATTTCGTAATGCCAAACATCATGACCAATCTATCGTTAAGATAAAAATTAAGAGTTTGTTCTGCTACATCAAAACGTAAATCTTTATTATTTAAATACGACAACATTTTTTGTTCTGTTTTATTTGCTTCTTCATCAATACATGCCATTCTTGTAGACGCTACTTTATCAAAAGAAATAGTATCACCGTTAGTTTCATAAGTTCCAGAGAAGTTGTTGCAACCTGAATTTCCGCTCACTTTCTTTTCTGCTGGGTTAAACTTAATAGAAGCTTTTCCGTAATCTTGTCCAACATTTTCTAGTGCTATTAGTTTCCAATTGTTTTTTGCAATAAAACTCCACAGTTGGTCTTGAGTTGGTATAGAAAATTCCATAACCACTTTGTTCTTAGAATTTTTAAACTGTACTGTATTGTTTTTCTTTACAATTTTGAACTTTTTATTTGTGATCACAGCGCTAAAATCTTGTTCCAATTTCATGGTTTCACTATCACAAGCCATTAAAGTTCCCATTGGAGAATTGGTCTTAATTTGATTTTTTGAAGAAAGCTTCGTGTATTTTACGTTGAAATTATTACATCCGTTTTTACCGCTTATTGTGCCCGTTTCATCGTTAATGGTGATAAATGCTTTTCCGCTGTTTATCTTTTTCCCGTTTAACTGGGTTAAAATCATTTTGGTATTATAAATTCCTTTTTCCTTAGTTACAGGAGTTTTAGAAATTATACTTTTCAGTTTATACTCGTATGCAGAAGCATCGGCCGGAATAGGTTCTGGTCTTTTAGTTTTCGTAACCAGTATTTCATATCGGTTTCCTTTTTCAAAATTAAAACCTTCAATATGATTATAAAAAAGCTGCCATTCTTTGTCGTTGTCATACTTTACCTGTAGACATTCCATTGGGCCAACACCCGTACATGGCACTTTACTTTCTTTTACAAACATTTTTAAACTTTCCTGACCATATGTAAATGTTGATAATAACACTACAACAAAAACATACATACATTTAAATCTTTTCATTTATTTTAATTTTTTTAGAACACCGATTAAGCGTTCAGATTATTTATGATTTTTTTGCAGGCACGAATTGTGCCACTTTAAAATAAAGAATGTTTTTAACTTTTTTTTATCAGCCCTAAATTTAGCTTTTTCTTTAACAACCAAACTTCTACATACTCATAATCAGTTTGTTTGCATAAATATAACAAAAATTCTACATTCTGTTATGTTTAAGAATATTTTTGTAGGATTTAGGTCTTATTTAGACTTAAAACTGCCATCATCTAAATATTTGACATAGTTTTTAACTCACCGATAAATTAGCCTAACGGAAAAGGAAAATATGATTTAGGATTTAAGCGCATTAGATCGAGAAGAAAGACTAGAAAGCAATTCTAAAGGTTCTACATAATGCGGGTTTTTGCTGATTTTTCCGTCTTTGATTACATAAGGATGTGTAAGCAATATATCTGTAAGTGTATTTGAGCTGAAACTACTTATATCGTACATACAAATTAATGAAACTGAATGTTGTGGAGTCAACAGATTCAGTCTGGCTTCATATTCTAAAAGTTCATCGGTTCCTGGCAGGTTCTTGAGCGCCCAAACCATATCTCCGCAAGCTCTGACACTATCATAACCTGCTCTTGAAGCCGACAGTAAAGTCTGTTCGAGCATTTTGTACATTTTATCTGCAGCGAACTCGCCATCTTTGATATAAGAATTTTCAGAAGCCATCACTTCCAATTGACCGCTAGACAGTTTTTCAGAGATAGAGATTCCATTATCAGCTAGACAACGGCAATGTTCACCATGACGGTTTCCTTCAAGAATGTTGATTACTTTGTCATTGGCCTCCAAACCCTCCAAAATATAAGGAATGATTACTTCATATTGCTGTTCTCTCGAATCGAAAAAACCGCAAATGTGCATTGGAGCCGACAATAATTCTCCGCATACCGAAAAAGGAGTTTGTTTATTCATGTATCAAATATACGCATCTAAATTATATTTTTCGATTTAAATTTTTTGACGTAAACTTACACTGACCTAAAACTTGTATTATTATGACACGGAAAAGTATAACATTAACCACTCCTAATGACGAGTCGTTGAAAAATCAGGCTAATACAGAAGAGTTTTACAGCAAATTTGTAAGAGCTAAATTAGATAAGGGAGAAAAAAGCGGTTTTGCAAAAAAACAAACCAGAGAAGAAATGTTAGCCGAATTTAAAAAAGGGTTGTCCGATGTATAGCTATATCCTTTACATCAATTTCCACTAATACAAAACAGACAACGAAATAATTTATGAGCGATCGGGATTAATACACAACAATTTTCCTAACAAATCAGCAACAACCGATATTCTCCATCATTTTCTACTGGTGCTCTATGAACACAGGGCAATACTTCTTGTTTAGGATGATCTACAGCCAAACGCCAAAGATGTCCTAAGCCTAGATTAATAGGTTCTGCATCTTCGTGCAGCTGATAATGTAAATCAAAATAATTTTCCTTTAAAAAGTCTTCGAACTCAATCTCTGGTCCATCATGAAGCTCTTTTAGCTTTGCTCGAATTTCTGGAATTAAGATTTTTTGTTCTGCCTGCGTATTAGAAACAATATCGCTTGCCGCTCCGTGATAGGTGCATAAAAAAGTATCTGTTGCAATAGGCGAACGGTCTACGTGAAACGAATACACATCGGTAGATATGAAATCAAATTCATCATCACGTTCATAACATTTCAGTAAATTGAGAGAAGGCGAAGCTCCGAAATCGGCTAATAATTGTAAATCGTTTAAGATTATTTCTCTTGCTACATTTCCCTTTTCTGAAAGTTGAAGCGCAATTAAATCTGCGGGAGAAACTTCGGTTATATTTTCTCTTAAACACAACTTGGCAACAATCTCGCTAAAATCGCCATCCAAATTTCTTTGCCAGCAAAGCGCATTCATTTCTCCTTTAAAATTGGTCTGTACAAGTTCAGAGAAAGTAGATACCACCTTAATTTGGTTGCTAGCAGAAAATGTATTATTCATAGTTATTATGCAAAGAAATTAATTATTCTAACCCTTTAAAAAATATATTTTAACACATAGAAACATAGATTTTTGTGTCTAAAAAAGAGAGCAAAAGAAACAAGTTTCAACACATAGACAAACTATGTGCATTAAAATTAGTGAAACGCCTTTTTTTAATCTTTAAAAAACCATGTTTCTATGTGTTAAAAATAATTGCACCTAGCGTGGATTTTAATTTTTATATTTATTTATGTAAACCGTTTTCTTGTTTACAAATTCCTGAATACCATCTTGCGAAAGTTCACGTCCGTATCCAGAATTTTTAGTTCCTCCAAAAGGCAATCTTTGGTCGCTCTTTACGAGTTCGTTTACAAATACTGCTCCTTCATCAAATTTTGGCACTAATCGGACGGCTTTTTCAAAGTCTTCCGTAAAAATTGTAACTCCAAGTCCAAACGGACTGCTATTTGAAAGTTCGACAGCTTCTTCTTCATTTTTAAAAGTCGTAATTCCGATTACGGGACCAAAAATTTCTTCTTTAAAAATAGACATATCTGCAGTAACATTGCCTATAACAGTAGGTTCAAAATAAGCTTTATTTCTTTTACCTCCCAGCAAAACTACCGCGCCTTTTTCTAGTGTCTGCTCAAGCTGTTTTTCGAGTTCTTCGGCAAGATCAACACGAGCCATAGTTCCAATTGTGGTTTCTTCACTTAAAGGATCTCCGTGACGAAGACCTCTAACACCTTCAAGAAAGGCTTTTGTAAATTCTTCGGCAATAGATGATTCTACCAATAAACGCTTTCCTGCAATACAGCTCTGTCCCGCATTCTGAAAACGTGCCTGTACACAAGTTTTTACTGTTTGCTCCAGATTACAGTCTGCAAAAACAACCAATGCATTGCTTCCTCCAAGTTCTAGCACTGTTTTTTTAATTTCGCTTCCAGCAACGGCCGCTACAGCCCTGCCCGCTGCTTCACTTCCGGTAAGTGTGACCGCTTTCACTTTTGGATTTCTAATGATTTCTTCTACCTTTTTGCTACCAATTGGCAGATTAGTAAAACAACCTTTAGGGAAACCTGCTTTTTCGAATATTTTTTCAATACTCATAGCGCACTTCATTACATTGCTGGCATGTTTCAATATTCCGACATTTCCCGCCATCAGCGCAGGCACAGCAAAACGCATAACTTGCCAGAATGGATAATTCCAAGGCATAATAGCCAAAACAACTCCAATTGGTTCATAGCTCACGTAACTCTTATGCGCTTCTGTTTCAATTATTTTATCTGCAAGCATTTCAGAAGCATGCGTCGCGTAAAAATCGCACAAAGCAGCGCATTTTTCTATTTCTGCTATTGACTGAGTAATTGGTTTTCCCATTTCCTGAGTTATAATCTGTGCATATTCGCGAGCGTTTTTTCTGAGTTCCTGACCAGCATTTTTCATCAATATCGAACGTTCAGAAAACGGAACTTCTTTCCATAATTTATATTGCAGATCTGCCTTATCAATTGCATTCTTAATATCTTGACTCTCTAATTCAGCAGATTCGTATACCGTTTCCTGGTTATAAGGATTTATAGACTTTATCATAATTTATATTTTAATCTATTTAATTTAAAGCTATGTAAAAGGTACAATTTATTTTAGTTTTATCAAATAGGGTTATTTTTCTAAACTAGAAAAACAAATTGCAGTAAGCAGAATAAAACTAAACTGTTTTATCATGGCTAGTGAAAAAAAAAAAGCATTGAAAATCATGTCAATGCTGATTTTCAATGCCTAGAATAAAAATACGATTAAAACTACGTATTCTTTGTTTTAAAAACTTTGTAAAATACAAAAAGAATACCCAGCCAAATAGGAATTAATTCTACTGATAATTTCATATTGGTCATCCACATGATACATAAGATACCTAATAAAAATACAAAACAGATGTAATTGCTTACTGGATAAAATATGGATGCAAACTTAGTTTTTGTGTTTTCCTTTTCTTTCGTGCGTCTAAATTGAAGATGTGTATACGAAATCATAACCCAGTTAATAACCAAGCAAGACACTACTAGAGACATTAAAATGCTAAATGCCTCTTCTGGAATTACTTTGTTGATTAAAATACAGATCGCTGCAAAGCATGAAGAAATTAAAATGGCGTTAACAGGTACCGATTGTTTGTTTAGCTTCTTTAAAAACTTAGGAGCACTGCCTTGATCTGCCAAACCAAATAACATTCGTGAGTTGCTGTATACACTACTATTGTAGACAGATAAAGCAGCAGTTAATACAATTAAATTCAATACATTGGCAATTAATCGCGTAAAATATATTTTGTTGCCAAACAGCTCAAATTCCATTCCGTTTAAATTCTGAAAAACCATTACAAACGGACTGCTGTCTGTGGTAATTTGTCGCCAAGGAGACAAAGCAAATAAAATGACCAAAGCACCCACATAAAATATAAGAATTCTATAAATAACCTGATTGGTTGCTTTTGGAATGTTTTTCTCTGGATTCTCGGCCTCGGCGGCGGTAATTCCAATTAGTTCTAAACCTCCAAAAGAGAACATAATTAAAGCCATCGCTGATAATAATCCTTGAAAACTGCCATTTGCCGTTTTTTCGAAGAAACCTTTTGGAAAAAAGCCTCCATCGTTATATAAATTATGAATTGTAGCATGCTCTGCTCCTGTTCCACTTATCAATAAGTAAGTCCCAAAAAGAATCATTGCAATAATGGCAACCACTTTTATGATTGAAAACCAGAATTCTGTTTCTCCGTAAACTTTTACCGAAGCAAAATTTAAAGCATTGATAACTAGAAAGAAAAACAAACTCGATGCCCAAAGCGGAACTTCTGGCCACCAAAACTGCACATAAACGCCAATGGCTGTAAGTTCGGCCATACTGACTAAAATATATAAAATCCAATAATTCCAACCAGATGCAAAACCAGCAAAAGAACCGCAATATTTATAGGCAAAATAGCTAAAACTTCCAGATACTGGTTCTTCGACAACCATTTCTCCAAGCTGTCTCATAATAAAAAAGGCAATGATTCCGGCAATAGCATATCCTAAAATAACAGATGGTCCTGCTAATACAGCTGCTGGACCAATACCAAGGAAAAGCCCTGTTCCTATTGATCCGCCTAAGGCAATTAATTGAATGTGACGGTTAGTCAACCCACGTTTAAGCTGGTTTTCTTCTATAGCTTCATGTTTTTCTTTCACAAATTAGGATTTAAAGGAGTTAAATGTTTTTGGAAATGTATAAACAGCGAAGATAAGTTAAAAATGGAATCGTGCAAAGCCACTTTTTTAAATATTATTTGAATCAAATGCCTAAATCCTCTTTAATTTGTTTTTGCCATTCTTTTAAAGACAATAGAAATAAAAAAAACCGCTAATAGCGGTTTTTTATGATTTTTAAGTGGCATGCATCCTAAAAATATTAATTTCAACGAAGTCCTAGATTAGTGTAATCCCATGTTCTATCTCCAGAAATAGTCCATTCTGAATTGCTGGCAGAAGTTCCTTTCGTAGTAGCCCAATCAGGATTAGGATCTTTTACGGTTCCTTTTCTCCAAAACGTTCTGTTACTTGTGTCTTTAGTTTCTCCTGCAATTGTCCACATAAAATTATTACGGCTACTGTTGCTTCCGCCCGAAGTTACACGCGCTACATTTGGACTACCAAAAGCATCAATAAGACTATAAGATTCTCCGTTTAGAGTATATTTTCCCGCTGCATCCTTTTTTAAAAGAGCAATACCGCTATTTCCGCTTAACTGCAAAGGTTTGCTTGCATCTGCATTTGCACTGCTTGTAGTCCCCCATTCGGTATCACGTTTTACGGCAGTTGTATTTGCCTGCGGCGAAGCAATAACATAACATTTCCCTTTTTCTAACGATCCTGTCAATAATAAATAATTTGCACTGCTGGTAAAGCTCCAATCTGTCAACGTGCTTTCATCTGTTGTAGCCTGATATCCAATAGCATATTTTGACAAATCTATCGTATTTCCTGTACCGTTATACAATTCAACATAGTGATTTCTAACTCCGCCTGCGGTTGCATCTGTATTAATAAATGTTGCAATTTCAGTTATAAGGAGATCTTTTCCTTCGTCTGGTGAAGGCGGTTCTGGTGACGGACCAGAAAAATCAATATTTGAATCGCATCCCGCCAACAATAAGGCAATCGCTAGTATTTTTAGTGCTTTCATAACTGTTAATTTAAAATGAAATTTGTACCGCAAGGTTATTGATCCATGTTGTTTTGTTCTGACCGGCTCCGTTTTGGTCAATATAGGTCGCATTAATTCCAAACTTCAAAGCATTATTCATCATATATTTATTAAATGCCGCGGTATACCAATGTTGCGTCTGAATTATAGATGTTGCTACATCAAACTCAGGCTTAACGTATGAATAACGTCCTTCAAATGCCCAACCATCGTGTGTTACATACGACGATTGAACGTTGATTGCGCTTCCCACACTATATTTTGCAGAAGCATTTTCTGGTGTAAGCCTAACCTCGCCTGCAGTGTCTGTGAATAAATCTTTTCCATGAATAGATCCATCAATGTATTCTCCCACAAAAGCAAAACCATTATACTTAAATATTAAATCCACCACGAATTTATTATAATTTGCAAAAGCTGCTTTACCAGTTTCATCGTAAATCCCTGAAACTGTACCATTTCCTGCACTAATAGAATTACTCGTTTTTACATTATAACTGTCTGCAACTCCAATCGCAAATTTTGGTTTTGGCTCATGATAAATGTCTTGAGATATAAAGGCATTGTTTTTAATAAAATCTCCCAAAGGCATAAAATCAATTCTTCCTCCGTATTTGAAACCAGAATTAGCCACTGGATCAAAGAATCCCTGCCCTTCTCCCGTAGTGATCGATACAGATGGATACAATCTCATTTTATTAATGCTAAAATTGGTTTCAAAATACAAACCGCCTTCTCTTGTTGTGCTTACAAAATTTTGCATTAAACCGCCATATATACTTCCATCATTCGATTTTCCGGATATTGTTGGTGCCATAACCGATGCATAAGACTTAGAAGATATTCAAGTATTAGAAATTCGTAATTACTTGCTAAAACCTAATTCAACAGATACATTCAGTGATTTTTTTCATCAGAAGTTTATTGAGCCTATGCATAAATTAGGTGGTTTTACATTGGGAGAATTTAAAATAGACAACTCCAATGACAGATTTGTTTGGTTTCGTGGTTTTAAAGACATGAATGCAAGAATCAAATTTTTAAATGATTTTTATTGTGAAAGCACCTCATGGAAAGAAAATGGCAAAAAAGCAAACGAAATGATGATAAACTCTGACAATGTTTATTTATTAAAACCTTTACATAAAAGCGTAAATCTTAAAACAAACAAAAGCTGTACGGTCATCGATTTCTATATCTGCAATAATACTATTGAAAAAGTTATTGAACTGTTTCATACTGAGTATATATCATTTCTGAAAACCATAAATATCACTGATATTTCATTTTGGGTAAGCGAAATGAAAGAGAACGATTTTCCAAGACTGCCTGTTTTTCAAGATAAAAATCTCTTAGTAATGATATCCAATTATGAAAATAAAAGTGACTACGAAGCCAAACTGCAAGCAATTAAAAGCATTCCGGCTTCTTTAGATTTTTCAATTCGGCAATTGGTAACAATTCATCATAAATTATTACTTTTAAATCAACAAACTAATAATCAAAGAACTAAAAATGATGCAAACTGAAAATTTAGAAATTCCGAAAATAAATTTTGATGCAAATGGAGAATTAATAATTACGGCCTCTCCCACTTCATCTAAAAATGATTTTGATTTTTTTGAGGGAAAATGGAAACTCCATAATAAAAAACTCAATTCGAGATTGTCTAATTGTACAGAATGGACCGAATTTGAATCTACACAAGAAATGTATAAGGTTTTAAACGGAATCGGTAATATTGATAATTTCCTTGCCACGTTTGACGGACAGCCATTTGAAGGAATGACCGTTAGATTATTTAACCCGAAAAACAGATTGTGGAGCATTTACTGGGCCGATTCTAATGAAGGAAGATTAGACCCGCCAGTTTTAGGTTCTTTTAAAAACAATGTTGGCCATTTTGTGACTAAAGACATTTTTAATGGAAAAGATATTCTTGTGATTTTTCGCTGGGATGCAAGAGATAAAAATAACCCTGTTTGGAGTCAGGCATTTTCTGAAGATAATGGAAATTCTTGGGAATGGAACTGGTACATGTATATGTCTAAGTTTAATAAAGAAAACTGATAAAAGTAAAGCCGTATCAAACTTCCTGTTGATACGGCTTTCTCATTTTTTATTATATTTCTTTTAAATTCACTTCTTTCTTTTCCCCATCCTTATCAATGGTCACACGCTTCTCAATGTTAGCTTTATCATTATAAGATTGGCTAGCTGTCCCATAATTGGTTGTAGAACCTTGATAGCCGAAATAATTATAATAATTGGTATATCCTGATACGTATGAATAATTATAAGAATTTGTAAAATCAAAGCTCACCATAACCACATAAGTTCCCGGCATTAGATCTGCAAACTCAAAATGTCCCTGATCGTCATATACTTTGGCCTTTTTAACCGAATAACCAAAATCACTATCTAAAGGAACTTCTGGCATTTTTTTCTGTTTTCGAATTTTCTTGTTCACTTCCAACCATTCATCATAATAAGCAGAACTTGGAAAAAGCGTAATTTCCGTTCCTTTTGGAGCATATTGTTTCTTTGCTGTATTAACCAAACCTCCTAATTTTTTACCAGAATCGGATCTTGCGTAAGCGGTACCAATTATAACACCATTACCATTAGAAATCTGTCGGGCAACTTCTTCTTTATTAAATTTGCTTTTGATAGGCTGATAATCTAATTCTTCGTTAACTGTGATCTCCCACATTCCGTTTGCCATAGACATTTCTCGCTGCCAAAGACGGTGGTCTTTTTTGTCTATAATATAATTATAGTAAGCATTGGTGCTTTCTTCCAGAACTGAAACAATCCACGTATCGTGTTTACCAGTTCTCGGAGAATTGTAGACGTAACTTTTAACCTCTTTGATCGTGTAATATTCAACCAGCACATTTGACTCATCATTATAATAAAATTGAGGGAAACGGCCTTTATAGCCTACATCTAATGGTAATGTTCCGATTAAATGATCCGTCCAGTTGAAGTCAAAAAATTCTTCTTTAGGCTTCAATTTTAGCTTTTTATCTTTTTTGGTTTTCTTCGAATAAAAATTACCTGTAATCGTTTCTCCAAAATTAAGGTTTAGTTTTGCATTCTTCGTTTCATCAGAATAACTAATCGCTTTCAACGTGAGAGCATCTGCTGTACTAATACGCGTGGTAGGTTTTCCGTTATCTTTGGGAGTGAAAGTATTGTTTAAAGTTAATTGATTGTTGGCTAAAACAATATCGTAGGTCAATGCTCCCATGTTTTTCCATTCTGTACCTTTTACATAATAAACGGTATAAAGCGATTTTTCGGGTTTAATGTATTTGGTATTGATATCTTTACTTCCAGGAACTATCTCTTTTTGGCTGAATGCTATAAATGGAAGCAGCATCATTGCATATAAAAGGGGTTTTACCAAAATTGCTCTTCTATTTTTTAAAAATGTTAATTTCATTGATAAAAAACTGCCTAAACTGTTAACTTTCATTGGAAACTATTTGATTAGGCACAAATTTACTGACGCTATCTACAGAAAACAATACCTGATTTCATGGTTATTTCCAATAAAAGCTCAGTTTTGTTATCAGTATTGCTTAATAACTTTTTTTATACTTAAAAAGAAGATGAACTATTTAAAAATATTTCGAATCGCTTTTCCGATTTCAGCAAAATCATCATGACTGCTTACTGATCTTTTTTCGGTATTGTTTGAGGTAGTTTTAGAAAAAGGATAAATTAGCATGTAGTTGTTGTTACTGAATTTCAGATTTAAAAGATCTGGAATATCTCGCATTCGCGAAAAATACGAGTGCATTCCCTTATCTCCCATCATAATAATTAATCCTTCATTTTCTTCAATAGCCAGAGCGGTTTGTTGAGCATCTTCCCAATTTTCAAAAACATCAAATGTTGCTTCTATAGAGGCTTTTTTGGCGATTCGTTTTAAGATATTTAATGTTTTTTCCTTTCCGTAGAAACTCATTTTGGCTCCAGAATTACGGCCAATATTCCAGATTCTCAACATCGAATGAAAAAATCCTGCGTCCAATTCAGCATCTGCTGGAATAAAAACCAAATATCTTTTGATAGTCGCTGCTGGCTGAACCGCATGATATACCATTAAATTGATGTTTTTATTTCGCAGATAACCATTATACAAATTGTATACAAATGAAGCCGAAAAACCTTTTCCGCCTTCTAGACCTACAATAAGATCCGTAATATCTTTTTCCTTTATAACATTGCTTATTCCGCCAGCTGTATCATTATCATGACGTGTAATTGGATGCAGTTCTACATCGGCAGCCGAAGCGGCTTTTATCGCGCTTTCTAATATTCTTTCCGCATTTTTTTCAGAAGACTCATTAGCATCTTCATTAATCACATTTACGGCGTAAAGCTGTTTGTTTGATGCCGTTTTTACCATCAAGCCAAGATTCACCATTTTTTCTACCGTAGCTTCATGATTCACAGCAAGCAGTATATTTTCCTTCTCTTTACTATCGCCCGATACCGTATTATCTTTTTCTGCTTGTGCAATGCGTTGTGCACTTGCCATAGAAACAAACGATGATATGGTGCAGGAAACCAGAATAAGAAGAATACTGCCGTTAAGCACATGTTCGTTTAAAAGTCTTATGGGTTCGCCCGCATCATTTTCGCCAATAATTATATTGTAACCAACCATAACAGAAGCTAATGTCGCTGCCGCAGATGCCGAACTCAGTCCAAAAATTAGCTGTCCTTCATCATTAGTAAGCTTAAATGTTTTTTTCGTCAGAATGGCTGCAACATATTTACCTCCTATTGATGCCACCAACATAATTGATGCTACCCATAAAGTTTCCCAACTTTGTATGAATGCATTAAAATCAATCAGCATTCCCACACTGATTAGGAAGAAAGGAATAAAAATAGCATTTCCGACAAACTCAACCCTGTTCATTAAAGATGATGTATGCGGAATTAATTTATTTAAAGCCAATCCAGCAAAAAAAGCTCCAATGATCGATTCGATTCCTGCCAATTCAGCCAAAAGCGCTGCCAGATAAATCATAACCAATACAAAGAGATATTGTGAGATTTTGTCATCTACAGTTTTAAAAAACCATCTGGCAATTATTGGAAAAATGAGCAGTACAATTAAAGCAAAGACAACCATTGAAACGGATAATTTGACCCAAAAAGCTGTTCCCACTTCTCCCTGCGACATTCCGACGATAGCCGCTAAAACTAAAAGCGAAAGTACATCGGTAATCATCGTTCCACCAACTGTAATATTTACAGCGAGGTTTTTAGCAATTCCCAAACCACTTACCATTGGATACACAATTAAGGTATGTGACGAAAAAAGACTGGCAAACAAAATTGAGGTAAGCAGTGAAAAATGAAGTAAATAATAACCGCCTAAAAGCCCTAAAGCAAACGGAACGGCAAAAGTGAAAATCGAAAAGATAATACTCTTCCATTTGTTCTTTTTAAAATCGGCCATATCAATTTCCAGACCTGCTAGAAACATGATATACAAAAGACCTGTAGTTCCTGTAACCACAACACTGCTGTCTCTAGAAAGCACTCCAAATCCATTAGGGCCAATAAGGGCACCGGCAATAATAAGACCCAGCAAATGTGGCACCTTTATTTTATTCAATAAAAGCGGAATGCATAAAATAATGATAATTTCGATAAGATACTTTAAAAGAGGATCTTCGATGGGAAAGGTTATATGATGTATACTCAGTAGCATAAATTACTTTTTAGTAGATGGAGTAAGTTCAACTGAGAATTTTGCGATACAATTATCCTGACCAGTTATAGTCTGCGTGCCTTTTATGATGTTTTTCTTAATATCATCTAGCACTACGCTGACTTTTATTTTGTTTTTTGAAGAAGCTTCTTTTGCCGAATCAAGGACGATTTTACTTTCTAAATATTGTCCAGCAAAAACACGTTTAATTTCGTTATTACTTAAAACATTCGTGTACATTCCTGTAGAATCTGACACAAACTCCCAAACCTCGCTGCGCTGATCGCCAATAACATAATTACTGCAGTTCGATTCTCTGCAGATCATTTTGCTATTCCATGCCACTTTAAGATTTTCTGGCCATTCTTTTATTTGAGGAAGTGTGTCTTTTACTTTAAAAATAGACAATAAACTGTCTCTCATTTTTAAGAGCTTATCATAATCTGCTTCTTTATCTCGAAATTGTTTTTCTCTTTCTAAAAGCGCATTTTCACGCACAATAAGTTCCTGTTCTTTTTTATTGCTGCAGGAAGATAAAACAAGTACAAAAAGGATAAAAAAAAGTCTCTTTAAAGTCATAAGAATTGGTTTTGGATTCTACAAGATAAGCATAAAAATCCTTTTTGAGAGCCCAAAAGCCAACAAAAAATGTTTATTTTTTAATTTTTAACAAATACACTTTTAGACAAAATCAAAACATTTATAGTAAAAACTGAAACACGATTTTCGTAGTCTCTTTTAATTTCGCTTTAAAGATATTCACCCAAACCGAATATCAATAAACCGATTACACTATGAGAAAAACCTTTAACCTATTTCTGGCACTTGCATTTACCGCATTAAGTTCTTCTGCAAAACCTGTTCTAGAAGATCCATCGCCACTTTGGTTTACAAAAACGACCGAAGTAATTCATTTTCAGTTAAACAAAGCCGCACAAACTTATAAACCCGGAAAAAATCCGCGATCTGTTAATCCAGACGGAACCGTTCGTCTTGCAGGAATAACCGACTGGACAACGGGTTTCTTTCCAGGAAGTCTTTGGTATGGTTATGAACTTACAGGCGATAAAACAATGGCAGAAGAGGCTAAGAAATTTACTCTTGCTTTAGATTCTATCAGAAATATCAAAAACACGCACGACGTAGGTTTTATGCTGTATTGCTCTTACGGAAATGCTTACAGAATTACGGGAGACAAAATTTATCTTCCTGTTTTGGCAGACGGTGCTGCAAATCTTTATGCACGTTTTAGTCCTGTAGTGGGAACTATCCGTTCTTGGGATTTTCCGTGGTTGCATTATCCAGTAATTATAGACAATATGATGAATTTAGAGTATTTATATTGGAGCGCCAATCAGTTTGATAAACCGGAATATGCTAAAGCCGCCAATACACATGCTTTAACTACTATGAAAAATCATTTTAGAAAAGATTACAGTTCATATCATTTAGTAGATTATGATCCGAATACAGGTAAAGTTTTACGCAAAAGAACACATCAAGGCGTTACAGACGAATCTTCATGGGCACGTGGACAAGCTTGGGGATTGTATGGTTACACGATGTGCTATGCAAACAGCAAAAATCCTAAGTTTTTACAGCAGGCAGAAAACATTGCCAAATTCATTATGAACCATCCTACAATGCCAAAAGACAAAGTGCCTGTTTGGGATTTTGATGTGCATAATGCTTTAGACACGGCGGAGCTGGCGCCACGAGATGCTTCGGCCGCTGCTGTTATTGCTTCTGCCCTTTTAGATTTAAGTACTCAAGTTAAGGACGGAAAAAAATACGTTGACTATGCCGAAGAAATACTAAAATCTTTATCATCTGATGCTTATTTGGCTAAACCTGGAGAAAATCATTTCTTTTTATTAAAACACAGCGTGGGTGCTTTTCTGTACAATTCGGAAATTGATACACCACTGGATTACGCCGATTATTATTATTTGGAAGCATTGAAGAGATATGCTGCAATTAAAAAAATTGAAATCTAAATCCAAGAAGTAAAATAAAACTATACAAAGCTATCTTTGATATGATAATATCAACTGGATAGCTTTTTAATTATAACAACAAATTATCTAACTCACTTAATTAAAAACCTAAATGAAGAATTTAAAGAAAACAGCCATCTTGTGCTTTCTCTTCCTGTCTTGGTTCTTGGGCAATGCGCAAGAAAAACCAATAAAAAAAGAAAGCTTTGACATTATCAATCTAAACTACAAAAGCTTAGAAAAGGTAAACAGTCTTTTTAACGCAGCCAAATACGATGAAGCAGCGCAAGAACTGCTAACGTATTATCGAAATAGAAAAACCGTTAAACATCCTGATTTTAATGCGGGAGACGAAAATAGATTTCGCGGAAAAGAAATTGGTAAGGCAAATCAGGAAAAAGCAGACAATGCTCTGGAACATAAATTTCAGCCTCAAAAAGGATACGGGTTTTATGATTACGGAAAAGATATCAACTGGGAATATTGGCCTGTAAAAGACAATGAAGTCCGCTGGCAATTGCACCGCGTTACATGGTGGCTGCCAATGGGAATGGCGTATCGCAGTTCTGGAGATGAAAAATATGCCAAAGAATGGATTTCTCAGTTTCGCGATTGGGGGAAAAAGAATTACTTAGGAAGTTCTAAAGAAAATGATTCTTTTGCATGGCGTCCATTGGAGGTGTCAGATCGTGTGCAAAGTCTTCCACCTACATTCAATCTATTTGTAAACTCTCCGAACTTTACTCCTGCTTTTTTAATGGAATTTTTAAATTCTTATAACAAACAAGCCGCATACATTCCGGAACATTATAGCAAAGAAGGCAATCATTTATTGTTTGAAGCACAGCGAATTTTGGGAGCTGGAGCATTTTTTCCTGAATTGAAGCAAGCCGAAGCATGGCGCAAAAGCGGTATCGAAATCCTAAACCGCGAAATAAAACTGCAAGTGCTTCCAGACGGCATACAATGGGAACTCTCTCCTATTTATCATGTTGCGTGCATCGATATTTTTCTAAAAGCTTACAATTCGGCTAAAATCGCTGGCGTAGAAAAAGAATTTCCAGATACTTATTCGAAAACTATCGAAAAAATGATTTTAGCTTCGGCAAGCATGATGTTTCCTAACTACAACAATCCGATGTTTGGCGATTCTTGGCTGGTTGAAAAAGAAAGCCGATTAAAACAGTTTAAGATTTGGTCTAAAGTGTTTCCAGAAAATGCACAAATCAAATATTTTGCAACTGACGGCGCTGAAGGGAAACAACCAGATTATCTTTCAAATGCCTTACCAAACGGCGGATTCTATACTTTTAGAAACGGGTGGAACGATCAAGCTACCGTCATGATTGTAAAAGCAGGACCTCCAGCAGAATTTCATGCGCAGCCAGATAACGGAACTTTTGAACTTTGGATAAAAGGACGAAATTTTACACCAGACGCAGGCTGCTACATTTACAGCGGTGATGAAGAAGTTACTAAAAAAAGAAATTGGTTTCGTCAGACCAAAGTCCATAGCACTTTGACACTAGACGATCAGAATATGGTGATTACCAAAGCAGAACAAAACAAGTGGCAAACGGCCAAAAACCTAGATATTTTAACGTATACCAATCCAAGTTATAGCGACTTGAATCATCAGCGCAGTATTTTGTTTATTGATAATAAATACTTTTTAATAATCGATAAAGCAATCGGAAAAGCAACTGGTAAATTGGGCGTTCACTTTCAGTTAAAAGAAGATAGCAAACCTGTTTTTGATAAAGTAAATAACAAGGTATATACGGCCTATGAAGACGGAAATAACCTTTTAATCCAATCTTTAAATGCTGATAAAACTGCATTAAATGAAGAAACAGGAAAAGTTTCCTATGCTTATGCAAAAGAAATTTCCAGACCAGCATTTGTTTTTGAAAAAGCTAAAAATGATGCAAAAACAGAATCATTTGTAAGTGTTGTTTATCCTTTTGCAGACAAAGCTCCAGACATCAAAATTCAGCCCAACAAAGACAATGATTTTGATAAAGGAATCATTAGTTTAAACATTGTAATTGATGGCAAAAAAAGCGAGATTAAAACTCGACTAAACTAAATATTGCAATTGCACTTCTTAAAAGCGCCTAAAAGTAAATTTTAGGCGTTTTTTTTTGATAATTATTAAAATATAGCCCGTGGTTGAAACCACGGGAACACCATCAAAAAACAATCCGTATCTCCCGTGGTTGAAACCATGGGTTATGTTTCCAGCAGAATGAAATATTTATAGAAATTATAATTGTTCTTTTGAAAAAACTCGCAATAAGATGAAATATTTCCGTTTTATATAATCCTCAAATCTGCATAAAGAAACATTTTTTCTATTCTTTGTTATTTTAATTTTTTCAATTAATAAGGTTAATCTGAAACTCTTTAGTTCAAACAAATCTTCAACTCGAATTTGAATTTGTAAAGATAATTTTACGTAACATTTTACTTCATTTAGCTTAACTTATAAATTTTACGCAAACGATTTAGAGATTGCTCGTAATTGCTAGCTTTGCATCAAAAATTAATTCAGCAAAAAACCACTAAACTCAAATTAAACCCTGATTTTAAAGGACTTTAAACATTGTATTAATCAAATTCAATAGTATTTTGGACGCATTCAAAACTGTCATGAAAACCCGATTTCTATATTTGTTTCAATTAAAAATCAAAAAAACATGACTAATCCAAAAAAAATGACCAGGCCTTTACAAAATTTAAATCTCTTTCCTAAACCTAAAATTCCGTTGCCCTTTTTTCAAGTTATTTAATTGTTATGATTTTCTCCACAACAGCTCTCCAAAAAATATTGTGGTGATTTTATAACAAAACCTAAAACCAACTGAAATAACATCAACAGGAATTATACTCAGTACTTATTCCTCTTTTAAAGAAAAAATTATGAAAAGGATTATATTTTTATGCTTACTGCTAACCACATGTAAGATGATGTACGGGCAGGACAAAGTAACCGTGACAGGTAAAGTAACCGATGCTCAAAATCTGCCAATGCCAGGAGCAACTGTTACAGAAAAAGGAACTAAGAATGCTACCCTAACATCAATGGACGGTGATTATCAAATTAAGGTAAAACCAAATGCCACGCTTGTGTTTTCTTTTATTGGTACCAAGACGAAAGAAGAACAAGTTAAAAACAGAACGCAAATCAATACCAAACTGATTGATGACACCAACAATCTTGACGAGGTAGTTGTTGTTGGATATGGAACTAAAACCAGAAAAGATCTTACTGGAGCTATTTCTTCTGTAAAAGGTCAGGAATTGGCCAAAGTTCCTGTACAGAACGTAGCACAGGCATTGCAAGGTCGAATTGCCGGTATGCAGGTAACTATGTCTGACGGAACTCCAGGATCTGAACCTTCATTAAAAATTAGAGGCGGAACTTCTATTACCCAAAGCAACGAGCCTTTGTATGTTGTTGATGGAGTAGCACAAACGGGCGGATTAGGATTTTTAGATCCAATGGATATCGAATCTATCGATGTTTTAAAAGATGCCGCGTCGACCTCTATTTATGGTGCGCAAGGTGCAAACGGCGTTGTATTGGTAACAACCAAAAAAGCTAAAGGCGGAAAACTTACGATAAGCTATGATACTTATGGCGGAATAAAAACGATTGCCAAAGAACTTAAGGTAATGAATCCGTATGATTATACCAAGTTAATATACGAATCTGCTACAGATGATGCTAGAATGCAGAAGTTTGTAGGCGCTTATGGAACTTATGATGAACTAGAAGGTTTATACAAAAACAGAAAAGGAATTAACTGGCAAGATGAAGTTTTTGGAAATGCTGTTGTAAATCAGTATCATAAAATTAGCATTAGCGGAGGCGAAAATGACACTAAATACAATGCTTTTTACTCTGTAAATGATGATGAAGGAATTATGCTTGGAACGGGTTCTGTCAAGAACATCGTGAAATTGAACGTAATCAATAACATCAGCAAAAAATTCTCTGTAAATGCAATTGTAAACTATTCGAATCAAAAAATTACTGGACTTTCTACTTCTGATGGCGGAAATGCGAGATTGAGCATGCTGCAGAATTTATTGCAATACAGACCAACTATCGGGAAAAATGGATCTGACGAAGATCTAAAAACTTTAGTAGTTGATCCGTTAGACAATCAAGATTCACCAACATTCCAAAGTCCGCTTATTACAATTGACAGCCAGAAAAGAGAAGCCATCAACAGATCGATTAACATGAGCTTACAGCTGCAATATAATATTACACCAAACTTGATTTACCGCGGATTGGTAAGTTATACAGACAACAGCAATAAAAGCAAGTTTTTTAACGACTCGAGAGGTATTCAGGCTATTAGAGCTGGTGGTGCAAATGGAGGCGTAACGCATAATATTGGAACTCGTTTAAACTATAACAACGTTTTAACGTACAGCAATACTTTCAACAAAAACCATAAATTTGACGCTACTCTTGGACAAGAATACATCTACAATTATACAGAAGGTGTTACTGCAACTGCATCTGCTTTTCCTAATGTAAATTTAAGCTGGGATAAATTACAGCTTGGAACCATTGCCGGAATACCGACAACTTTTGCAGAAGATGATAAATTGCTTTCTTTCTTCGGAAAAGCCAATTATGCCTTCAAAAACAAGTACTTATTCGCGGCTAGTTTAAGAGCAGATGGATCTTCAAAATTTGGAACCGAAAACCAATGGGGCTACTTCCCTTCTGCATCAGTTGCTTGGAGAGTTATTGAAGAGAATTTCATGCAGAAACTTCCTGTGTTTTCAGATCTTAAGCTTCGTTTAAGCTATGGTGAAGCAGGAAATAACAGAATTGCTAATTATGCTGCTTTAGGAATTTTTAATTCTGGTTCTTATCCGTTAAACAACCAGACTAATATTACCGCTTTTCAGAACAACCTTCCTAATCCGTTCTTAAAATGGGAAGCGACAAAATCGACTAATATTGGTCTTGATTTAGGATTTTTTAAACAAAGAATCTCGTTAACGACTGAATTGTATGAGAATAAATCAAAAGATCTGCTTTACAACACTCGTGTACCGGCTAGTTCTGGTTTCAAAAAACAGTTTCAAAATATTGGAGCAACTTCTAATCGCGGTTTAGAGTTTACACTGAATACAATAAATGTTAAAAACGATAATTTTATCTGGAACACTACTTTTAATATTGCTTTTAATAAAACAAAAGTGTTGGCTTTAAGCGAAGGCGAAACTTCATTAATTACAAACAGTTATACAGATAAAAACGATTATATTCTGAAAGTCGGACAGCCAGTTGGAACCATGTACGGTTATGTAAATGATGGTTTGTATCAGGTTAGTGATTTTGATTATAACGCAACCACAAAAGTATATACTTTAAAATCGGGCGTTCCAAGCGATAATATTGTGGTACAGCCAGGATTTATCAAATTTAAAGACATAAGCGGTCCTGATGGAAAACCTGATGGCGTAATAAACGATTTGGACAGAACGATTATTGGAAATGCAAATCCGAAATATACTGGTGGTCTAAACAATACTTTTAGCTACAAAGGAATTGATTTGAGTGTTTTCCTTGATTTTACAGTAGGCAATGATATTTACAATGCCAACGTTTTAAACAATTCAAGGCTTAACCTAGACAATTTAAACACTTTTGCCATCTACGCTGATCGATGGACTACGATTAATAATGCTGGACAACGCGTTACCGATCCAGATGAATTAACAGCTTTAAACGTGGGCAAAAAGTATCCTGCTTTTAATGGTAATACTACTGGACGTTTGTATAGCGATATTATCGAAGATGGTTCTTTCTTAAGAATTAACAACATCAGTTTAGGCTATACATTGCCAAAAGACTGGCTTAAGAAATCTAAAATCTCAAACCTAAGAATCTATTTTACGGCGTATAACTTATATGTATTTACTAAATATTCTGGTTATGATCCTGAGGTAAATGTTCTTAACAATGCCATTACCAGAGGAGTCGATTTTAGTGCTTATCCTAGAAGTAAATCCTTTGTTACAGGATTAAATATTTCATTATAATTTAAAGTTTAAAAAGATGAAACACAATATATTTTCACGCAAAGCAATGGTTATCGCAGGTGTAGCCTGTCTCCTATTGCCTCTTAATTCCTGTGACAAAGATTTAGACGTTACTCCATACTCTTACTTTACCACAGCCAACTTTTTTTCTGATGTAAACGAAGCCAACATGGCAACACTAGGAGTTTACGAATCAATGTCGTCAATGGACAGTTACGGATGGAACATTTCACTAATTTTTGACGCTGATACCGATATTGAACAAATGTCGGGAATTGGTG